>CAZTSL010000124.1:0-13827 GCA_964616915.1 uncultured bacterium
GGGGAACGCGGCCGATATTTCGGCCCGATTCACGCGGGCACTCGATCGGGGGGTCTTCTGGGCCCTCCTCTTCGCGTTCGTGGGCGGTTTTCTCACGAGTCTCACCCCCTGCGTCTACCCCCTCATCCCGATCACGATCGGGATCTTCGGGGGGAAGAACGTGAAGAGCCGGCTGCACGGATTCCTCCTCTCCGTGGTGTACGTCCTTGGGATCGCCGCGATGTACTCCTCGCTCGGCGTGATCGCGGCGCTCACCGGTGCGGTCTTCGGGGCCTTCATGGCGAACCCGATCGTGATCGTGGTGATCGCTTCGGTCTTCGTGCTGGCGGCGCTGGCGACCTTCGGCGTCTTCCGGGTCACGCTCCCCCCCGCGCTCAATGCGAAGCTCTCCGGCGTGGCGGGGGAGGGGTATACGAGCGCGTTTTTGATGGGGCTCGTCTCCGGCTTCATCGCCGCCCCCTGCACCGGCCCGGTCCTTGCGGCGGTGCTCACCTTCGTCTCGACGACGGGGAATGCCTTCCTCGGCTTCTGGCTCCTCTTCGTCTTTGCCCTCGGGATGGGGGTCCTCTTCATGCTTCTTGGCGCGGGTGCGGTTTCGACGCTGCCGAAGTTGCGGGAGAAGTCGGATTTCGTGGAGCGCGCGCTCGGAGTGATCTTCCTGGCCGCGGCGCTCTACTTCCTGCGCCCCCTCCTTCCCGAGGCGCTCTTCACGCTCCTTGTCGGTGCGCTCATCATCGGGGTGGCCGTTTTTCTCGGTGCCTTGACACCGCTCTCCGAGGATGCGGGGGGAGCGCGCAAGTTCCGCAAGACGGTGGCGATCCTCCTCTTCATCCCGGGGATCTACCTCTTCGGGGGGACGATCCTCCGCTCCGGTTTCCTCCTCCCCCCCCTCCATCTCGACGTGGCTGCGCCAACACCGGCCCCAGAAGTGACCTGGCTTCGGAGCGAGGCGGAGGCCCTGGCCCTCGGAAGGACGGAAAAGCGAGCGATCGTCATCGATTTCTCCGCGGACTGGTGCATCGCCTGCAAGGAACTCGAACGGATCACCTTCGCCGACCCTTCGGTGCAGGCGCGGCTGGCGCGGCTGGTCACCGCCCGGATCGATTTCACCCGAACCACGCCCCAGACACGATATCTCACGGAGAAATACCGGATCAAGGGGCTCCCCCACGTCGCCTTCCTCACGCCGGAGGGGAAGATCCTCCACGATCTCACGATCACGGGTTTCGTCTCCCCGGAGGAATTCCTCAGCATCCTCGACACCCTCTCCGCCCGCGCCGGAAAGGAGGGGGACGCAGAATGACCGGAGGGGGAGGCATCGCTGGATCGGGGGATCATTCCCAAGGAGGCGTCGAACGCAGCCGGTAGAGGATCGTCTCCCCCCCCCGCCGCTCCCCAAGGATGACCTCCCCCCTCTTCGATCCGGGCAGGAGCGCCATCGAGACGAGTGTTCCGGAGAAGGGGGGACTCTCCCAGAGAAGCCGGATCTCGCCGCGGAGCCCCGGCGCCAGCGCGTAGACCCGCAGGGTGTCCCCGGCACCGGGTGGGGTCGGGGCGGTCGCCAGGAAGAGGAGACGATCTCCGATCCGCATCACGCTCGATCCGAAGCCGGCGGGGGGGAGGAAGAGCCGTGTCCCGGCCCCGTCGGTCAGTTCCGCGCCGTCGGGGGTGAGGAAGAGCCAGAAGAGACCCTCCCCGTCGAAAGGGGTGATCGCCAGGAAGGCGCCCGATACATCCAACAGCCCTGGGATCTCGTCGCCGCCTTCCGGCGAAGGCTCCGGGGAACGACGCCTCCTTGCAGCCGGCATCGAGCGGAGGGGGCGTCCCCCCTCGGGAGAGGGACGCTCGGAGATCGTCCCCTCCGTAAAGAGGTTCGTCCCCGGAAGACGACGTGCGAAGAGGAAGAGGTTCCAGCGCGCCACCCGGGCAAGGAGGGGGGCGGGGATCGGAGCCTCCCGGTCCAACCGCCGCCCGTCCCAGCGCCACCGCAACGTCTCCTCTCCCGAGGATGTGAAGGCGGTGATCTCGCATTCCTTCCCGTCATCCGTCCGTATGGCGGTAAGGAAACCGGTGGGATGGCGAACCTTTTCCCCCGCCGTCGGCGGCGGGAGCCATTCATGATGGATCGATCCTCCGAAGAGGGGGGAAATCCGGAGGGATCGCTCCGCCAGAAGGATCAACCATCTCCTCGTCCCCTGCCCCGACGGCGTCGTACAGAGGGCGAGATCGAGAAGGGGAGCCCCGATCGTGGAGAATGCCTCGATCTCGAAGGGGGGATGCCGGAAGTGTTCCACCTCGGTCACGATATCGGAGCGGGGGGCCGGGACGATGACGATGGCGATCCGTTCCTCCCCCCGGGAAACCTCCCCGGCCAGCACGAAGTGTGCCCCCTTCTCCTCCAGGAAGGTCTTCACCACGATCCCCCCCTCCCCCGCGGAGGAGAGGAGACGAAAGCCACGTGCGGTGATCGCCTCGGCCAGCCGCCGGTCGAGGAGCGTCACGAGGAGGGCGTCGCGGTGAGGGGTCCGGTCACACACCCCCGCCCATACGATCCCCCCCACGTTCGGAGGAATACGCTCGGCCAGCCGGGTCGAGTACCCGTCGATCCACCGATCGAGCGCGCGGTCGTTCGCCGGCGGCGCGGCACCCGCCGCAAAGGGAAGGGCACAGAGGAGGAACAACGCGATCCCGGCTCCCTTCCGACCCGTTGCGACGCTACCCACCGTTTCGTTCCAGCACCTTGCGCTTCCTGGAGGAATCATCGATGCGCGCGATCATCCCCTCGAGGTTTTCGGTGAAGCGCTCCGAATAGAGGATCGTCTTTCGCTTCGGTGCGTGGGCCAACCAGAAGTTCGGTGCCCGCTCCTGGGAGACGAACTTGAACTCCCGGCCATCCTCGAGGAGGAACGCCACCTGGATCACCCCTTTCCGGCCGGTCGTATCGACCTTGAGGGAAGTCTTCTCCGAGGCCCGGGTCATGGCCCGCTTCATCCGGAACCAGAACCACCCGAAGGGGCGCGACTCGAAGGTCGTATAGGCATCCAGGAAGGGATCGAGATACTCTTTTGGCAAATTCCGCTCGAATCTGATATCCTGGTCCGGCACCCGGTAGCGGACCTGGACGACGAAGCGCCTCCGATCGGCCGGCTTGATGAGATAGGCACATTCGAGATCCCGACTGAGCGTCGTGTCCCAGGCGTGGATGTAGATCTGGCGGATCCGCGCATCGAGGGAAAAATCCTCGATCGAAGAGCAACCGGCTGCCGGGAGCGTCCAGGCGGAAAGGAAGAGAGCGATCAGGAAAGCGCGCATCGGGACGATCGTCTCGAAGTTCTTGCCCATGGCCTCCTCAGCGGGGTGATGGATCGAGGGACAACCGTTACTCGCAGCATTGTGACGTCATATCTCTCGATCTTGAGATCGAGCGATACGAGAGGATCGAGGGACAACCGTTACTCGCAGCATTGTAACACCTGGGGTGGGCCTGTCAATCGGGAGGGAGGAGCCCGAGGGAACGATGATCGTAGAGACGGCGATACAGAGCCTGGAGGAGATCCGGGAACACAAGCTCAGGACCCTGCTGACCGTGTTGAGCATCACCCTTGGGATCACCTCGGTCGTGCTCATGACCTCGCTCGCCCAGAGCGCGCTGACCACGGTCGCCAAGGGGCTCGAGGAGATCGGAGGCGCCCGTTTGATCCTCCTGATGCCGGCCCGCGCGGAACGCCCCACGTATCACCATGGATTGACCCTGGCGGACAAGAAGGCCCTCGCCGCACGCGTCCCCCATCTTGCCGCCATCCTGATGCAATACCAGATGAAGGAAGCGGTTCGGGCCAGAGGAGGGAAATCCCTCGCCGATGTCGATGTTCTGGCCGCCGAAGCCTCCTTCGGAAGGTTCTACGGCATTCCGATCGCAGAAGGGCGCAACCTGCGCCGCGAAGACCTGGAAGAAAAACGGCGGGTCTGCGTGCTCGGTGCGGAGGTGGCCCAGCAGCTCTACCCTACGGGCGCAGTGGGGAAGGAAGTCGTGATCTGGGGAGACCGCTTCCGGGTCGTCGGGGTTTTCGCACGGACCTACCAACCAGGACCCATCGGTTTCGACTGGAACCGCTTCCTCCTCCTCCCCCTCCACGAGGGGAAACTCCACGGTTCAGCGAGGGAACTCGTGCTGAACCTCCGGACGACCGCGACACGGTACAACGGGATCGTCCAGCGGATCACCGAGCAGATCCTCCAGAAACGACACCGAAACGCGAACGACTTCCAGTTCCTCGACTTCTCGGAGATCATGCGGCAGTTCTACCGGATCTTCCTCCTCCTCGAGGTCCTCGTGGGGGGGATTGCGGCGGTGGCGGTCGGAATCGGCGGGATCGGGGTGATGAACATCATGCTCGCCGGGGTGGAGGAGCGTCTGCGGGAGATCGGGATTCGCAAGGCGGTCGGGGCTTCCGACCTCCACATCGCGCTCCAGTTCCTCACCGAGGCGGTGATCCTCACGCTTTCCGGGGGCCTCGTCGGGTGCCTGGCCGGCGCGCTCCTTGGCTTCCTCGGATCGTGGGTGATCCACCTCTTCTTCCCCCCCTGGGTGATCGTCGTCTCCTGGGAGGCGATGGGGGTCGCCCTCGTCACCACGGCGATCGTGGGGATCGTCTTCGGATTCCATCCCGCCCGCCGGGCGGCGCGCCTCGAGGTGGTCGCCTGCCTGCACCCCCACGCCGGCTGAGTGCCTCCTCCGGGCTCCGTCCCCATCCCGGAGGGGGAGGGATCAGCCGAAGTCGGTTCGCGATCTCCGGACGTGGCGGATGAATCTGAGATCCTTGTCGGTGACGAGCACCTCGATCGAACCTCGCTGATGGGGGAACCCGAAGAAGATCTCCCGGGTATGCCCGGCGTGGTGAAACCAGACGAGATCGGAGGAGTTCCCGATCAACCCTCGCTTGCGAACCTCCTGGAGGGGTCGGCTCCTTCGTTTTCCCTCCCTTCCGGCGAGGGCGCGGCAGACCCGGCAGCACTTGCCATCGTGGCAGCCCGCGCAGACCTCCTCCCCACAGATCGGACAGCGCACCGTATCGTCTGGACAGAAGGGGTGGCCGCAGGCGTTGCACTCGATCGGATGGACGGGGCAGAGCGCGCTTCGGCACTCCCGGCAATGCACGACGTGTTCGGGACAGAGCGGTTCGTCACACACCATGCATCGCGCCTGATCGTGCTCGCAGAGGAAATGCTCGCAGGGAGGAAGATGACAGGTCGCGCCATGGTCGAGGCAGACCTCCTCTCCGCAGACCCGGCAGGGACGCGTACAGGCCCGGCAGAGGATCCGCCCGCAGATCCGGCACGCCCCCGCGTCCGCCGGACAGAAACACTCGCTGCAAAGCGCGCACGTCTCTGCACACTCCCGGCAGACGGCCCCCCCACAGACCCGGCACGCCCCCGCATGGATCGCGCAGACCTCCCCTTCACAGGAGATACAGGTCCGGTGGCAATCAGGGCAGACAGGCGCCTCGCAGAGGCGGCACTGCCAGCGGTGCTCCGTGCAGACCGCCTCGCCGCAGGCGGCACAGAGCGCCGCACACGCCCCACAGAGCATCCGGTCGCACGCGTGACAGGGGCGAAGGGGACAGTGACCGCAGAAGATCCTTCCGCATCCCTGGCAAGGCGCCGAACACTCCCCGCAGACGACATGATGCTCGCTGCACAGAGCGATCCGCCGCAGCGGCCGGCCACAGACGGCACAGGGGGAAACGATCGCACTCCCGTCGTAGAGGTTGAGGTGCAACGAGAACTGCGATCTGCGCTGCGTATCGAGAAAGACCTTCGTGCGCAAGGTCGGCACGAGCCCCACCGCGTAGCTCACGAGCCGGATCTCGACCTGCAAGCGGTGATTGTCGATCTCTTCCCGGAGCTTGAGCCGGAATTCCTCCTCGAGCCGGGTGATCTCCTTTCTGCGCTGAGGTGCGTTTTCTTCCGTGACGGGGGGAAGCTCATCGATCAACTGGTGGTAGTAACGTTGGAGCCGCTCCACGTTGGCCTTGAGCCGTCCCAGGATCGCCGTCTCCAGTCCGGTCGCTTCCTGCCGGGCGATCTGGCTGATCCGCTCCACGCAGCGCGAGAAACGTTCCCGGATCTCCCGGTTCGTGAAGGCGCCCGGTGGTTTCTTCGGGAAGCACTCGATCGCATCCGCAGGAAGGACCCCCGAGGGGAGCCGTTCGATCGTTCCCTCCTCCGTGACCCGGAAGGAGACGAGTTGCTCTTCCTTTTCATCGCTGAGATAGCGGACCTTGAAGTTGAAGATCACCGCCCGTCTCTGGATGCGGCGGACCTTGAAGCTGTGGGGGCGGCAGTTGACGAACTCGAAGTGATCGGCGATGTAGGCATCGCGGGCGCGTTTGTCGAACGAAAAACGGGGAAGATAGCGGAAGTAGAGCCTTTTCCCCTCGTTTTCCAGATAGCGGACGATCTTGTCGAAGAGGTGGCTTCCCCGGGTGACGAGTTCGGTCTCTTCATCCACCGCCTCGGGCCGGAAAGAGAGACGAAGCTCCTTGCGTTCGAAGTAGGCGGCAAGCTCCGGAGGAAGGCGGACGGTGAGGATGTCACCCTCCTCGATGATCTCCGCGTCCTTGTAGCGGAAGAAGTCGTAGACGAACGCCCGGATCATCGTTTCTCCTCTGTACACGAGCGCAATCGGAGGGGACGCCTCGGCAGAATCCACCCCCCTTCATCTCCGGGCATTGGAGGATGCCCCCCTTCCTGGGGTGGTTGCCCTCGAGGCCGCGTGGGTTTCCTCCCGGTCGAAGAAGTCGGTGAGGCGGACGAGATCTCCGAAAATCTCGTTCGACTTGCGGACCTTCTCGTAGTCCTTGCGCGCCCTGGTCAACTCCGATCCGAACTTGCGGAACGCCTGATCCGCCTCGCGCGGATTGCGCGCCTTGTGCCACAGTTCGGAGACGGTCTGCTCGAAGGACTTCTTCTGGTTGACCATCCCGAGGATGAGATCGAGTTCTCCGATGACGAGCTTGAACATCTGGATCTTTCGGGCCAGAAGGTACATGATCCGCGATTCGATCGTATTGGCCAGGACGAGATTGACGACATAGACGGTCTTGTCCTGGCCGAGACGATGGATCCGGCCGATCCGCTGTTCCACGAGCATCGGATTCCAGGGAAGATCGTAGTTGATGAGCTGGTTGCAGAACTGGAGGTTCAAGCCATCCCCCCCCGCCTGGGTGGAGATGAGGATTCGCTTGCCACGGGAGAATTGTTGGATCACCTCGCGGCGGCGGCGCATGTTGAGGTTCCCGTGGAAGGTGACCGTCGAGATCCCCCGCCGTTCGAGCACTTCCTGAAGATGATACATCGTGCCGAGAAAGTTCGTGAAGATGATGAACTTTCCCGGATACTCCTTGAGGATCTTGAGCACGGCCTGCGTCTTGCTGCCGATCTTGATCTTGTCGCAGAGCGCGAGGAAGTGGCGCAGCCGCTTGCGCGTGGCCTCCGGATATTCGCTGCGGGCCGCGAGCATCTCCAGCGTCCCGCGGAGCGCATGGGGGCTCGAGCAGAGTTCGCGCTGGAGGGTGGTGAGGGAGAGGAGCCGGAAGAGATGATTCGTCTCCCGCTTGAACTCCTCCCGGATGTAGGCGGTGACGCCCTCGTAGAGTTCGCGCTCCGCCTGGGTGAGACGAACGTAGAAGATTCCCGCCTTCCTCGGTGGAAGCTGGATCCCCACCTCGCCACGACGGTTGCGGATCATCACCCGGGAGAGGATCTTCTTGAGATGCTCCGGGTTCTTCGGCTTCCTCGGGTCCTCCCGATCGACGAACTGCTTGTTGAAGGAGCGTACCGTGCCCAGAAGGCCCGGCTTGAGAATCGTCACGAGACTGTAGAGTTCCGTGAGCGTGTTGTGAACCGGTGTCGCGGTGAGGAGGAGGATGTACTTCTTCTTGATCTGGTTGACGAACTTGAAGCGCTGGGTCGACTTGTGCTTGAGCGTGTGCGCCTCATCGACGATCAGGAGATCGTACGACTTCTGGAGGATCCGTGTGGCGTGGTGGGGCATCTTGGCCAGGGAGAGGGAGGCGAGCACCTGGGAGTGGTGCCAGTCCTCCACTCCCTCGGCAATCCGGAAGGTCTCGTGAAACTTCGTCTCCATCTCCTCCTGCCACTGCTTGAGCACCGTGGCGGGGGTGAGGATCAGGATGCGCCGGATCAGTCCACGCAGCTTCAGTTCCTTGAGGATGAGCCCGGCCTGGATCGTCTTGCCGAGCCCGACCTCGTCGGCCAGGAGGACCTGGCCGCGCATCTCGTTGAGCGCGGTGAGGACCGCGCGCTCCTGGTGGGGATAGCGGTCGATCGAGACTTCGTCGAGGGAGATCAGCTTGTCGAACCCCTGCACGAGGTTCATCGCTTCGCTGCGCAGCCGCAACGCGTATGCCTCGGGGGAGGGATCGTGCCGCCGGCCGTCGAGGAGCTTCTGGTACCCGTTGTCGATGTAGAGTTCCGTCCTGGGAAGCTCGATCTGGTGGACCTTGAAGAACTCGAGGTCACGGTTTTCCACGATGAAGTTGAAGCCGCAGCGGAAACACTCCACCGCCATGGCGGTGTCGAGCCAGCCACACTTGGGGCAATGCCGGGCGGAGACGGCGCGTTGGCCCGTTCTCTTCTCCTCCGGCGCCGGGGCCAGGTCGTGGAATTCGATCCATTCGATCCGTTCGAAGGTCATCGGGTCTCACCCTGTGGTTCGTGGTCCCCCACCTCACGACGATGCCCGCCGGGCCCGCTGTCCGGCCCACTCGCGCAGGAAGGAGATCTGCTCCTCCATCATCCGGGAGAGGGGGATCGTCTCCTTGATGTTCTTTACGAGGTCGAAGTCGCTCAGGTGTCGCCCCTGATCGAAGGCGTCGTAGAGGGCGGAAATGACGACCTGTTCGATCTCGGCCCCGGAGAATCCTTCCGTGAGCTGGGCCAGGAGGGGCAGATCGAACGATTTGGGGGAACGCCCCCGCTTCCGGAGATGGACCTTGAAGATCGCCTCGCGTTCCTCCTGGTTCGGCAGATCGACGAAGAAGATCTCGTCGAAGCGCCCCTTGCGCAACAGCTCGGGGGGCAAGAGCCCGATGTCGTTCGCCGAGGCCACGACGAAGACGGGCTGTTCCTTCTCCTGGAGCCAGGTCGTGATCGAGCCGAAGACCCGGGCGGCGGTTCCGGCGTCGGAGAAGTTCGAGGACTCGATCCCGGAGAATCCCTTTTCGAGTTCGTCGATCCAGAGGATACAGGGGGCCACCGATTCCGCGGTCCGCAGAGCCAGCCGGGTGTTCTCCTCGGAAGCCCCCACCGCGGAGGAGAAGATCCGGCCGATGTCGAGACGCAGGAGGGGAAGGTTCCACTGGGTGGCGATCGCCTTGGCCATCAGCGACTTCCCGCACCCCTGGATCCCCATGATGAGCAACCCCTTCGGGACGGGGATCCCGAAGCGCCGGGCCTTCTCCCCGAACGCCCCTGCCCGTTTCGTCAGCCAGCGCTTGAGCGCCTCGAGCCCCCCCACGTCGTCGAACCCCTCTTCATGGGGGTAGAACTCCAGGATGCCCGACTTGCGGATGATCTGGCGCTTCTCGTTCATCACGACCGCGATCGCCCGCTCGTCGATCGAACGGTCCTCGAGGAGGATCTTGGCCATCACGTTCTCGAGTTCGGTGAAGGTCAGCCCCTGGGCGGCGTTGAGCAGCTTCTCCCGATGCTTCGGTTTGAGATCGACCGGAATGTTGTGCGCGCGGCTCTGCTGGAGCACTCCATCGAGACAGCGGGCCAGCTCCTCCCGGTCCGGCAGGGGCGCGTCGAGCACCACGCATTCCTTCTGAAGCTCGATGGGCAACTCGAGCACGGGGGAGAGGAGGATGATCGTCTTGCGGGAGTGGCGCAACCGCCTGGCGAGATCCCGAAGGCGCCGGACGACCCGATGATCCTTGAGGAAGGGGTGGAAATCGAGGAGGAGATAGAGCGCATCCTGCCTGCGCGTCTCCACCTCGTCGAGCATGAGGAGGGGATCGGCGAAGGCCCGCTCCTTCCTCTCCGGAATCTGGGCGTTGTAGAGCCCCTCGGTGCAGCTCCAGAGGTAGGTCGCCTTCTTGAGCGATCCCTTGCACAGATCATCGATCATCCGGATCATCCGCTCCTCCTCCCACGAAACGATGTAGAGGAGGGGATAGCGTGCCCGGATGTAGCGTTCGAGTTCATCCACCACGCCCGGCGCCTCCCGGGGAAAAGAGCCCCCGAATGAAATCGTCGTACCGCTCCGGATCCGTCGGCCAGGGCAGATGCCCCTGCGTGACCCCCGAATGGAGGAAGTCGGTGTCGAGACTCCCCCGCTCCGGATCGTAGAGGAGCCACGGGAGTTCCCGATCACCGGGGAACAACCGGTCGGGAAGCCGATCGATCAGGGCAAGGTCACGGGTTCCTTGGAAGAGCGGACAGCCGCGCCACTTCGGTCGTGAGACCGTTTGGAGATAACGCGCGCGCAACCGCTCCTTGGATACCGCAAAGTAGCGTCCCGTATAGGACGAGAACTCGAACCAGTAGGGGGCACGCCCCTCCGGCGGCGTCGGTTCCGGCCCCAAGAGCCGCAGGAGGATCGGTGCTTTCGAACAACCGAGATAATCGGGAATCCCTTCCTCCCGATAGCTGCACCGTGTCTCCATCATGCAGAGCACCCCCGCCGGCAGCGCCCCCCGAACCTCTTCCCCGCAGATGAAGATCTTCGTCTTCTTCCATTTTCCGATCCGCCGGTAGAGTTCTCCAAAGGTATGGAGATTCCCGGCACGGAAGAAGTTGCGGTACACGATGCGTCCCTGCTCGTCGCACAATTCGAGGAAGTCGTCGAGCGAACGTGCCAGTTCGAGCGTTTCCTCGAAGCGGGCGGAGTTCGTTTCCTCGAAATCGGAGACGAGATACCATCCGCGATCGATCCAGCGTTCTCGCGGACGCATCTCCTCGGATGCGCCTGCCCCGCTTCGGTTTTCGCCGACGTTACGGCTCACGCGCCCTCCCTGAAGAAGCGAGCCCTCTGCGTGCCATCGGATTTCCCTCTCCAAACCTCCTCCCCCGCATCTTCGAAGTTATTCTAGCGGGGGATCGCGGATCTGTCAAAGTCCTCGATTTCAAGATGGCCCGGAATCGCAGATGTCACCGACGGCTTCTACTTCAACATCCACGAGTTCTCCACGGACGACGGTGTGGGCCCGGGGATCACCTGCGCCGACGTCGTTCCCGTCATGGAATAGGGGCTTCGCCCTCTTCCCCGCTCCCCCGTGACGTTCCCGCCCGATCTGCCCGGAATGACCGACGTTCCGACAACTGCGGTCACGACTCCGATCAGTCGTAACGTTCCCGCCGGATCTGCTCCGCCGGAAATCCGATCCGCTGGAGGGCCTCCTCCGCGGGGGTCACGAGTGCCCGAAGCCCGCACAGATAGGCGAGACGCCCCTCGGGGGAGCGGATCGTCCGTTCGAGACAGGCGGCCTCGCTTCCCACCTCCCCCTTCCATCCCGCCGAGGGGATCTGTACACAGGGGAAATATCTGAAATTGGGGTATTTCCCGGCCAGCGCCTCGAATTCCTCTCCATAGACGAGATCCTCCGGGCTCTGCGCCCCGTAGATCAAGACGACATCCCGGGTGAAGGGACGGGAGAAGAGGTCGAGGATCATGCACCGGATCGGAACGATCCCCGTGAAGCGGGCAACGAAGAGGAAATCGTGCTCCCGCTCCGGCGGGAGCGTAAAGCCTCCGTTGGGGCCCGAGATCTCGAGCTTGTCCCCCGGTTCGAGGTCGAAGAGGTAGTCCGTCGCGGAATCGGGCCGGTTGCCCCGGTTGAACGAAAGCGTGATCCGACCATCCCCGGTGGCGGGCGTGGCCAGGGAGTAGGCCCGAACCTTGGGCGGCTGGGGACCCACAGGGAGGTACACCGCAACCCACTGCCCCGATTCGTAAGGAAATGGAGCCTTCTCCAGCCGCAATTCGATCTCCCGTACCCTCGGGTTCAGCGGACGGATCTCTTCCACCACAGCAGTTCTTCGTTCTGGCGCCATGCAATCTCCGAGGTTGGCGTAGGGGAGGGGCCTGCCCTCTCCCTACCGATTGGCGAAACGATCGCTCGTCAGTACGCAGGCCTCATGCACGATGGGCTTCACACGGCGAACGACTCGCCACAGCCACACGTCGTGCGCGCGTTCGGGTTGACGAAGGTGAAGCGCTTGCCGTTCAGGCCATTGTCCTGGAAGTCGAGCACGAGTCCCTTGAGGTAGAGGAGGCTCTTGAGATCGATGAAGACGCGGATCCCGTCCACTTCGAAGACCTTGTCTCCTGCCGAAGGTGCCGAGTCGAGGTCGAGGCTGTAGGAGAGGCCGGAACAACCTCCCCCCTTCACCCCGATCCGCAGCCCCGTCATTCCTTCGTGCTGCGCCAGAAGGCGCTTGATCTGTCTTGCAGCGTTCGCCGTGATATCGATCATCTTCATTCCGATTTCACCTCTGTCGTGGCGTCCCGATCCTTGGAGCGGTCGTCTCTTCGGAAGGTGCCGGAATCGACATCTCCCGTAGTCGTCGTACCGTATCGATGACGCGGGAGACCGTGTAGTCGATCTCTTCGATCGTGTTGAAGCGCCCGATCCCGAAACGGATCGAGGCGTGGATCAGGGCCTCGTCGCGTCCGATCGCCGCGAGGACGTAGGAGGGTTCCAGTGTCGCCGAGGTACAGGCGGAACCGGAGGAGACCGCGATCTGGCCGAGTCCCATCAGGAGGGATTCACCATCGACGTCCTGGAAGCTCAGGTTGAGGTTTCCGGGGAGCCGGTTCGTGGGGTGTCCGTTGAGGAAGACCCCGTCGAGTCCGTTCGTGATCCCCTCGTAGAGTCGCTGCCGCAGTTGTCGGCACCGTTTCGCTTCTTCCTCCATCTCGACGGCCGCGATGGCGCATGCCTTCCCGAATCCGACGATTCCGGGGACGTTGAGCGTTCCGGAGCGCAGACCCCGCTCGTGTCCCCCGCCGTCGATCAAGGGAAGCAGGCGGACCCGGGGGGCGCGCCGGCGCACATAGAGGGCCCCTACCCCTTTGGGACCGTAGAGCTTGTGGGCCGAGATGGAGAGGAGGTCGATCCCCATCCGCTCGACATCGATGGGCACTCTCCCCAGCGTCTGGGCCGCATCGACGTGGAAGAGGACCCCGTGCGCCCGGGTGATCGCCCCGATCTCCTCGATCGGCTCGATCGTGCCGATCTCGTTGTTGGCGTGCATAATCGTCACGAGGACCGTCTGAGGGGTGAGCGCCCGCTCCACGGCCGCGGGATCGACCGTGCCGAAGCGGTCCACGGGGAGGTACGTCACCCGCCACCCCTGCGATTCCAGGCGTTTGCAGCTGTCGAGCGTGGCTTTGTGCTCCGTGACCTGCGTGACGATATGGCGTCCTTTCTCCTCGTAGCTTGCGGCAACCCCTTTGATCGCCGTATTGATCGATTCCGTGGCGCCGCTCGTGAAGACGATCTCCTTTCGTCCGGCTCCGATGAGGCGTGCGACCTCTCCCCGCGCCGCCTCGACGGCCTCCTCGGCGGTCCACCCGAAGATGTGGTGCCGGCTTGCCGCATTCCCGAAAGACTCCTGGAAAAACGGGAGCATCGCTTCGAGGACCCGGGGATCGACCGGTGTCGTCGCATGATGGTCGAGATAGATCGGCAGTTTCATCGGCGTCACGTTTCCCTTCTGCGATGCTCGGAATCGAGCGGGGCTTCCCTTGCGCCCTTCTTCCTCATGATACGCATGCGATGGGGGAAAATCAAGGGCGCG
>CAZTSL010000125.1:0-8634 GCA_964616915.1 uncultured bacterium
TCGGGCTTCCACCGATTGGAACCGAGGCACGTCAGGTGGCTGCCAGTATATGGGCAAATTTATAGATTTGTCAAGAAACACAAGGAGATGGAAAATTCCACGCTCCCCGATCCCCCCCTTCATGGAGGGAGAATCCCGGCCACAGATTCCGAAACCACAAAGGGCTTGACTTTCCCTACCCGATGAAGTATAAGGGAGACATTCAACGGCCTCGATCGCCGCCCTGGCCCGTCACAACGGCTCCGGAGCAGGACACCATCGAGTGGAGAGTGGAAGAGGGTTCCGGTTTCGTGGGGGAAAGGGAACGGAGGCCGCAGAGCGGGCAGCAGACGGCAACGACCGGAGGCGAAACCTCGCCCCAGGTCGTGCACGCCGGCAGCCGTCCAAAACTTGGTTTTCTGGGCTCGTCTAACGGCAGGGCGCCGGACTCTGGATCCGGTTATCGAGGTTCGAATCCTCGGCCCAGAATCAGAGGTCGTTCCATCGGATTCGTCCTGGAGTGATCGCTGGAGGGAGCGCACGTCTCCCTCGAAGGAGCAGGGTCCCATCGTCTAGGGGTTAGGACACAGGCCTCTCACGTCTGCGACAGGGGTTCAAATCCCCTTGGGACCGTTTCATCGGAAAAAGGACGCCATCGGCGTCCTTTTTCTTTTTCGGCGGCCTGATACGCCCCTTCTGCGCGGAATCACCGCCCGCCATTGGTTGACATTGTGTCTTCAATGGTTACCTTAAGAGTACAGGATGGGCTCGAAGCGTTGAAGGTTCCAGAGGCTGGAACCGATGACGCCGGTCCAGATACCCCAGGACAGGGAGAGAAAAGGCAGGCGGAGGGCTGGGAGAAGCCCTGACATTCAGCCGCTGAAGTTCCCTCTTTTTCCAGGCTCCACGCATAAGGATTCCTACAGGATGGCGATGAGACAGAAAGAGGAAGGCCCGGGAGGCGGGAGCGGGAAACCCCGTTTCCCGATCAGTTACGTGATCGTGGGCTTGATGTTGCTCATGCTCCTGCATGCTTTCTTTTCCTCCCCAGCCGGCAGTGAGATCCCCTATAGCGAGTTCAAACGGCGCCTGGCACAGGGGGACTTCCAGAAGGTGATCCTCTACGAGACGAAGATCGTGGGTGAGCTGAGAGATGATCGCTTCGGCAGCGTCGGGGACGACGATCTTCCCCTCGGGATGGGAGGGAAACGACGGATCCTCTCCGCGGTGCGTCCCGAAGATCCGGAATTGATCAAGCTCCTCGACGAGAAGGGAATCGAATACCTGGCGCATCACGAGAACAACCGCTTCTGGGAGATCTTCCTTTCGTGGGTGGTTCCGATCGCACTGATGATCTTCCTGTGGAACGCCCTCTTCAAGCGGATCGGGCCGGGGACCGATGTGCTGACCTTCGGGAAGAACCGGGCCAAACTCTACATGGAGAAGGATTCCTCGGTGACTTTCGAAGATGTGGCCGGTCAGGACGAGGCCAAGGAGGAACTCGAAGAGGTGATCGAGTTCCTGCGCACGCCGGAGCGGTTCCAGGCGCTCGGCGGGAAGCTGCCCAAGGGGATCCTCCTCGTGGGCCCGCCGGGGACGGGGAAGACCCTCCTTGCCCGGGCGGTCGCCGGAGAGGCCAAGGTCCCCTTCTTCAACATCAGCGGCTCCGACTTCGTGGAGATGTTCGTGGGCGTGGGCGCCTCCCGGATCCGCGACCTCTTCGGCCAGGCCCGGGAAAAGGCCCCCTGCATCGTCTTCATCGATGAACTCGACGCCGTGGGGAAGGCTCGTGGGGTCGGCATGATCGGCGGCCATGACGAACGGGAGCAGACCCTCAACCAGCTCCTCGTGGAGATGGACGGCTTCGACACCCTCAAGGGGATGATCATCATGGCGGCCACGAACCGCCCGGAGATCCTCGATCCCGCCCTCCTGCGACCGGGACGTTTCGACCGGCAGATCGTCGTGGGACGCCCAGATATCCGGGGACGGGAGGAGATCCTCAAGGTCCACACCAAGAAGGTGAAGCTCGGACCGGACGTCGATTTCAAGAAGCTCGCCGCACAGACCCCTGGCCTCGTGGGCGCCGACCTGGCCAACATCGTCAACGAAGCGGCCCTCCTGGCCGCCCGAAAGAACAAGACCCAGGTCGAGATGAGTGACTTCCAGGAGGCGACCGAACGGGTGATCGGAGGCCTCGAGAAGAAGAACCGGGTGATCAACCAGAAAGAGAAGGAGATCGTGGCCCACCACGAGGCGGGACACGCCCTCGTCTCCGCATTCTGCCCCACCGCGGACAAAGTCCACAAGATCTCGATCATCCCCCGCGGCGTGAGCGCGCTCGGCTATACCCTCAATCTCCCGACCGAGGACCGCTACCTCATGACGAAGCAGGAACTCCTCGAACGGGTCGATGTTCTCCTGGGGGGGCGCGTGGCCGAGGAGATCATCTTCGGCGACATCTCCACCGGCGCCCAGAACGACCTCCAGCGCGCCACCGACATCGTGCGCAGCATGGTCCTCGAATATGGAATGGGGCAGACCCTTGGGCCCGTCACCTATCCCCGAAATCCCCACCGTTCCCCCCTCGACGGCATCGGAGAATCGCGGGAATATAGCGAAAAGACCGCAGAAGCCATCGATCTGGAGACGAAGCGCATCTTCGACGAACGCCTCCAACGGGTGCGAACCCTCCTCGAGGAGAAGAAGGAACTCCTCGAACGGATCGCCCGGGCCCTCCTCGACAAGGAGCAACTCGACGGCGAGGCCTTCGAGCGGATCATCTCGGAATTCGAGCAGGAAAAGCGTAAAGCGGGAGAACGCCCTTCTCTCGAATCGGATGACGACGCCACGGCCGCCGCCGCTTCCAGATAGGGGAGATCCCCTTTCCTCGATCCCGATGGGAGCCGAAGTGACATCGGCGCGTCCGGCGCTCCCCAAGGTGACGGGGAGTGAGCGAGCGGTAAAGAAAATTTGATCCTCACATCGGCCTGTCCTTCCGTCATTTCCCTTCCGTCTCCTCCCCACCCGCTCCATTCCTTCCCATCTCATCGGAATTTTCCCCTCCTTCCTCGATGCTCTCCTCCCTGGTACCCCTTTTGCTAATGCTTCCCGACGAAGGGACGCATTCTCCGAGCGTATCTCCAGGGACCCTTCGGGATTCCTGGGGCGCTTCCTTCCCCATTGGCAATGAGCGTCCTCCTCCCGAGCCGTATCGGGAGAGCCTTGTTGCGATTTCGGAAATTTTTCAAGGAGTGGAATCATGACACGAATTGGGACGTTCTTCTCACTCTTCCTGGTGGCACTGACTTGCATCAGTTTCTCGAAGTGTGATTCCTCCGACAGGGATCTGGACGGAGTTCCGAATTGTTCCTCCTGGAGTTCCCATCATGGCAGGGGGGGCGATGCATGCGACAACTGCCCTGGCGTCTTCAATCCGGACCAGAAGGATTGTGACGGCGATTCCTTCGGAGATGCCTGTGATCCCGAGGGGAATGTCGATAACAACGGAGACGGGTACTGTGACCCTCCTCAGGACGCCGACCAGGACGGCATTGCCGATACCGTGGACAACTGCCTATCCCTGGCGAATCCTGGTCAAGAGGACTGTGACCAGGACGGATGGGGAGATCCCTGTGACCTCGAAGGCGACCGTGACCCCGACCGCGACGGCCTCTGCGAAGTGACCGACACCGATCTCGACGGCATCGACGATCGGGAGGACAACTGTCTCCATATCCCCAACCCCCTTCAGAACGATTGCGATCTCGACGGCATCGGAGATGCGTGTGAGGCAGACCGGGACCGGGACGGTGACGGCCTCTGTGATACGGTCGCGTGCGATATCACCGTTCCGGGTGACTACGAGACGATCGCAGCGGCCATCGATGCTGCGACCGATGGGATGGTCCTGTGCGTCGAAGCGGGCACCTATCGGGAACGGATCGATCTGCAGGGCAAAGCGATTCACCTGCTCGGTCTTGGAGGCGCCCAGAGCACGATCCTCCACGGAGCGCCCGCTGGCAGCGTGGTCACCTTCGTCTCCGGGGAAGCGCGTGACACCATTCTCGAAGGTTTCACGATCCAGAACGGCGATGCCGAGCAGGGTGGTGGGATCCACATCGAACATGCCAGCCCCTCCTTGATCGACCTCTTCATCACGAACAACATCTCCCAGCAGCATGATGAAGAGCCAAATCCATCCATGGGAGGCGGCGTCTTTCTCCTGGAGGGCGACCCCCTTTTCCGAAACGTCACGATCACTGAAAACAGGGCATGGGGTTCCATGTATATCATTGATTCCCATGGGGGAGGCATCTATATGCTCCATTCCCGAGGAACGTTCGATTCCGTGAACATCACGAGAAACGACTGCTACTGGGAACTGGACAAGGGATTCCGGGACGGTTTCGGCGGCGGGGTCTACATGGAGAGATCGGCTCCCACCTTCATCGATTCGGTGATTCGGGGCAATGCGGCTGCCATGGGTTCCAGCTATCCTTATGACGATTCCCTTCCTGGTGGGCATGGGGGGGGACTCTATATCCTCGATTCTTCCCCATCTTTTCTGCGCGTTCATATCATCGGGAACCGGGCTGGACACAGTGAGAACAATAACCCCGGAGAGCAGAACGGGGGAGAGGGAGGAAGTGGCGGTGGCGCGTATGTCATCGGAGGTTCTCCCCGTTTTCAGAATGTGACCTTCATTGGAAACGCGGCAGGAAACGGCGCCGGGGGGGGAACCGTCTATATCGATAGCACCAACGGAGGAGCCGGCGGCCATGGAGGGGGGATTTTCCTCCAGAACACCAATGTGACATTCAAGAATGTCCTCTTCGTCAAGAACGTTGCAGGATCGGGTGGTCATGGCGGGGATATCGATGCGGGCTGCTATCATGGGGAAGATTTCCTGGTGACCAATGGCGGGAATGGCGGTCACGGCGGTGCAATTTTTGCGAAGAATTCACTCGTCTATATGGAGAACGCCACGATTTTCGAAAATCGTGCGGGGAATGGTGGAAGAGGGGGGAATGTGCAGGGCTCCAATCGGGACGATCATCCCCTGTCTGGCGGGGATGGTGGTGATGGGGGATCGGGCGGAGGCATCTACTTTACGAACACGACGCTCACGACCCTCAACGTTACGATCACGAACAACGAAGCGGGACAGGGTGGCATCGAGGGCACCGGCTCCTCATCGTGCGGCGGAGGGGGAAGTAGCGGTAACCCGGGAGCAGATGGTCATGGCGGCGGCCTGAGCGGAAGCTCGCATTACTCCCAGAGTTACAGCAATGTCTGGAACAACACGCCGGAGAACTTCTTCCATCTCGAAGACCCGACCGGAGCGGAGGGGAACATCTCCGTCGATCCCCGCTTTGTCGATACGACGGGCAACGACCCCCTTGCCTGGGATCTTCATCTGGCCAGCGACTCCCCCCTGATCGACGCTGGGGATCCCGGGATCCTCGATCCCGACGGGAGCCGAAGCGACATCGGCGCATACGGCGGCCCCGAAGGCGACTGGGAGTGAGAACCGGTAAAGGAAAGTTGACCGCCGCCTCGACTTCCCCTCTCTTCGCCTCTCTCCGCCTCCTCTCCTCCCTCTGCGATCCTTCCCATTTCATCGAGATTTCCGCTTCTCTCCTCGATGCTCTCCTCCCTGGTACCCCTTTTGCTAATGCTTCCCGACGAAGGGACGCATTCTCCGAGCGTATCTCCAGGGACCTTTCGGGATTCCTGGGGCGCTTCCTTCCCCATTCGAAATGAGCGTCCCCCTCCCGAGCTTTACCGGGAGGGTCTCCAATAGAGAGGGCAACGAGATGAGAAACGGAATCTGTGGTATCGTGGTGCTGGCACTCTGCTTCACGGGCCTTCCCCAGTTGGGGGCCCACAGCCGGAGCGTGCTCGATCCCGGGATCCGTGTCGATCCTGATGGGGATCCCGTGAGGAACGCGCGGGAAGTCCTCCGGAAGCTCGGCACGGCGGGCATTCCCCTCGACGACCTTCGCGTCGATGCGGTCCGCCGGGGGAAAGCCTCGCATCATGTCCGCTTCCTGCAACACTACCGGGGCATCCCCGTCTGGGAGGGATACCTCTCGGTCCACTACGACCGCACGGGAAGGGTCCAGCTCGTCGAGAACCGGGGGGTGCCCGATCTCGATCTTTCCGTGATTCCGGAAATTTCCGAAGATCGGGCCATCGAGATCGCCCGCAAGGCGATCGGGTTTCGCCGGGGGCGTGGGGAGATCCAGACGCGTCTCCTCGTCTACGCCCTCTCTGCAAGGGCGAGTCTCGTCTGGGAGGTCTGGATTCCCGCCCTCGAACCCCTCGGTGACTGGCGGGTCTTCGTCGATGCCGGCAATGGAAAACTCCGGGCCAGATGGAACGAACTCTTCTTCGATTCCGGGTATGTCTACGCTCCGAACCCGGTCCAGGGGACGGGGAACGTCGATTTGCGGGACGATGGGAATGCCGATTCGGTGGCGCTCTCCGCCGCACGCGTCCTCGTGACCCTGGAGGGGCTGACGGACAACCGCCTCGTAGGCCCCTACGTCGATCTCTGCGCCACCGGCATCTACGGCGCGTACAAGCCCGCCTGCCAGGCCGCCGATCCCGATGGGACGCGTCCTTTCGAGTTCAACTTCACCCGATCCGACGACCGCTTCGAGGAGGTCGTCGTCTACCACGCCGTCGATCAGGCCCAACGCTACATCCAGGGGATCCTCGGCTTCACCGACGTGAACAACCGCTCGATCCCGGCGCACGCCCACTACTTCTCCGATCAAAATGCCTTCTACAGCCGTGACGACAAGGGGCTCCACTTCGGCGATGGGGGGGTGGACGCGGGGGAAGACGCCGACGTCGTCCTCCACGAGTACGGGCACGCGATCCAGGAGGACCAGGTGCCGGGATGGGGCCCCTCCTGGAATACGGAACAGCGGGCCATGGGAGAGGGATTCGGTGATTTTCTCGCCGGAATGTTCTATCTCGACAAGGGGGATCCGACCTATCAGAACACGGAGGATCACTGGGCCGCCCTCTCCGACTGGTGGGCGACCGCGATCGGATACGCCCCCGTGCGGGGAACCTATGCGCTTCGCTGGATCGATGGCACGAACGAATTCACGGGGGATGACATCGGCGCCTATCCGGGAACCCCCTACGAGGAACATGACGACGGCCGCTACTGGTCCGCCGCGCTCACCTGCATGTACCGGGAGATGGGGCGGGAGGCGATCCTCGAGACCGTTCTCGAGAGCCACTTCTTCCTCACCCCCGATTCGAGCAACGACGCGTTCGAGGACGGCATCGACGCGCTCCTCCTGGCCGACGAGAACCTCCACGGGGGGGTCAACCGCGACACGATCGTCTCCTGTGCCGTCGAACGGAACCTGATCCCCTGCGAAGCCCCCGAGAACCCTCGCTTCACCTTCCCGGAGGGGGGGGAGGTGTTCCTATCGGGCGAGGAGATCGCGATCGCCTGGGAGCCCGTCTCCGATACTGCCGCCTATGCGATCGACTTTCATCCTTCCTGCGCGCCCTTCCTCGAGGACGACCTCGAATCGGGCACGGAGAACTGGCGGATTTCCACCGACCAGGGATACGACTCGTGGTACCTGACGACCGCCCGTTCCCATTCCCCCACCCATGCCTTCTTTGCCGAGGATCTCCCCTACATCACGGACCAGTACCTCGATTTCGGCCCCTTCACCGTTCCTGAGGGGGCAATCGCGCGCTTTCATCACAGCTACTACCTGGAGACCAGCTACGATGGGGGGGTGATCGAGATCAGCGTCGAGGGGGGACCCTTCTACGATCTGGGCGACGCCATCGTGGAAAACGGGTACACCCATACGATCAGTTGGGATTATCGGAGTCCGATCGCGGGACGGCGCGCTTTCTCCGGATATCAACCGAATTTCATCGAAACCACGATCGACCTTTCCCGCTACTCCGGACGAAGCGTCACGCTACGTTTCCGCCTGGCCACCGATGAGAGCGTCCGGGCCGAAGGGTGGTACATCGATGACCTCAGCATCGGCAACGGGCGATGGGAGCCCGTCGTCGCCTCGACGGAACCGGGCGCCTCGAACTACCGCTGGCGGTTGCCGGGGATCGACACGGAGAACGCCTGCTTCCGGATCCGGGCGATCGATGAGGGATGCCCTGCCGACGGTTTCGTGGAGAGTCCCACCTTCGCGATCGTTCCCGATCCCAATGCCGATCGGGATGGGGACGGCGTCGCCGACGACCTCGACAACTGCCCCGAGATCGCCAACCCCGATCAGGCGGACGGCGACGAGGATGGCCTCGGAGATCTGTGCGACAACTGCCCCGAGGCCGCCAACCCCGATCAGGCGGACGGCGACGAGGATGGCCTCGGGGACCTGTGCGACAACTGCCCCGAGGCCGCCAACCCCGATCAGGCGGATGCCGACGAGGATGGCGCCGGGGACCTGTGCGACAACTGCCCCGAGGCCGCCAACCCCGATCAGACGGATGCCGACGAGGATGACATCGGAGATCTGTGCGACAACTGCCCCGAGGCCACCAACCCCGATCAGGCGGATGCCGACGAGGATGGGGTGGGCAACCTGTGTGACAACTGCCCCGAGGCCGCCAACCCCGATCAGGCGGATGCCGACGAGGATGGCG
>CAZTSL010000125.1:8734-13722 GCA_964616915.1 uncultured bacterium
GTCGTGGCGTGTCCCTGTTCGGACCTCGACGGGGATGGCGTCTGTGACGACTGGGACAACTGTCCGGACGTCGAGAATCCCGAACAGGAGAATTCCGACCTGGACGGTCCCGGGGATGCCTGCGACAACTGTCCCGACCGCCGGAATCCAGACCAGGAGGATCGCGACAGGGACGAAGTGGGAGACGCTTGTGACAACTGTCGCGAAACTCCCAATCCGGCTCAGCGGGATACCGATGACGACGGCCTGGGAGACGCCTGCGATCCCGACCGCGACGGCGACGGGATCCCGAACGGCGAGGACAACTGCCCCGAGCGGGAGAACGCTGGCCAGGAGGACTGCGATGGGGATGGTTTCGGTGACCCCTGCGATCCGGAGGGCGACATCGACCTCGACGGCGATGGCGTCTGTGAACACTTCCCGGGATGCGACCTCCTCGTTCCCATCATCGCCCCCTCGATTCAGGAGGCCATCGAGATGGCCGAGGAAGGGGATTTTATTTGCGTGTTTCCTGGCAGATACCACGAACGGATCGACTTCCAGGGGAAAACGCTCGTCCTGAGAGGTATCGAAGGCGCCAGCGAAACGGTCATCGAAGGGGCTGGGACCGGCTCCGTGGTGCGGTTTACGCAGGGAGAAGGTCCCGAAACCCGCCTCGAAGGCTTCACGATCACCGGAGGTTTCTCTCTGGAGAAAGGTGCCGGGATCTGGATCGAAGATGCGTCTCCCACCCTCAGAAACCTCATCGTCACAGGCAACAGGATCAATATCGAGTCAATGTACCCGATAGGAGGCGCCGGAATCTATATGGAGAACACTTCTTCCCTCCTCGAGGATCTCGTCATCGAGGACAACGGCCAGGAATTGCCCTACATCTGCGACTACGACACGATGACGATCGATGGAGGTGGCATCTATATCTCCGACGCCTCCGTCCACCTGCGAAACGTCACGATCGCAGAAAACTTCGCCGGTAGCGGTTGTGGGGACTTCGAGAACGCTGTCGACGGAGGAGACGGCGGCGGGATCTTCATGCGAAATTCCACCGCGATCTTCGAGGATGTGATCGTCGAGCGAAACCGCTCGGGGGATGGCGACAGCGGCACCATGTTCAGCGGATACGGCGGAAATGGTGGGGGAATCTACCTCTCCTATTCCAGCGCGACCTTCCGGAATGTCGATTTTCTGGGAAACCAGGCCGGCGAGGGAGGTTCGGTCTTCGGAGATGGGGATCACACCAGCAGTGGCTCCAGCGCCGGATCAGGTGGGGCAATCCATGCCTACAATACCACAGTGGTGATGGAAAATGTCCGCTTCATCGGAAACTCGACGGGAAATGGAGGATCGGGAGGAAGTGGCTACACGGTCGCAACGGCAGGTGGAAGCGGAGGAATGGGTGGAGCGATCTACGTGAAAGGGGACGAGGGCGTCCTTTCGATCACGAATGGAATCATGACGGGGAACTGGACGGGAGATGGAGGAGATTCCGGTGTCGTAGGCGACTGCGGCAACGATTACCCCATCGAGGATGGAAAACAGGGCGCAAATGGCGGAGATGGCGGGGCGATCTACGCCGAAGATGGAGAAGTTACGCTGGAGAACGTCACGTTCCACGGGAACCATACCGGCATGGGGGGGGAAGGAGGCGCTGTCCTCCCGCCCGCCCGGGACGTGGCCAATGGTGGAGATGGTGGAGACGGCGGGAGTGGCGCGGCGATCTACCGCAAAGGGGGAACGTCCCTGAACCTCATCAACGTCACCTTCTCCGGCAACTTTACAGGGGCCGGCGGCCCCGGTGGCGGCGTGAGCCACTCGTGCGGGGGGAGCGGAACCCCCGGTAACCCCGGTAGCCAAGGGAGAGGAGGCGCACTCCGGCTCGTAGCCTCAGACGCCACGATCGGGTATACGAACGCGTGGAACAACACGCCGGAGAACTACAGCGGCATCGAAGACCCGACCGGAACGAACGGGAACATCTCCGTCGATCCCCGCTTCGTCGATACGACGGGGGACGATCCCCTTTCCTGGGATCTTCACCTTGCAAGCGACTCCCCCCTGATCGACGCCGGGGATCCCGGAATCCTCGATCCCGACGGAAGCCGAAGCGACATCGGCGCATACGGCGGCCCCGAAGGCGACTGGGAGTGAGGCTTCACCCGTTGACCCCTCCTTGCGAATCCCTCAAAATAGAGGATGACAATCTCTCGGAAAGGGGGGGAGGGGCTGGGCTCCTTTCGCTTTCGGCTTCAGGTTCAGGAGGACAGGATCATGCAAGGGAAGGTTCGATCGACCCTCTTTCTGCTGCTGGCACTCTCGTTTCTCACGCTGGGTGTCGTGCAGTGTCCCTGTGACACCGATGGGGATGGCGTCTGTGACGATCGGGACAACTGCCCCGAGGCGGCAAACCCCGATCAGGACGACTCCGATCGGGATCGCGTGGGGGATGCCTGCGACAACTGCCCCGAGATCCGGAATCCGCAACAGGAAGATCTCGACGGCGACGATGTGGGGGACCCTTGCGACAACTGTCTCGAAACCCCCAATCCGGATCAGCGAGACACCGATGACGACGGTGTGGGGGACGCCTGTGACCCCGACCGCGACGGCGATGGGATCCCGAACGGGGAGGACAACTGCCCTGACCGGGAGAATCCGGGTCAGGAGGACTGCGACGGGGATCTCTCCGGTGACCTCTGCGACCCGGAAGCCGACCTCGATCTCGACGGCGACGGCACCTGTGAACACTTCCCGGAATGCGACCTCCTCGTCCCCGTCCTCTTCCCCTCGATTCAGGCGGGAATCGAAGCTTCCCAGTCGGGGGAGACGATCTGTGTCCTTCCCGGTAGATACGAGGAACAGGTCGATTTCCTGGGGAAAGGGGTCGTGCTGAAGGGGATCGCGGGCCCCGAGGAGACGATCATCGATGCGGGCGGAGCCGGGAGTGCGGTCCGTCTGACGCGGGGGGAAAGCCCCGATACCCACCTCGAAGGCTTCACGATCACCGGTGGCCTCACCGAGGATCGCGGCGCGGGGATCTCGATCGAGAACGCCTCCCCCACGCTGATCGATCTCATCATCCGAAGCAACGAGATCATTCTCTACGGCGAATCGGCCAAAGGGGCTGGAATCTACGCGAAAGACGGCGCCCCCATCCTCGAAGGGATCCTGATCGAGGCCAACCGCATCTCCCTTCCGAATGACGACAGATGTAGCGGAGTCCAGAAGACGTCGTATGGGGGAGGAATCTATCTGGAAAATGTCGAGGGGGAATTGAGAGATGTCGTGATCGAGAGAAACGAGACGGCTGATGGATGTAACGCGAGCGGCCCGCCCGGCGGAAGTGGAGGAGATGGCGGGGGGATCTATGCGACTGCAAGCACGCTGCGCTTCGAGAACGTTACGATCGCCCGGAACATAACGGGGTGGGGGGGCAGCTTCGGAGAGTTGCCGGAGTCCGATCATGGGAGGGGAGGAGATGGCGGTGGCATCTACCTGGACGGCTCCACCGCGATCTTTCGGAATACCGATTTCATCGGCAATCGAACCGGAGCAGGAGGATACTACCAGGATCCGGAATATGAAGAATTCGAGACGCTGCGGGGGGGATATGGCGGCGCTCTCTATGCGAAACAGTCCGAAATCCTCATGGAGAGGGTCCGCTTCATCGACAATGAGACGGGAGATGGGAGAACGATCGGTACCCATGGGGGAGAGGGTGGCGCCATCGCCATGAAGGGGGGAAACCTGACGATCACCAACGGCCTCCTGGCGGGAAACCACACTGGAGCGGGCGGCGAAAGCGAGGGGTACATCGGATCCGGTGGTAACGGCGGCGCCGTCGCCGCGAGAGGTGGAAGGGTCACCTTGACGAACGTGACGTTCCATGCGAATCGCACCGGGGGTAGAGGGGAGGAAGATGGCGGAAGGAGTGGCAGTGGGGGGGCGATCTTCATCGAGGAAGGCGCCTTCCTCTCCTTGCTCAACATCACCTTCTCGGAGAACGAGACCGCTCCGGCAGCCCCTGATCGTCGAGGGCGCGGGGGTGCGGTTCATCTCGCGGAGGCAGACGCCACGATCCGGTATACGAACGCCTGGAACAACACCCCCGAGAACTACAGCGGCATCGAAGACCCGACCGGAACGAACGGGAACATTTCCGTCGATCCCCGCTTCGTCGATACGACGGGGGACGATCCCCTTTCCTGGGATCTTCACCTTGCAAGCGACTCCCCCCTGATCGACGCCGGGGATCCCGGAATCCTCGATCCCGACGGAAGCCGAAGCGACATCGGCGCATACGGCGGCCCCGAAGGCGACTGGGAGTGAGAAAGAGAGATCGAGTCCATGAGGGAACGTGTAACGCTTCTTTTCCTGCTTCTCCTTTGCTGCGCAGTGGGGTTCGGTCCATCGAGCTGCGACCCCTCCGACCTCGACGGAGACGGCATCGAAAACCGGGACGACAACTGTCCGACGCTTTCCAATCCGGGACAGGAGGATGGCGATTCCGACGGTGTCGGAGACGCCTGTGACATCTGCCCGGAGGCCGCCGATCCCGACCAAACGGACACCGACGGGGACGGCATAGGAGACGCCTGCGACACCTGCCCGGAGAGGAGCAACCCGGAGCAGCTCGACGGCGATGGGGATGGGGTTGGGGATATCTGTGACAACTGCCCCGATACGGAGAATGCCGATCAGACGGACACCGACAACGATGGCCTCGGGGACGCCTGCGACAACTGTCCGGAGGATCCGAATCCGGGGCAGGAGGACACCGACGAAGACGGTTTCGCCGACGCCTGCGACACCTGCCCGGAGATCTCCGATCCCGACCAGGAGGACGAAGATGGGGATGGGGTCGGGGACGCCTGCGACAACTGTCCGGAGGATCCGAATCCGGGGCAGGAGGACACCGACGAAGACGGTTTCGCCGACGCCTGCGACACCTGCCCGGAGATCTCCGATCCCGACCAGGAGGACGAAGATGG
>CAZTSL010000126.1:0-13480 GCA_964616915.1 uncultured bacterium
CCGGGCACGGTAAAGGATTTGACAAGCCAAAACCGCTGTGCTAGATTCTCCCCCCAACCCGGCCGCGGGTTGTCTCTCGAAAAGTGCGAAAGTCACCATTCCACGGTTCGTTACGGAGATTACGGTCCACGCTTCGAGGATCACCTCGAACGTGGAGAGGGCGTGCTCTACGAGAGGCGTGGCATCCGTGCTCTGGGGTGATCCCTTCGGGCGGACAGCTCGGTCGCCTCAGGAAATACGAAGCCGCAGGGCTCACCCCATCCGGATCTCCCTCGACCGAAGCCACATCCCCACGAGATCGGGAGTCGCCGTGATCAGCATCAATTTCAATCTGATCATCCAGATCGTCCTTTTCGTCTGTCTCGTCATCCTTCTCAACCGCTGGTTGTTCCAGCCGGTCTTGAAAATCCTCGAAGCCCGGGAGGAACGGATCGAGGGGGCGAACCGGGAAGCCGCCCGGATCGCCGCCGAAATCGATGAGAAGCTGGCAACATACGAAAAACACCTCGCCGCCTTCCGGGAAGAGGCCCGAGCGATGCGAACCTCGATCAAAGAGGAGGCCAAGGCCCAGGAGGAGCAACTGCTCGAAGAGGCGCGCCGGGAGGCCCAGCGAATCGTGGCAGAGGGGCGGGCCCACCTCAAGGCGGAAACCCGAAAGGCCCGCAAGCAACTCGCAAAGGAGGCGGAAAAGCTCGCCGACGAGATCGTCTTTCAGATCCTGGAGAGGCAACTGTCATGAAGCCACGTTCCGCACGATTCCGATGGGGCTCGTTCCTCTTCCTCCTCCTCCTCCCCCTCCTCCTGGGGATCCGTGGCGAAGAAGGGGAGGCATCTTCGATTCCATGGAAGGATCTCGCCCTCCAGTTCACGAATCTCCTCCTCTACCTCATCATCCTCTATGCCACGGCGGGGAAGGCACTGCGCAAGTTCGTCCTCAACCGCCACAACCGGATCAGGCAGGAAATCGAGGATGCCGCCGAAGCGAAACGGAGCGCCGAGGAACGCCACGGCCAGATCATGGAGAAACTCGCCCACCAGGAGGATGAGTTCGCCGAGCTGCGCGCGGAGGTGAGAAAGGAGGCGGAAGAGGAAAAGGCACGCATCCTCACCCAGGCGAGGAAGAGCGCCGAGCGGATCGTGGCGGAAGCCCACCGGACCGTGGAGCAGGAAACCCGTCAGGCCCGCCATGAGATCCGCCGCTTCATGGTGGAAAACGCCGTCGAACTCGCCGAACGAGTCCTGCGGGAAAAGATGACGGAAAAAGACCAACAAAAGCTCGTCAACGACTATCTCGTGACCATCGAGGAGCAGGCATGATCCAGGGAAAAGTCGCCCGGCGCTACGCCAAGGCCCTCTACCTCCTCGCCGAGGAGGAGAAGGCAGACCGGCGCCAGCGCTTCGGGGAAGACCTCCACACCTTTGCCACACTCGTCGCGGAGAACGACGAGTTGCGGGAGGCGCTCTTCAACCCGATCTACCCGGCCGTGGAACGAACGAAGATCATCCGCGCACTCGGCAAGAAGCTCAAGTTGCTCAAACGGGTCCAGGAGTTTCTCACCTTCCTCGTCGGGGAGAAGCGGATCTCCTATGTCATGGCGATCGATGCCGCCTATCAGCAACTCCTCGATGTCTCGCTGGGGAGGGTGCGTGCCCACATCGTCACGGCCACACCGCTCGATGAGGAGGTCGTCGAACGGCTCCGCAGCGCCCTCCAAAAGATGCTCGATCGGGAACCGATCGTCAGCGTCGAGCACGATCCCGGCGTCATCGGAGGGATCCGCCTGACGGTGGGGAGCACGGTCTACGACGGAACCGTGCAGACCCGACTCGAAAATCTGCGGGAAGCGTTGATCGCCTGAGCATCCCCTCGGGGACTCCGCCCCTTCTCCTCGCACATTCTTTTCGATCGCCTCGGGAGGAGGCGATCACGGTCCCGCAGCGCCCCCAACGCCGAACGGAGCGTATCCATTTTTTTCGATTGCCTCGGGAGGAGGCGATCACGGTCCCGCAGAGCCCCCAACGCCGAACGGAGAGTATTCATGGAAATCAGAGCGGAAGAGATCAGCGAGATCATCAAACAGCAAATCAAGGGATACACGAAGAAGCTCGAAGTCGAGGAGATCGGGACGGTCCTCACCGTGGCGGACGGAATCGCCCGTGTCTATGGCCTGGAAGCGGCCATGGCCGGAGAACTCGTCGAGTTCGCCGGTGGACTCAAAGGGATGGTCCTCAACCTCGAGGAGGACAACGTCGGGGTCGCCGTTCTCGGGGAAGGACATCACATCAAGGAGGGCGATATCGTCAAGCGCACGAAGAACATCGTGCAGGTCCCGGTCGGCGATGCCCTCTTCGGGCGTGTCGTCAACGCGCTCGGCGAACCGGTCGATGGCAAGGGGCCGATCGAGGCGAAGGAGTTCCGCCGGATCGAGGTCAAGGCACCGGGGATCGTCTACCGCCAGCCGGTAAAGGAACCCCTCCAGACCGGGATCAAGGCCATCGATGCGATGATCCCGATCGGACGCGGCCAGCGGGAGCTGATCATCGGGGACCGGCAGACGGGCAAGACCGCGATCGCCGTCGATACGATCATCAACCAGCGCTACACCCACGAGACGGATCAACCGGTCTACTGCTTCTACGTGGCGATCGGGCAGAAGCAGTCCACCGTGGCGCAGGTCGTCGATCGGCTCCGCAAGGAGGGCGCGATGGACTACACCGTGGTCGTGGTCGCCGCAGCCTCCGAGCCCGCCCCCCTGCAGTTCATCGCTCCCTACTCGGGCGTCACGATGGGAGAGTACCTGCGAGACAACGGGAAACACGCACTCCTCATCTACGACGACCTCTCCAAGCAGGCGGTGGCCTACCGGCAACTCTCCCTCACGCTTCGCCGGCCGCCGGGACGTGAGGCCTATCCGGGGGATGTCTTCTACCTCCACTCCCGTCTCCTCGAGCGTGCGGCGAAGCTCTCCGACGAGAAGGGGGGGGGATCGCTCACCGCGCTTCCGATCATCGAGACGCAGGCCGGTGACGTCTCCGCCTACATCCCCACGAACGTCATCTCGATCACGGACGGACAGATCTACCTCGAGTCGGATCTCTTCTACTCCGGGGTCCGCCCCGCGGTCAACGTCGGTCTCTCCGTCTCCCGTGTCGGCGGAAACGCCCAGATCAAGGCGATGAAGCAGATCGCGGGGAGTCTGCGGCTCGATCTGGCCCAGTACCGTGAGCTGGCCGCCTTCGCCCAGTTCGGCTCCGACCTCGACAAGGCCACCCAGGAGCAACTCGCCAAGGGGAGCCGCCTCGTCGAGATCCTCAAGCAGCCGCAATACAAGCCGATGCCGGTCGAAGAACAGATCCTCGTCATCTACGCCGGTGTGCGCGGGTATCTCCGGAAATACGAGGAGAGCGCCCTCAAACGCTACGAAGAGGAGATGCTCGCCTTCATCGCCTCCAACCACCCCGACATCCTCGAGGATCTCCGCACGAAGAAAACCCTCGACGACGAGCTGACCGCCAAGATCGACAAGGCGCTCACCGAGTTCGGTGAGACGTTCGAGGCCTGACGAGAACCCTCGGTCCGGAAGAGGAAGCCATGGCGACCCTGCGAACGATCCGGAAGCGGATCATCACCGTTCAGAAGACCTCCAAGATCACGAAGGCGATGAAGATGGTCTCCGCCGCGAAGCTTCGGCGCGCCCAGGAGGCGATCGAGAACCTGCGCCCCTACGCCACGGCCGTGGAAGGGGTCGTGGCCTCGCTCGCCGCACGCAGCGAGAAGCTCGAAAGCCCCTTCCTCCAGCCCCGAGCGGTGAAGCACCGGCTCTTCGTGCCGATCACCTCCGACCGGGGACTCTGCGGCGGATTCAACAACACGCTCAATCGACGACTCGAGTATGACCTCGAGGCCCGTCGGGAGGCGGGAGAAACCTTCTCCCTCTTCCCCATCGGAAGGAAGGCCCTCGAATATTTCCGGAAGCGGGGCTACACGATCCGGGACCAGATCACCGACTACCAGCGTTCCGTCGATCATGCCTTCGCCGTCACGCTCGCCGGAAAACTGATCGACGCCTTCCTCTCCGGTGAGGTCGATGAGGTCCATCTCGTCTACAACGTCTTCGTCTCCGCGATGACCCAACGTTACGCTTGCAAGAAGATCCTGCCGATCGAGGTGACCCCGCTTCCCGAAGGGAGCGCCGAGGAAGAAGGGGAGGCGACGCGGGTCGATTACATCTACGAGCCAAAGCGGGAGGCACTCCTTTCGTGGCTCCTGCCGCGATTCGTGGAGACGGAGGTCTTCCGCGCCCTCCTCGAGTCGCTCGCCGGCGAACATGGCGCACGCATGACCGCAATGGACTCCGCCACGAACAACGCGGTCGAGATGATCGATCGCCTGACACTCCAGATGAACCGTGCGCGGCAGGCCGCCATCACCTCGGAACTGATGGATATCGTCAATGGCGCCGAAGCGATCAAATAACCCGCAGAAGGTAAGGAATGGAGGATCCATGCGCAAGGGGAAAATCACGCAAGTCATCGGCCCGGTCGTCGATGTTGCGTTCGAAGGGGAACTCCCTCCGATCTATCAGGCATTGCGAATCACGAACCCGGCGATCGACGAGCGCGAGGGGAACCTCGTCGTCGAAGTCGCCCAGCATCTCGGCGAACGGACGGTTCGTTGCGTGGCGATGGACTCCACCGACGGCCTCGTGCGTGGCCAGGAGGTCACCGACACGGGAGAGATGATCTCGGTTCCCGTCGGTCCCGAGGTCCTCGGACGGATCATGAACGTCGTCGGAGACCCCGTCGATGAGGCCGGTCCGATCGAGACGAAGCTCAAGTATCCGATCCACCGACCCGCGCCCAAGTTCACGGACCAGAGCACGTCGGTGGAGATGCTCGAAACGGGGATCAAGGTCGTCGATCTCCTCGCCCCCTACGCCCGGGGGGGGAAGATCGGCCTCTTCGGCGGCGCCGGCGTGGGGAAGACCGTGATCATCATGGAACTCATCAACAACATCGCCAAGGAACACGCCGGCTACTCCGTCTTCGGGGGCGTGGGGGAGCGGACCCGCGAGGGGAACGATCTCTGGCTCGAAATGAAGGAGTCGGGCGTGCTCAAGCAGACTGCGCTCGTCTACGGCCAGATGAACGAACCCCCCGGCGCGCGTGCCCGCGTGGGGCTCACGGCGCTCACCGTGGCGGAGTACTTCCGCGACGAGGCCGGGCAGGACGTCCTCCTCTTCATCGACAACATCTTCCGCTTCACCCAGGCCGGCTCCGAGGTCTCCGCGCTCCTTGGCCGCATCCCCTCCGCGGTGGGGTACCAGCCGACGCTGGCCACCGATCTCGGCGAACTCGAGGAGCGGATCACCTCGACGACGAAGGGGTCGATCACCTCGGTGCAGGCGATCTACGTCCCGGCCGACGATCTCACCGATCCCGCGCCGGCCACGACCTTCTCCCACCTCGACGCGACCACGGTCCTTTCGCGCCAGATCGCCGAACTGGGGATCTACCCCGCGGTCGATCCCCTCGACTCCACCTCCCGGATCCTCGACCCCCAGGTCGTGGGGGAGCGTCACTACCGCGTGGCGCGGGAGGTCCAGCAGATCCTTCAGCGCTACAAGGACCTCCAGGACATCATCGCCATCCTCGGGATGGACGAACTCTCCGACGAGGACAAGCTCGTCGTGGCCCGGGCCCGCAAGATCCAGCGCTTCCTCTCCCAGCCCTTCCACGTCGCCGAAGCCTTCACCGGAAAGAGCGGACGCTACGTGAAAATCGAGGATACGATCACCGGCTTCGAACAGATCCTCGAAGGGAAACATGACGAACTCCCCGAACAGGCGTTCTATATGACCGGAACGATCGAGGAGGTCCTGGAAAACGCGAAGAAACTGGGGTACTAACCGTGGAAGATTCCGGAAAGATCCGCTTGCGCGTCGTCAGTCCCCATGGCAAGATCCTCGAGGCGGAGGTCGATGAAGTCTCGGCCCAGGGCGCCTGGGGCGCCTTCGGGGTGCTCCCCGACCATACCCCCTACCTCGTGCGCCTGGAGATCGGCCCCCTCTGGTACCGGCAGGGGGAGAAGATCCATTACGTGGCCGTGGCCGGTGGAATCGCCGAAGTCGGCCCCCGGCACGTCACGGTCCTTGCCGAGGCCGCCGAGACCGCCGAGGAGATCGATGTCGAACGGGCCAAGGAAGCGAAAGCCCGGGCCGAGCGCCGTTTGAGGGAACTCACCCTCGACGACACCGCCTACGTCCAGGTCGAGGCGGCGCTCAAGCGTGCCCTCACCCGCCTTTCCGTGGCCTCGGGTTGAGGCTGCCTGCCCCCGCGACCGGATGAAGCGCTGGGGGCAGCGCGGTCGTTCCGCGCTCCCACGCCTCCTTGCGCGTACCTCCCCTAGGGTGTCGCGCGTTCTCCCTTCTTTGGGATCCCCTTGGGGATCCCCTTGAGTTTCGTCTTCCCCTCCTCGATCACGACCCGGAACTCGACCTCCCGGCATCCATACTTCTTGCGCAGCTTTTCCTCCTGTTTCTGGAGGAGTTTCTCCATCTGGGGCAGGGAGATGCGGGTCGATTCCTTCGTCTGGGCCCTTGCCTGGAGGAACTGTTCGTAGATCGTCTTCGGGTCGCTCGTCGGTGCGGGGGCGGGGGAAGGAGCCGTGGGGAGGGGCTGGGAGGCGCGCTCTTCCCGTTGCCGCAGCCGGAAGCGGGAGCGGGGGTCGAGCCCCTGTTCCATCTGCATCGTCACGCGGTTCCAGTAGGTGTTGAAGGTGTTGAAGGTCGCCTGCAGCGACTCGAACTTGAATTTGAGCGCAGGATTGCGGATCGGCTCCCGCAGGAATTTCCGGATCATCCGCTGCACCTGCTCCTTGAGGAAGAGGGGTTCCTTCTTCTCCAGGCCGTTGAAGTAGAGTTCGTAATCCCTGCGCAGAATCTTGATCTTCTGCTCCAACGCCTTGAGGTCTTCGACGATCTCTTCGTGCGTCATGGTCTGATCCCCTCTTTGCACCCATTGCGCGCGCGTGCTAGAATGAGGCGCTTGGGTTGCGTTGTCCCGTCTTCTTCATCCGATCGGCCCGAGTGCTGACGGCAAGCAGGGTTCTTTTCCCCCCACGATGCGTCTTTGCACGCCCTTGCGCTCTTGGCCTCGAAGGTTCCCAGGCCCGGTGGATCGGATGGTCCATGGATGACCGGGGAGAAACCCAGCGCCTCTCAGGATAAAGGGAAATCCATCGAACGTCAATCGTTCCGGTGGGGATCGAACGTTTCCTCTTTTCCCGCGGCCATGGAGCGTCCCGCCGCATTGGAGGTCGTCGATGAAGCGATTCGCCTTCCTGATTGCTCTCCTTCTCCTTGCCGGTTGCACGACGAAGCCGATGCCGGTCGATCGGTTCAACTGGAACTACGAAGAGGAAGCCGCCGGGGTCCAGCGGGGCGCCTATCCGGAGAAGATCATCGAGGGACGGGGGGTCAACGGCATCGTCTTCGGGGACCCCCGCAGCAAGGTCCTGGCCCTCTGGGGCCCTCCCGACCGGGAGGAGACCCGTTTCAGTGAAGTCCGGGGAGAGAACATCAAGGAACTCCACTACACCGACATGGGGATCATCGTCAACGTCTCCGCGAGCAAGGATACGGTCTGTTGCAGCTTCGTCCTGAACCACCGCTACAGAGGCAAGACGACCCGTGGCATCGGATATGGTGACGAACTGGGGAAGGTGATCGACCTCTACGGCATGCCGGACGAGGAAGAGGCCCTCGACTGGCGCTATTATGCGAAACTCGGGATCAAATTCTACGTGACCGGCGGGCTGGGCAACCAGTACGTCTCCCTGATCGAAGTTCTCCCACCGGTGACCCCATCGAAGTTCTGAATCTCTCCCGTTTGGAGGATCAGCCCGTTTGGGGGATCAGCGCGCTTTCCGGCTGACGGCCGCGATCGAAGCGCCCCTTTCCGATCGAGGCCGGGACCGAGGAGGAAGTGACATGCCCAACGAGACCGAAACGCCCCCCGCCACCTCAGATCCCAGGAAAGAGGCGTCCGCTGCTCCTGAGGGGGAAGCCGGGCGCTCCTCGGAGCCACGGACACCCGAGCACTCAGGGGAGCCCCTCCCCCCCTCGCTGCGGGTTTCGGCCTCGGAGGGGGAACGGCTGCCCGAAAGCGATCCTTCCGCCTCCGGAGCCGAGGGGAGCGGGTCCACGAAACTCCGTGTGGGGGACATCCTGCGGACCTACGACATCGTCACCGAAGCCCAGATCGCCGAGGCGGTCGATTACGGGCGGGCCCACGGGATCCGGATCGGCGAGGCGCTCGTCGAACTCGGTTTCACGAACCAGGATCAGATCAACTGGGCGGTGGCGCAGCATCTGGGGATTCCCTACGTCGAGATCAAACCGGAGATGCTCGATCCGGCCTTGATCCGTTCCTTTCCGTACGAGGATCTCCTCTTCTACCGGATGCTCCCCCTCGTGGCCACCCGGGACTCGATCTCCGTGGCGCTGGCCGATCCGACGACGCAGGAGGGGATCGAGGCGCTCCTTCCCGACGAACGGCGCCGGATCCAGGTCGCCATCGCCCGGGAGGGGGATATCGTGACGTTGCTCCATTCGGTCTTCGGGCGCCCCTTCTCCGGAGAGGGAGGCGAAGGGAAGCGCACACAACGGCGACGCCTGAGCCTCGGAGATCTCGTGACCCGCCATCTCCCCCCGGAAGGGGGGGAACTCTTCCTCGACCCCTGCGAGGGGGGCTACCTCTTGCGAGGTCGGCGTCATGGCCATACCTTCGAGATCGAGCGGCTCTCTACCCTGCCGGCGCGGGACATCCTGCGGCAACTTCGTGCCGCCTGCGGCCTTCCGGTCGAGGTGAAGACCCCCTTGTACCAGCGGGGAAGCCTGGAGGTGGGGGGGGAGCGCATCCCGCTGCACGTCGCGGCCACGCCGCTCCTTATGGGGACGGCCTTCCGGATCCAGGTCGGCGGCAAGCCCCTGCGCATCGAGGAGGGCCTCGAGGGGGGGCGGGCGTATGAGGAACTCCGCGAATTCCTCGGAAAGCGTTACGGGATGATTCTCGTCGTCTCCCCGGAACTCGAGACCCGCCACGGGATCCTCGAGGGATTGGTCACCCCCCTCCGCGAGCGTGGGGGGCGGGGCTTCCTCTTCTCCGAATCGTTGGAGATCCCGGGCTTCCTTCGGATCTCTCCCCGTGCCGATCCCGCTCCTTTCGTCCTCGCCCAGGCCCCCGATCTCCTCGTCTCCGATCCGCTCGATCTCTTCGAGATGGATCGTTTCAAGCGTCTGCTTCAGATCGCCCTGTCGTCTCCCGTCTTCGTAGGATCGAGTCTTCGTTCCGCGGAGGAGGCGATCGCCCTCTTCCTCGAGCAGGGGATTCCGGCCACGCTGCTGGAGAGCGCGATCCATGCGGTGATCGCTGGTGTGTGCGTCCATCCCCTCTGTCCGGCCTGCAAGGGGGAGGGGGAGGAGATCCCCGAGCATCTGCGTCTCCGTTTCGCGCTCCCCCACCGCGATACCGTGGCCTCCGGATGTCCCGTCTGTGGGCAGAGCGGCTATGCTCCTCCCCGCCTCGTCCTCGATTTCGTGCCGTGCCGCAGCGACTTCATCGCGGCGGTTCGGGGGGGGGAGGCGGAGGCGTCCGTGCGCACCCGTTACCCTGCCCTTCGGGAGCGCCTCCTGGCGCTGACCCGCGCGGGGATCCTCTCCCTCTCCGAACTCCTGCGGCACGTGCGGCTCTGAACCTCATGGCGTGAAGGAAGGCATCCCCCCCATGGCCACGGAACGGCATCGACGAATCGACCCTGCGATCTACCTCCAGGAACTCCTCCGCTTCGCGATCCAGCATCAGGCATCCGATCTTCATCTGAGCGCGGGGGTTCCCCCGATGATCCGGCTGCACGGTGAGATGAAGCGTCTCGATGCCCCCCCCCTCGAGGCCGAGACGCTCCAGCAGATCGTATACGGCATCCTCCTCGATCGCCAGCGGCAGGCCTTCGAGGAGGACCTCGAGTTCGACTTCGCCGTGCAGGTGAAGGGGATCGGTCGCTTCCGCGTGAACGTCTTCAATCAGCTGAGGGGAAAGAGTGCGGTTTTCCGGGTGATTCCAGAGGAGGTGATCCCGCTCCACGAATTGGGGCTTCCCCCGATCCTGCGCCGCTTCACCGAGTTCGAGAACGGCCTCGTACTCGTCACCGGTCCGACCGGCAGTGGGAAGTCCACCACGTTGGCGGCGATCATCGACAGCATCAACACGAACCATGCCCGCCACATCATCACGATCGAGGATCCGATCGAGTTCGTCCACCGTCCCAAGAAGTCGCTCGTGCAGCAGCGGGAACTTCATGCCCACACGCACAGCTTCGCCAATGCGCTCAAGTCCGCGCTCCGGGAGGACCCCGACGTGATCCTCGTGGGAGAACTCCGGGATCTCGAGACGATCTCGCTTGCGCTCACCGCCGCGGAGACGGGGCATCTCGTCTTTGCCACCCTGCACACGAACAGCGCTCCGAAGACGATCGACCGCGTGATCGATGTCTTCCCCGCCAATCAGCAGGCCCAGATCCGTGCCATGCTCTCCCAGACGATCCGGGCGGTCGTCACGCAGACGCTCCTTCCGACCAGGAACAAGAAGGGGCGGGTAGCCGCCCTCGAAATCATGATCGCCAACGCGGCGATCCGGAACCTCATCCGCGAAGGGAAGCTCTTCCAGATCCACTCGATCATGCAAACGAGCCAGGGAATAGGGATGCAAACGCTCGAGCAGGTACTCAAGGACTTCGTGATGAAGGGGAAGATCTCCCGGGAAGTCGCCGCCGAAAAGCTCGAACGGGTCACGCTCTGAAGGATTGCTCCCCTACGAAGGCGCAGGAGGGTCAGATACCGGCCTGGAGGCCCATCTCCCGTTCGGAGGGGAGGAGGGGGTGGGGGATGGCGCCTTCGCTGCGCAGCCAGCGTTGGGGGTGGAAGAGGGTGACGATCTTCCCCTTCATCGTGATCGAGGCGGCGCAGCATTCATCCCCCCCGAGGAAACTCCCCTCGAGGAAGGTCTCGCCGAAGACGAGTTCCGCGCCGAGGATCTCATCGACGATGATTCCCGTGATCCGTTCCCCCTCTCCCACGATGACGATCGGGATCGGTTCGTTGCCGCCAGCCTCGATCGCGTGCGGCTGGTGGCGGGACATCGGGTGGGCATGGAGAACGAGGTTCATCTCCTCCTGCTCGAGGATCATCGTGCCGTCGGGGAGGAATTCGATATCCGCGGCGCCGGCCACGACGGTGTCGAGGACGAGCGTCTGGGGGATCGCGATCTCCTCGCCATCGACCGCCACGAGGAGGGCGGCGATGCGGTAGCGGTTCTGGGGGAGCGTGATCTCGATGGCCACCCCCTCACCACGTTCCGCGTCGATCCGCAGCGACCCGCCGAGCCGATCCACTTCGTCGATGAACGTCTCCCCCGCCCGATCGAAGAGGAGTTCGGCCAGAGACGTTCCCTGCGGAGCCGCGGCGGCGGTACGGAGCCCTTCGGGATCGATGCCCCCTTCGAGTTCCACGAGGTTGAGGGTAAGGAGTGCCTCCGAAGTCCGGCAGACGAGGTGGATCCGGAGCGGGGGGGCCGCCGCAGTGGGGGGAGGGGGCGAAGCTCGAAACGTCGCGATCCGCACGATCGCCCGGACGACCGGTTCGGTGAGTGCGTCGATCATGGACGCCTGGACATACGTTCCATCGACATGGGTCCGCAGATCGATCCCGATCCCCGCATCGTGACACTCCGCGATCACCCGCTCCCGAAGCATTTCGACCCAATGGTCGAGCATGATCCGCTTACAGGCCTGCTCCGCGCTGCGGACTTCCTCGGTGATCGCGGAAAGGAGAGAGGGGCTGGAGATCACGAGATCCGTGGGACGGTCCGCCTCGATCAAGACCCGTGCCGGCTCCCAGGCCAGTGGCGGGGGCGCCATCTGGCGCAGTTCCTTCCCCACTGCCCCCAGGATCTCCACTTCCGGCGTCTCCTCGGCGGTCCTTTCGGGATGTTCACGTTCACCCTTCGGTTTCATCGATGATCCTCCCGGTTCCGTTTCGTTCTCTCCTTCTTTATCGGCGTTTCGGGGGAGAACTTGAAGGAAAAAAAGGCGTTCCATAGGCGCCACACCCCAACGGGCCTTCCCCCGCTGCGCGTTCGACGCGCCGGCAGGCGCCGTCCAGGAAGGCTGTCGGTCTCGAGGGGTCGCGCCTGGAATGGATACGGAGGGGGTTGACGTCCAGCCGGTCGGACGCCGGCGTAGAAGGGGAAGGCGGTCCCAGAAGCGGGGGGAACGGGAGGAAGGAGCGGGCAAGAGCCGGCGGTCAGTTGCCACCCGAGAAGACGAGGGGCATCGAGACGTGGGCGGGTGCCGTCGGCGGCTTCGGGAAACGCGTGTGGCGGATCGTGCGCAGGATGCAGGCTTCCACTTCGGGGTGATCGACCGAGGAGGAGGCGATCTTCGCGTCATGGACCGAACCGTCGCTCTCGACCACGAAGTCCACCACGATCTTGTGCGTCCCGCCGCTGGTGAAGCTCACCCCCTGCTTGTAGCAGTTGTCGATCGTGTAGCGCTGCCGGGAGACCGTTTTGCTCACATGGCGGCCATAGCTGTAGTGCGTGACGACTTTCTGCTTCCTCGGCTTGGCGTACCGTTTCCGAACCTTCTCCGGGAGCTGGAAGGAGAGGAGGTGTTCCTTGGAGAGGAGTTCTTCTTCGGAAATGGTGGCCGTGGCCTTCTTGATCGGGCTCTTGTGCTTCTTTGCGGCAGCGGTCCTGTGGGAAACCGCGGTATTCTGCGCCACACGCACGATCTTGCGGTTCCTCCGGGTGGCTTGCGCCTGCCTCCGGGTGGCTTGCGCCTGCCTCCGGGTGGCTTGCGCCATCTTTGTGGCGTGGAGCGGGGTACCTTTCACCGCTTCGCTTCGAGGGATCTCCGTTTTTTCGATTTCGGGCGCAGCCGGCGCCAGGGCGGGGACGACCGCCGGCCGGTCGATCGTGATTTCCCGGATGTTGCGCGCTTCGGCACGCCTCGAGCCAACGGTATTCTCCCAGATCCGCTGCACCGGTCTCACGTCGAGGAGATAGGCGGAACCGACGAACAAGCAACCCGCGGTGAGAATTGCGATACCTTTGTGATTCATTGTCGAGCCTCCCACGTTCTCCGGCCAAGGGTTACGCCGGGGTAACGAGTAACCATGACAAGCCTTCCGGACTCGTCGAAATGACGATGACCCCGAGGAGGATCATCCACATACGTTCTCTCTATCGGGAGAGGCGGGAAGGATCTTTAGCATTTTTCTTCATTTTTTTTCGGAGAGGGGAAAAATAGCGGAAAGAGAGGGATGGGAGCCGAACAGGGGATCCAGCCGGGATCGATTCCCGAGGGGGGACGAGGGGGGGCGGGTGGCTGGCGGGAACGAGACGGGGGATCTCAACCGTCACG
>CAZTSL010000127.1:0-13348 GCA_964616915.1 uncultured bacterium
GTGCAATTCTCCCAGGCCGGTCGACAGGGTTCCGGCAAAGTCGTGAATCCTCCAGGAATCCGGCCAGATCGGCGGGGGATTGGCGCTTCTGTCCATCTTGCCCCCTACGCCACGTGCCGTGGCCCCCCCTGCCCTCCTGCCGCCGGCGCGACGGCCAATCCCCGGGCTCCGGAAGCGGACTTTGCCGGGGCCCTGGGCCGGTCGACAGGGCAATCGCATCGAAAATCCCCACCATGGCATCGGAGCGTCTGGAGATCCCATCCCCAATCGCAGGGACAGCCCCCTGTGGTTGCCCGCTCCCTCATGGTTGCCCGATCCCCGAGGCCAGCATTGCCCTACGACGAGGCCAAGGGCGATTTGACAGGGAGGAACAAAGCTGATATCGTGCATTTCCCCGGTGTATCGTGGAGGGCCGGGTGCATCGTCGGGGGGGGCAAGAGGCGCCGGACTCGAACGGCGTCCTCCCGGGCGGAGTCGATCGGGTGCGTACAGAGCGCCGGTCACGGAGGGCCTCCTTCCGGCCGGCGCCGATCGGGAAGGATGGAGCACATTGAAAGTTCTGGTCACCGGCGTGGCGGGGTTCATCGGGTCCCATCTGGCCGAATTTCTCGTGGCACGGGGAGACGAGGTCGTGGGGATCGATGCCTTCTCCGACTACTACCCCCGCTCCCTCAAGGAGGCCAACATCGCGTCGCTACGGGAGGAGGAGAACTTCCATCTGATCGAGGGGGATCTCGTCACCCTTCCTCTCTCGGAACTCCTCACCGGCGTGGAGATCGTCTTCCACCAGGCGGCCCAGGCGGGAGTCCGGGCGAGCTGGGGGGAGAGCTTCGGGGTCTATACGGACACGAACGTGCTCGCCACGCAGCGACTCCTGGAAGCGTGCCGAGGACGTGATCTCCACCGTTTCGTCTATGCCTCCTCCTCCTCGGTCTATGGGGACACGGCCGATCTTCCGATGAAGGAGGAGACGACCCGGCCCAGACCGGTCTCCCCCTACGGCGTGACGAAGCTGGCCGGGGAGCATCTCTGCTACCTCTACTGGAAGAACTTTCGAATCCCCACCGTCTCCCTTCGTTACTTCACGGTCTACGGTCCACGACAGCGCCCCGACATGGCGTTCCACAAGCTGATGAAGGCCGTGCGCAGGGGGGAGACCTTTCCGTTGTACGGCGATGGGGAGCAAACCCGGGACTTCACCTACGTCTCCGACGTCGTGCGGGCCAATCTCCTGGCCGCCACGGCACAAGGGGTGGCGGGCGCGGTCTTCAACATCGGCGGCGGTGGCCGGATCACGATGAACGAGCTGATCTGTCTGGTCAGTGAAGTGAGTGGAGAATCGGTGAACTTCCAGCGTAGCGATCCCCAGAAGGGAGACGTGCGCCATACTTCGGCCGATCTCTCGCTCGCCGGAGAGAAGCTCGGCTTTTCTCCCGAAGTTTCCCTTCGAGAGGGGCTTGCCCGCCAGTGGACATGGATCTGTGAGGTGTACGGAAAGAGGTGAGGGGAGACCGATTGGGGGGATCAAAGCAGGGAGGGGGAGGAACTCAGAATTCACACTCGAACGTATTGGCCGCAGTCGCCTCCCACGTCCCATCGGCCCAGGCATCGTAATCGTAGGCGTCCTCGCAGACGAACCAGCATTCGAACATCACGTAGGTGCCGGTGAATTGATCGACCTTCCCATCCCGGTTCGTGTCGCGCCCCTCCCCTTCCACGAAGGTCTGGGTGAAGAGTTCGTCGTTGTCCGCGGCGATCTGGAACCAGATGTTCTTCCCGTTGCTCCGGCCGTCTCCCTCTTCTACCCAGCCTTGCCAATCGATGGCCACTTTCAGTTCGCTCTTGTCGACGTTGCCCTGTTCGATACGGGTGGGGCGGTCGCTCCACGCAAGCCCGCGAAGGGGCGGCCAGTCGCTCAGGAAGCAACCCTCCATCAGCGCGCCGTCATAGGGGGTACGGTCGTCACAGGGGTCTCCCTTCCCATCACGGTCGGTGTCGAGCTGCCCAGGGTTGTAGATGCCCACACAATTGTCCACGGAGTCCTCGACATCGTCGTAGTCGATATCCTGCTCACAGGCGGGGGCGAGAAACGCCAAGGCCAGCAACATCATGAAGGTGGTCTTCGAAATCGTTCTCATCTCTCTCTCCCTTTCGGTTGTACAAACCAACCATCATTGGGTGGTGATGGTGTGAAGGCCACGGGAAGAGGTGGGTCACCGCACGTTGCCTCACTTCTTCCTTATCCTTGTGGAGATTTTTGCCACAGAGGATCGCCAGCGGAGAATTTCGATGGGGGTGACGTCCTGGTGATCTACGGTGATTCCGTATCACGGGCGAAGGCCCTTGTCAAGAAGAATCCTTGAATCAAAGAGCGACGAATTTTCTTCAATGCGTCCGGGGGGAGGGAGAGGCGGCCCCCTTGCGCAACGCATCGGTTCTGGATCGACCCCGGGCCTTCTTCCACGGCGTTGACACGCCATTCCCTTCCCGCTATCCTGACTCCGGTTCGAACCACCTGCCTCGGAGGCGCGATGGAGATGCCCCTCCCAGGGGAAGGAAGAAACGACCTGAAACCGCCTGGCTCGAAAGATGGAGAAAGAGGAGAGACGATGAAACAGGGGATGGTTGCCTTTTGCGTGCTCGTTTCACTGGGGTTGCTCGGCGCCAATCGCTGTGGGAGCAACGAGCCCCAGTGTGATTATCCGTTCGAGATCGCCTTTTCCGATGTGGAGGTCGGAGATACGCTCGGGGGCCCGGCCGACTTCCGATGGACGACCGATGTGGTGAACAACCGGGGGGAACCGCAACTCGAGGAACCGATCGTGATGGACTCCGCCGAGCAGGAGAACCCCGTGGCCGTCGTGTCGGTCAAGGAGGACTACGAGAACGACCGGGCCTGGTTCAACGTCGTTCCCTTCCCCGGCGTGGCACTCCTCGACGACTCGGGAACGCAGATCGTGGGCGGACTCTTCCTCATGGTCGTGTGGCCCTACGAGGAGACGCAGAGCGGAGCGGTGATCGAGATCGGAGACATCCGGGAGGACCTCCCCCCCCAGGCCGCAGCATTCCTCTTCTACGGGCCGGCCGATTCCTCCGGAAGGATCGTTTGCTTCGTGCAACTCGACACGGGATCGTGCCAGGGTGAGATCACGATCGACGACTTCAGCGGTGACACCCTGAGCGCCCATATGGAGGGGTCGAATTACCCGATCTCGGAGGACGAGATCCTCTATCTCACCGAACAGGGGCTCTCCCTCTGTGAGGAGGGGTGAGTCACCGCCGCCTCGGAGAAGGAGGATTCATTGGAAGCAAGTGATTTCGAGGCATATCTTGTGCGGGAAGGACGGGCGATCGACGAGGAACTCACGCGTTTCGTCGATCGAATCCCCCCGGTAGCGATCCTTCGAGCGGGGGTCTTCCACGCGCTCGGCCTCGATCGGGAAGGGGGTGGGGGCAAGCGGCTACGTCCCGCGCTCTCTCTTCTCACCTGCACGGCGCTTGGCGGGAAACGCGCCCAGGTGATGCCCTTTGCGTTGGCCATGGAGCTGCTGCACAGCTTCCTCCTCGTCCACGACGACATCGAGGATGGGGACCGGATCCGCCGCAACCGGCCGGCGGTCTGGGTTCGCTTCGGGATGGCCCACGGGATCAATATCGGAGATTACCTCTTCTGCAAGGCCTACGAGGCGGTCCTCTCCCTGCGGAACCACGGGCTTCCGGATGAACGGGTGTTGGCCCTCCTCGCCCTCCTGACGGAGACCGTCGCGCACACGGGGGAAGGACAGGCGCTCGACCTCGAGGCCCGCGCCCGCCGCGATCTCGGTGTCGAGGATTACATGCGCATCGTCACGGCGAAAACGGGGGATTACCTCATCGCCCCTGCGATCGGGGGAGCGATGATCGCCGACGCAGATCCTTCGATCATCGCAGCGCTCACGGCTTTCGGACGGTGCATCGGCCCCGCCTTCCAGATCATCGACGACGTCATCGATCTGACGAGTGGCAAGGGGCGGGGGGAACCCGGCTCCGACATCCGGGAGGGGAAACGGAGCTTCCTCGTGGTGGAAACGGCAGCCCGTGCCCGTCCCGACGAACGGGACCGCCTCTTCGAGATCCTCGACAAACCCCGCGAAGCGACCTCGGCGGAGGATATCGAGACCGTCACCGTTCTCTTCGAGAAGTACGGGGTCGTGGCGCACGCCAGGGCAAAGGCGCGCGCCCTCTGTGCCGAAGGGAAGGGATACCTCGCCCCCCTCCCCCCCCCCCTTGCAAGGATGCTCGCGACGGCCGCCGATTTCTTCACGGAACGGCATCATTAGCGCGTGTGCATACGCCAAAGCCCTTCCAGGAAGGGTGCCGTGGGACGACGAACGAATGAGGTGTGGTCATGAAACGAAAGGTAACGCTGCTGCTGCTCCTCCTCTCCGCCCTCCTCCCCCGAGCGGGGTGGGGCTCCGCCCTCGAAGCGATGCAGGCGGACGGTTTTCATCCGATTCCCCCGGAGGGGTGGGAGAAGATCAACCACCGACACGGGGTCGATGTCTTCGCAAAGAAGATCCCCGGCTCGAAGCTTCTGGCCTTCCGGGGGGAGACCGTGATCGACGCCCCGGTCGAGAAGATCTACTCCGTCCTCGTCAGCACGGATCCGGCGTTCCGGCTCGAGTGGGTCGATCGGCTGATCGATACGGCGAACCTCGAGATCGACTCCGACCACGAGGGAACGATCTACCATCTCTTCGATCTCCCCTGGCCGATCGCAGACCGGGATTACGTCCTGCACATCAAGGGATACCGCGATCGGGAGACGGGGCGGGTGTACCTCGTCCTGCGCTCCGTCGATCACCCCAACGATCCGGGAACGCGAGGGGTTCGAGCGATCACGACCTTCACCGGCTATGAGCTGATCCCCCTCTCCCCGGAGAAGACCCGTGTCAGCGTCGAAGTGCTCACCGATCCGAGGGGGCTCATCCCCTCCTGGCTCGTCAACCTCGTCCAGAAGACCTGGCCGAGCGACACCCTCCATGGGCTGAGCCGGCAGGTCGAAAAGACGGGCTTCCGCATCGTGGGACTCCCCCCGGCCTACTGAAGGCTTTCGGGCGGCTGGCGCGGAGGGTCCAAGGAGGTAGCTCCCGATGAAAATCGCACGGTTCGCATCCTTCCTCTTGCTCCTCTTGCTCCTCTTGCTCCTCTCAGGGGTGCGCTGTGGTTCCAAGCCTCCTGAATTGCCCAGACTCGTGGGGGCCTTCTACTACCCCTGGTATGGGACCCCGGCGATCTCCGGGAGATGGATCCACTGGAACGAAGGGGGGCACGACCCCGACGCGTACCGGGAGGATGGGTGCCGCGACATCGGGGCCACCGATTGCCCCGCCTTCGACGTCTACGATTCGAACGATCCCGCGGCGCTCGAACGGCACCTCGAGGAGATCGCCGGCGCAGGGATCGACTTCCTCGTGGTGAGCTGGTGGGGGATCGGCTCCTTCGAGGACCAGGCCTTTGCCCACCTCCTTGCCGCGATCGAAGCGTCGGGAAGTCCCCTTTCGGCCACGATCTACTACGAAGTCGTTCCGGAGGGCGATCCTGCGCGGGCGATCGAGGATCTGACCTACATCCGCGATACGTATGCCGCCTCCCCCGCCTTTTTCGACGTCGATGGGGAGCCGGTCGTCTTCATCTACGGACGGGCGGTCGGTCAACTCTCCCCCCAGGGGTGGCGTTCGGTCTTCGAGAGCGTCGAGGCACAGGGGCCTGTGCACGTCAGTTTCGACTGGCCCGCGGATGCCGATCGTTTCGATCCCCCGAGCGGCGTCGATAGCGTCCACTTCTACAATCCGGTGGGCGATCTCGTCTCCGGCGCCTACTCGGCCGGGATGTACGAAAGCTACGTGGCAGGCGCGCACCGGGCGGGTCTCGGAGCCGCGTTGACCGTGCTTCCCGGTTACGACGATTCCAACATCGGGCGCGAGCATCCGATCGTTCTGCCGCGGGAAGGGGGCGCGGTCTACGAGATGCTCTGGAAGGACGCGATCGCGGCCGACCCCGACTGGGTACTCGTCACGACCTTCAACGAATGGCATGAGGGGAGTGAGATCGAACCGAGCATCGAGTACGGCGATACCTACCTCCGCCTCACCGCCGATTACGCCGACCATTTTCACCCCTGAAAGGAGTCTTCCATGTTTCGACGAATCTCGTTCTTCCTCCTCTTCCTTTTCGGGAGCGCCCTTTCGGGGCAGGCTGCGCAGGAGCAGCAGGAGCAGGCGGTTGCCGACCAGCTTCTCATCCGGCTTGCGCCGGAGTTCGCCGGTCTCGATCCCGACTTCGTGCGTCAGGAGATCCTCGAGCCCCTTCTGGCGGATGCCGGTCATCCGGTGATGGAGGTTCGGGCGACCTTTCCGTCGGCGCGGGCGCCCATGCCCGAGTTCTACGTGGCGCCCGACGGATCGACGCGCCTCACCCCCGATCTTCGGAGCTACTATACGGTGCGGATCGAGTCGCGATTCCGGGACCTCCTCTATCACGAGATCGAGGGGATCGTGGCCTCGGATGGGAAGGGGAGCTTTCCGATCCGGGGGGTGAGCCTGAACTGGATCAATCTTCCACGCCGGCCTGAAGTCCGGGTGGAGCGTTTTCGCGGGCCTTCCGTTCGCTCTCTGCCGCCCGCCGAGGAGCCTGCCAGGGAAAAGGCCGGCCGGGTGGACTGCAGCGCCGCGGACCTCGATGATCCCCAGGTCGCCGACGGCACGCTCTGGTATGCCGAGACCGCCCAGCTCGCCTGTGCCTGGAACGTCGAGTACGGCCAACCGACGGTGAAGGTCGCGATCGTGGAATCGGGGTGCAACGCCAACCACATCGACCTGCGGGACAACCTGGCCGCCGACAGCGGGGATACGATCGAACTCACGCCGGAGGAGATCGCCGACCTCGAGGCGCAGGGGTACACCCTCCTGACCGATGCCAACGGTGAGAACGATCCCGACTGCGGGGGGGCCTATGACGACCCCGGCTGCCAGCACAACACCGGGACGCTGGGCACCGCGATCGCCACGGGGAACAATGGGGAGGGGGCCGCAGGCGTCTGCCCCGGGTGCAAGGGACTGGCGATCCGGACCTCCTACTTCGCCCGTGACCGGCGGGGAGAGATCGTCGAATTCGGCACCTTCGAGGATCTCCTTGAAGGCTTCGTCTATGCCGCGGACCACGGCGCGGTCTCGATGAACATGAGCTTCTGCCTCAACTGCGGCTGCTCCACGGCGGAGTGCGACCAGGAGGTCAAGGACATGACCGAACCGGTCCTCGAGGCGGTCTGGGCCGCGGGGGTCGTGCTCACAGGCTCGGCCGGAAATGGGGGCAACGGGATCGTCTATCCCGGATCGAGCGAGTTCGTGATCGCCGTGGCCGGAACGAGCAGTTCCTTCTCCCCCTGCGCCACGGCCACGAACATCCGGATCCCGGTGGCGGGGCCGGCCTGCAACGTCTTCACCCCCTGGCCCTCCGTCTCCGATCCCGACGGCTACGCGATCGTCTCGGGGACGAGCTTCTCCGCCCCCTACCTGGCGGGTCTGGCGGGCCTCATCGCCTCGCGCAACCCGACGCTCACGAACCTCGAGATCCGTGCAATCCTCGAAAACAGCGTCGATCCGATCGAGAATTTCGACACACGCAGGGGTCCGCGCTACTATGGGCATGGCACCTCCAACGCCTACGAGGCGGTCTCGGTAACCCATGTTCCGACGGTGGCGATCCTCTCCCCCGAACATGGGGCGACCCTCTCCTCCACGGAGGATGTCGAGGTCCGCGGAACGGTGCTCAGGGATGACAGTGCATCCGCGCTGGCCTGGCGTCTCGAGGTGGGCGACTCCTACTATCCGGACGACGACGCCTGGCGCGTGATCGCCTCCGGGAACGACGAGATCGAGGAGGGCGTGTTGGGCACCCTGGCCTACCCCGGCGCCGATGGAGACTATACGCTTCGGCTGGTCGTCGATGAGGGGGGAAGCCTCATGTACGCCTATGCCTCGGTGATCTACAGCACGGGTTCGGGTGGTGTGTGCGCAGGGACGCTCCTGCCGCGGCATGGCCGATCGGGGGTGGGGCTCCTCCTCCTCGTCCTCCTCTGCGGCTTCGTTCCCTTGTGCCGGAGCCGCGCCGCCATGCCCCATGATGATCGGGCGTAAGGGAGGAGCCAACCCGGCGACGAGGAGACCGCCATGAGAGGGGATCGGAGAAGGGAGGAAGCCTCCATGCCGGAGGGGATGAACCGGGTGGAGGAACGCCTTCGGGAGGTTTTCGGTTTCTCCACGTTCCGGGCGGGGCAAAGGGAGATCGTGGAAGCCGTTCTGGCGGGGGAGGACATCCTCGTCGTCATGCCGACCGGGGCGGGGAAATCGCTCTGCTATCAGCTCCCCGCCCTCCTCCTGCCCGGCACGACGCTCGTGATCTCCCCGCTGATCTCCCTCATGAAGGATCAGGTCGATGCCCTGCGACGCCGGGGGGTCGCCGCCACCTTCATCAACAGCTCGATCCCCTTCGAGGCGCAGTGCGAACGGATCGAAGCGCTGCGGCGGGGGGAACTCCGGATCCTCTACGTGGCGCCAGAGCGTTTCCGCTCCCAGCGCTTCCTCGATGCGCTCACCCGCATCGAGGTCTCCCGTTTCGCCGTGGACGAGGCGCACTGCATCTCGGAGTGGGGGCACGATTTTCGCCCCGACTACCTCAAACTTCCCGAGGTGATCCGGCTGCTGGGTCATCCGCCGGTGATCGCGCTGACGGCCACGGCCACGCCGGATGTGCGGAAGGATATCCTCGATCATCTCGGGATTCCAGGTGCCCGGCGCTTCGTGGCGGGGTTCGACCGGCCGAACATCGAACTCGAGGTCCATTGCCTGAGGCGACGCGCGGAGAAGGACGAGAAACTCTGCGAACTCCTCGAGGATGGCCGCCCGGCGATCGTGTATGCGGCATCGCGCCGCAGTGTCGATCGGCTGTACGCGTTCCTGACGGCAAGAGGCCTCGAGACGCTCGAGTACCATGCCGGGCTTCCGGAGGAGACGCGCCGGGGGGTCCAGGAGGCGTTCCTCTCGGGGCGGTGGGCGCGGATCGTGGCCACGAACGCCTTCGGGATGGGGATCGATCGTCCCGACATCCACCGGGTCGTCCACTACGAGATCCCCGGTTCCCTCGAAGCCTACTATCAGGAGATCGGGCGTGCGGGGCGCAATGGGGAGCCGGCCACGGCTTCCCTCCTCTTTCTCCCCGGTGATCTACGGATCCACCATTTCTTCATCGATGGCGGCTTTCCCTCGGCCGAGGTCGTCACGCAGGTCTTCGAGGGGGTTCGCGCCCTCGTTTCGGAGGGGAGGGGGGCAGGGTATGATCTCGTGGAGGCGCTCTCGGAGCAGCTCGAGGTTCCGGGAGGACGGATGGCCGTGGCTTCGAGCCTCAAGATCCTCGAGGAGGGGGCATATCTCTACCGGCGGGGGCCGGCGTTCCTCAAGTTGCTCGCCCCTCCCCAGGAAGCCCTGGAAGGGGATGGGGATCCCTTCGTGCGCACGCTCATCGACCGGCTGGTCGAACGTTTCGGCGGCGTCCTGGCCTATGGGGTGCGGATCGAACTCTACGACTCCGCTGGGAAATGGGGCTTGCCCCTCGATCGAGTGGTACGGACGCTGACCCGTCTTTCCCGGCAGGGGCTTCTCCACTATGCGCCCCTTCCGGCACTCGAGGAGGGGGGCTGGGTCCTCCTGCGGGAGACCCTCCCCCTCGACATCGATTTCACGCCGGTCGTGCGGCGGGCCGCGCTCGAGCGGAAGAAGCTGCGCCAGATGAGCCGCTATCCCACGACGGATCGGTGCCGGAGAGCCTTCATTCTCGCCTATTTCGGGGAAACGCTCCCCCCCTGCGGGCGGTGCGACGTCTGCCGCGGATCGGCGAAGGCCCTGCGGCGCCCAAACCCCTCGGTTTCGCAGGAGGGCCGATCTCCGGAGTCGATGGGCGTGGAGGCACGCACGACGATCCGCAAGATCCTCTCCTGTGTGGCCCGGCTCAACCGCCGTTTCGGGAAGCGGAGGATCGCCCAGGTGCTGCACGGTTCCCGGAGTGAACCGATCCGCCGATACGGTCTCGAGGAACTCCCCACCTATGGGATCCTCTCCGACTTTCCGATCGGGTATATCGAGTCCGTGATCGAGCGGCTCGAGGAGGCGGGGTTGCTGCGGGCCGTGAGCAGGGTCTATCCCGTGCTCGAACTCACGGCGGAGGGGCGGGAGGTGATGCTCGAACGCAGGGAGGTTACGATCGGAATTCCCGAGCCCCCGGATCGAGGAAGGCGCAGGCGGCCCCCTGCCGGTTCGTCCCCCTTCTCCCGAAGCGGGGACGCGGCCCTCTACGCGCGGCTCTCCGCGCTGCGCCGTTCCCTCGCCCAAGCCCGGGGGATCCCCCCCTTCCGGATCTTTCCCGACCGGACGTTGCGGGAGATGGCCGAACGCCGCCCCTGTGATCGGGCCGCGCTACGGCAGATCCATGGGGTGGGGGAATGGAAGCTGGCGGAGTACGGGGAGATCTTCCTCGCCGAGATCCGCCGGGAGTTCACCGGGGTCGAACCGCAAGGGAGGACTACTTCTTCGGCCGAATGATCTCCCCCGTCTTCTCGTAATCGTGCTGGCGAAGCTCATCGATCATCTCCGCCTCGCTCTTCAACGGGATCACCTCCGGCTTCGTGTGCGGCGATTGCGCAGGCTCGATGGCCCAGTTCTCGAAGAAGGTATCGTCGTTGACGATCCTGGCCAGGGTTGCCTTGAGGATCTGGAAGTCGTCGAGTGGGCCGTGGGGACCCGTTTCACTCTCGCTGGCCGCGGTGGCCACGAGTTCCTCCGCGCTGATGAAGGCGGACGCCGCATCGAGTTCATCGATGATGTAGGGTGCAATGATATCGAAGAATTCGATCGTCCCGGTCTGCTTGCGCAGCTCGAATGCGGCGAGATTCATGGAGAGCAAGGCAAAGAGCACCCGGAAGAGAGATTCGATCGGAATCTTCACCCCTTCGAGGATCTGGGGGATCGTGCGGGGATGGTGCAGGAGTGCCCAGATCTTCTGTTCCTCGGCGGAGAGTCCGAGTTCCTCGACCGTGAAGGCCTTGGAACGGCTCTGGACGAGGGGTTGGTGCATCCGCCGCCCGAACTCCTCCGAGAGTTGCTCCGCACGCCGGCTCTCCTTGAGCCCCCGGAAGATCAGGTGCGGCATCGGCACGGAGAGGATCACCTGATTGGCCGGGATCGCCTTGAGGTGTTCGAGATGATAGATCGCCGATTCCCAGCCCATGATCCGATCGAGCTTGCGGCGCGCCAGGATCTGGATCCCCTCGAAGAGCTGGTGCGGAGAGACCTTCTGCTGCTGGAGGAGGACCACCCCGAACTGGATGTGCTGCTCTGTCGAGATCTCGAAGGCGTTGCTGCGGTCTTCCGGCGTGATCTGCCCCTGCTCGACGAGATATTCCCCGAGGCTGAGCCCTGGAACGAAGTTCGACCAGAGGTTGACGATTCTGCCACGATCGAAGGTGAGCTTCAGGAGGATGCCATCCCTCTGGATCGTCAAGATCGAGGAACTCCTCTGCACGTAGAGTGCATAGATCACATCGATGGCGGGAATGTGCAACGGCGAAGGATGTTTCTGAGCATCGGGCATCGTTCGTCCCCTGGGTAGTGAAGGGAAAAAGAACGGTATCGTGCCGCGTCTTCCTCCTCATTGGCGGCCCTATGATATCACGGCGAACACGCGTTGTAAACTCGATCCTCGGCCCGAATCCTCCTCCACGACGAGAACGGGATATCGTCGTGGCGTGTCGGTGAGTGGGGAAAATGACGGCTTGTCTTCCCCCCTCCCCATTTGATAGACTATCGCTGGTCGTTCGGGTTCGCTATGGGCGGATTTCGATCGGGAAGGATCGTTTCCGCATGGGGGCAAGAGGACGGATGTCAGGCCACAGAAGGGAGAGCGGCGCGCCGATCCGACGGATTTCGGCACGACAGTGGGCGATCGCGGTACCGGTTTCATTGACACTGGCGCTTGCGATCTACGCTTTCGAGCCGCAACTCCTCTCGATCGCCACCTCCGGAGAGACCCGGCGGTTGAGCCGCGAGGCATATCGACAGTTCGAGGCGGGAGACACGATCTCCGCCTATGAGACTGCGCTCCTCGGTCTTCGGCAGGATCCCCAGAATCTGCGGCTGCGGCGTCTCGTCTCCCGGATCTTCGAACAGACGTTGGAAAAGATGCGAGAGAAGCATGCAGCGGGTGATGAATCGGCCGCACGGATCTATCGGGAGCAGGCCATCGAAATCGCAAGAGAACATTCATGGATCGATGATGCCCCGCTTCTCCGCTTCGATGCAAAGCAGAGGGAACGATGAAACGCAAAGATCGCTTCGCCGTCGGTGTGGCCATCCTCGCGCTGCTCCTCCTGGGCGTCTGCCGGAAGTGTACCAAGGAGGAGAACCCGTTCGATATCGCCTTCGATTCCGTGATGCTCGACGACCCGGACGGCGCGGAGGCCGCGGTCGCCTGGGAACTCCAGATCATCGACGATGCCGGGGCCGTCATCGGGGGGGGCGCGATCGATGATCCCCAGGGGTTCGTGCAGGCGTTCCTCGAGGGAGAGGGGGAGGAAGCGCTCATCCACCTCTTCGCCTGGCCCGCGATCCCCGTCTACAATCCCGACGATCCGGAAGATCTCGATGGGTTCTATCTGCCCCGTTTCTCCTGGAAGATGAGCGAGACGACGAGTGGCGCTCGATTCAACCTCGGGGAAGGGGAACCGGGGAAGGGCGTGATCCTCTATGTGGCGCTCAACGACGACGGTTCCCAACGCAGCGTCCGGGTGGTCGCGGAAGCGGTCTGCGGCGTCATCTCGATCACCTTCTTCGATGGGCGGTCGGTCGGTGCGCACATCACCGGTGACATGAGCGACGCCTACCTCTCGAGGTGCCTCGGCACGAAGTGCTTCCAGTTCTGATTCGGGAGCCGCGATGGAACGGTTCGACTTTCCCACGACGATCCTCTTCGGCGAGGGTGCGCTCGAGGCCTTCGTCTCGGGGCTTGCGGAGCAACATCTCCTCTTCGTCGTCACCGACCCCCACCTCGAGGAGATCGGGCTCGTGTCGGAACTGACGCGGCGTCTCCAGGAGCGGGGGATCCCCTGGACCCTCTTTTCCCAGATCGCAGCGAATCCCGTGGAGGAGGACGTGGTGGCGGGGGTCGAAGCGTTTCGGGGAAGTGGCGCCGATGCGATCGTTGCGTTGGGGGGGGGGGCGCCGATCGATGTGGCCAAGGCGATCGCCCTTTCGTCCACGCA
>CAZTSL010000128.1:0-13283 GCA_964616915.1 uncultured bacterium
TGGCATTCTCCTGCTCCCTCCCCTCCTCCTCCTCCTTCGCCGCAAAGACCTCTCCTGAGTGATGCCCCTGGCGGGGATGGCGGTCAGCCTGGCGGGATCGGCAGCCGGACGCGGGGGACGATCGGATCGACGAGGCTCACCTGCGAGATCACCTCGAGCGCGATTCCCTTCTTCTGGAGCCAGAGATAGGCGTCCTTCGTGGAGTCCGCGATCCAATCGACCTCCTCCGGGACGAGGAGGGGGCGGTTGTAGATCCTTCCCCGCAGATGCGGCCAGAGCGTCCCCAATCCGAAGATCGCATTCCGGATTCGTTCCTTGCCGGGGAGCGGAAGCCGGCGGTAGAGGCGGCGCAGGAGGCCGGGGGAGGCGATCCGGGCCTGGTGGCGGGAGATCGTATACTGCTCCCCCTCCTCCTCCGCAAAGAAGTGGGGCATCACCTCCGAATTCCGTTTCCCAAGATCCCACCCGATCGTCCGGATCCGGGCAACCCCGAGGTGAACCGCCAGATAGAAGCCGAGTTCATAGACGATCCCCGGCCCCCAGGGCCGTTCGAGCCGCTTCGTGAAGAGGTGGTCGTCGAAGTTGCGCAGGTGCGCCAGGAGCCGATCCTCCCGCCCCCCGTCGGGAACCGTGAAGCGCAGGTCGCACTTGCGCTGCCAGACGACCGGATCGCGGGGCCCCCGCTCGAGGAGGATGATCGGTTCCGGTGCCGTGTAGCGGTAGCGCTTCATGTTGAACGAGTTGAGGAGATGGAAATCGACGACCCCGGGGAGGATGTCGTAGGCCTGCTTCACCGCGATCACGAGTTCGCCCGCAAGATATTCCCGCAGCGCGTCGTGGTCGTATTCGTTGAGCGAGGGACCACACGAGACGAGGTAGCAGGTCTCCCCTCGATAGGCGTTCTCGAGGAGAGCGAGTCTCCTGGCAAGCCCCCGCGTCTTTCCCAGGGCCCGCTTGAGGGATCCGGTCTGAGGTCTCATCGTCTTCTCCGCCGATTCATTCGGAAGCTCGCAGCCCCCTGAGGAGATTCTCGATCGTGTTGCGGTTGACGAAATCGTTGGCCCGGCGTTCGTTGTTCGCGTTGTGGCTTCCGAGGATCACGTTGTCGAGGGCAAGGAGGGGATGATCGGGGGGGAGGGGTTCCTGTTCGAAGACGTCGAGGGCCGCACCTGCGATCCGCTTCCCGGCGAGGGCTGCGATCAGGGCCGGCTCATCGATCAGGCCCCCGCGGGCCACGTTGACGAGCAGGGCGGTCGGTTTCATCCGGGCCAGGCGATCCGCATCGATCATCCGCCGGTTCTCGGGGGTGAGGTTGCAGCAGAGGCAGAGCGTGTCCGCCGTGGAGAGGAGGGAATCGAGGGTCGCCCATTCGACCCCTGGCGGGGGGGAGGATCTTCGGATATCGACGGCCCGCACGACCATCCCGAAGGGAAGCGCCCGTTGGGCGATGGCCCTTCCGATGGCGCCCAGCCCCACGATTCCAAGGATCTTACCCCGGAGGCCCTCCCCCTCCGGTTTCGGCCACTTCCCCATCCGGACCTCCCGATCGACCCGGTGGAGATGGCGTGAGAGCATCACGATGTAGCCGATGGCGACCTCCGCCACCGCATCGGCAAAGGCGCCGGGGGAGTTGAAGACCTGGATTCCGAGTCGCCTGGCCGCCTCGAGATCGATGGCATCGAGGCCCACGCCCCACTTGCTGATGACCTTGAGCCGGGGGGCCGCCGCTTCGAGCACCCGGGCCGTGAAGGGATCGTCACCGGCGATGACGCCGTCGAAGCCGGGAACGATCCGAAGGAGTTGCGCCTCATCGAGCGCCTGCGAGACGGGATGGACCACCGTCTCGATCCCCGCATCCCGCAAACGCCCTTCGAAGCGGGGAAGATCCCGTTGCATGATCGGATTCGTGACGAGTACCCGTTTCATCGTTTCTCCCCCCTCTCCACCTCCCCCTTGGCGGGGAGAGAGAAACGCGTGGCCTCCATCGTTTTGGGGTTGCTCGAAATCATGAATACCTCCAGAACTGGAGAGGGGTCGCCTCGAGGGTTACCGAAGATCAGGAACGCGCTGCCCGTATAATTCTCTCCCGCCATGGGGAAACCGACGACCAGATCGGGAGCGCCGTCGCCGTCGGCATCCCCCACGAACGAGATCGAAAAGAGGGAAGATCGGGGTTCCTCCACCTCGCAGATCCTGGGAAAGGTCGTGACCGGGATCCGCCGGGGCCACGCCCCTCGCATCCCGGGGATGAGGTGAACCGCCACCCGGCCATCGTTCTGCCGGAAGACGGCGGCCACGTCCACGAGTCCGTCTCCCGTGAAATCAACACCACCTGCGAGATAGGGGAGCGTATCGGTCAGCACGGTGACATCCGCACCGGCAGGAAGAACGATCTGCTCGGGCCAGGGTTGGGGTCTGCCGAAGAGGAGATGGAATCCGTAGGTGTCGGTGACGACGAGATCGTCGTAGCCGTCGCCATTGAGATCACCGACGCCGTCGTGAAGGGGGCCGATCACCTCCCCGATTTCGGTTGCGGCCAGTTCTTCGAGCGGGGTTCCGGAGGTCCACCCCCCCGGCACGCCGGGGGCAAGGAAGAGGGTGGCGCCCCGCTGCATGAGGAGATCGGAAAGGCCGTCGCCATCGAAGTCCCCCGCCGCCGCGACCCGCATCGGGGGGGTCGGGAAGGAAGCGGTGGCGCTGCAGAAACATCCGCTCGGCCGCCATACCTCGATCCCTTCGAGACGGAAGGTCTGCTCGATCCCCCCCGTTCCCACGATGATGTCCAGAATCCCGTTGCCATCGAGGTCGCCGGCGACGGCAAAGGAGTTCGCGAGGAAATCGTCGGGATCCTTCCCGGCGAAACTCCCCCGGGCCACTTCGTCGATCCCTCCTCCCGCGCCAGGTGCCGTGAGGAGATAGAGCGCCCCGTAGAAGAGGGCATGGGGGTGGTTCGGCGCATTGACGAGGATGTCGGCCAGACCGTTACCATCGATGTCCGGGGCGATCCGGATCGTCTCCCCCAGGGCATCCTGGGCATATTCCCCCCGCCAGCGGAGCGTCGCCGATTCGTCCCGCGCCCATCGTGTCTTGCCGGAGAAGAGGTGGAGTTCGCCCGCCCCCTGGGCTGCGCCGGGAGCACCAATGAGGATGTCGGCCAGACCGTCGCCGTCGAGATCATGCCCTCCCGCGATCGACCATGCGAAGTATTCCTCCGTCTCTCCGTTTCCGGATAATTTCACCTGACGGTAATCGGATGCGGGGTCGCAGGGATCCCCCCATCCGTCTCCGTCACGGTCCTCCTGTCCCGGATTGGGGCGCTGCGGGCAGTTGTCGCAGAGATCCCCCCACGGATCGCCGTCGTCGTTCTCCTGGCCGGGATTCGGCGTTCCGGGGCAGTTGTCGGCCTCATCGGCGATGCCGTCCCCATCCCGGTCGGGGAGGGGGGCCGAGCTTTGGGCCGTCTCTGCGGAGGGGATCGTCGTCTCGACGCCTCCGGTCGCGTCGGTGGGAGAGGGGGCCGTCTCCCCATCGAAGGAAGTCGGTTCCATCAGGGCAGTTGCCGGCGTGGCCTCCCCACCCGTGGTGAACCCGGTCGCGGCGCTCTGCGCGCTCCCCACTTCACCTTCACCGGAACCGCAGCCCCAGCCCAGGATCGGCAGGACAAGGAGGAGGGCGATGCCGCCCAGGGAGAACCCATGGCGACACGAGAACGCCGGAATGATCGAACGATATCTTTCTCCCATCTCGTCCCTCTTGCATCGGAAGCAGGGAGCCTGAACCATCATCTCCACCGGAGACACACGCGTAGGATACACGACTCGTGAAGGGAAGCCAACGCCTCGGCGCAACCGATCAGGGGGGGAGAGGCGACACGTTTTTCGTCCCGGGGGGTGAGTGCCGGACGCGCAGGAGGAACGTCGCCCCCTTTCGCCAGATCACCTCGAAGCGCTCCGGTGCCCGCAGGAGGGCGGGCACGAGGTAACGCCGCGTCTCCTGGGAGAAGGCATCGACCACGACGAAGTCGAACCCCTTGCGTTCGATCTCGGCCAGGAGGAGATCGGCGTCGGGGGTGAAGGGGTACGTCGCGCTCTTCCCCCCCGTCAGGAGGTGCGTGATCGCCGCCTTCCGGCTCAGGATCAGCGGGGGGGGACCGGGAGAAATCCGGGAGGCGAGTACCTCGTGCGCCGCAAAGAAGTCCTCCACCTCCGGTGGCAGGGGAGGAGCCGTGTACGCCCCATGGATCACCCGGACACACCCCCACAGGTTGCCCAGAAGGAGGAGGGAGAGGAGGAACGCCCCCCCCCGCCCCGGTAGCCCACCCAAGATCCCTTCGACGAAGAGCCACCCGAAGAGGGGGAGGAGGGGGAGGAGAAGGCGTTCGTTGTGCCACGGCCAGAGGAGGAGCATCCCCATGTAGAAGGAAAGGTAGAGGGGAAGGAGGGGAAAACGCTGGAGAAGCAAAGCCCCCCCCGACACCACCGTTCCCCAGAAAAGGAGGGAAAACGAAAGGGTCACGGCCGTCGCACGCCCCCGCCAACGCCCCAGGGGAGAGAGGAGGAGTTCCGGCACCCGATGCGCATAATACCTCCCGGTTCGCGCCACCCGTTCGAGGAGCCCCCGAGGGGTGATCGTCCCCTCCTGCGGCGCGTAGGGATCGATGAGCCGCCACTGTCCTCCGTATCCGCTCCCCTCCGGCGCGACGATCCGGTTTCGCACCTGCCACCCCGCAGCCGGAAGGAAAGCAAGGAGGAGGAGAAGAAGAAGGCCCCAGACGGAGAAAGGGACTCTGCCTCTTCCGCCGATCCGCGACTCCACGATCCGTGCGAAGGGAAGCGCCAGGGAGAGCGCCACACCCGAGGTCCGGAAGAGGAGGGCGAGGCCGGCAAGCCCACCGGCGAAGAAGAGGCGCTTTCTCGCTCCCCCGATCTCCCCCCCTGCCCAGGCGAGCATCGCCCCGAGACTCACCGCGGTGTAGGGCCACTCCGTGGCGATCTCCCCCGTCCACCAGAGGGCAAAGGGAATCGTCATTCCGATCGCAACGACCCACGCACGCTTCCCGCCCGAAACGAGACGAGCGAGTCGCCAGAGGAGGAAGCTCGACACGATCGCGCAGAGGATCACGGTAAGACGCATGCAGCCAAAACCTTCCTCCCCGCATACCCCGATCGGAAGGAGGAGGAGGAGGGGAAAGCCGGGGGGATAGAGCGTATGGGGCGGCATCCCGGGATCGAACGTATCCCGATACCCTTCTCCCCGCGCAAGGGAACGGGAAAGGAGGATATATTTGGCCGAGTCTTCGCTGTAACTCTGAAAACCGGGGCGCCAGAGGGAAAGATAGAGGAGCGCGATCCCGGCGAGAAGGAGAAACGAAGGTCTGAAAAGGAGCGTTTGCGATTTCATACGGCTTACGGATACGCGTCGTTTTCTCGGGTTCCGGGTGGTGCCCCTCGCCACCACGCACCGCCTCACAGGCGGGGATCAGGGATTCCGAGCCCGGGGAGGCCGTGGCCTGGCACCGGCCGCCCCCGAACCTCTCTGCCGGGGTGATCGTTCAGAGGTTACGCGCTCCCCGGTCGCGACCGGTGGTTGACCGCGGAGAGCCGGGGATCGCCTCCCTTCCTGCGGCTCAGGGGGTCTGGATCTTTTCGAGGGCGTCCTCCGCGGTCTGGCGCACGAGGGCGCTCGCATCGGAACAGGCGGTCTCGAGCGCGGGGACCGCGGCAGGGTCCTTGAGGTATCCGAGATAGAGGGCGGCCTTCATCCGGGCGACCAGGTCGTTTTCTCCGAGGAAGCGCAGGAGAGCGGGAAACCCCTCGGGGGAACCGAGACGGGCCAGCGCGTAGGCCGCCGCCGTCCTGACCCCGATATCGGCGTCGTTGGCATAGACGTCTTCGACCCGGGGGCGCAGCGTCTCGTCCCCCAGTTCACCGATGGCCACCAGCGCGCTCTCCCGCACGAAGTGATCAGGATCCTCGAGGAGACGCAAGAGTCCGGGGAGCGCGGCGGGATCGCGCAGGCTCCCCAACGCCTCCGCGGCGGCCTGACGGACCGTGCGCTCCCCATCCTCGAGGGCCTTGAGGAGGGGCTGCAACGCTTCGGGTGGTGCGAACTCCCCGAGCGTTCTGGCGGCGGCCTCCCGAACCGCCGGGGCCGGGTCGACCAGTGCGCGGATGAGAACCTGAATGACCTCTGCCCCAGGGGGGGTGGGCATCGCCACGAAAGCGGCCGCGGCCACGGCGCGTACGGCGGGCACCGTATCGTCCCGCAAGACGTGGAGGAGCGGCTCGGGATCGTCCAGGACCGGCGCCATCTTCTGGATCGCCGCGATCCGCTCCTTGGGATTCGGACTCTTTGCCTGGCGGCGTGCCTCCTCGAGGCGTCGTTCCTCGGCAGTGCCCGTCGTACCGGGAGGCTCGGCGGGCTGGATGGCATCGATGCGCACCCCCCCATGGCTCCCCCCCGGGGTCCATTCCGGATAGTCGGTGAAGAGGGTACTGGGCAGTCCCTTCTTCCCTTCGTCGGAGGTCTTCTCTGCCCCTTGTGCCTTCTCCTCCGCCTCGATCGCCTCCCGGACCTCTTCGGTCACGCTCATGCAGTAGTTTTCGTCGAGAACGAGGATCTCCCCCTCCTCCCACGTCTCCCCGTTCTCCGCGCGCTCCGGTGTGGTGAGGGTGTCTTCGGCATACCGTTCATCGAGGAGGATGAGTTCCCCCCCTTCCTCCGCTTCCCCTTCGGGAAGGATCTCCTCCGAAGCGTCTTCCTCGCTCAGGATGAGGATTTCCTCCGCCTCTCCTTCCGGGAAGTCGTGCCCGGTCTCATGTTCCACCTCTGCGGAGACGGTGAGGTTTCCCCCCGCTTCCCCCTCCACCACGAGTGTGTCGGCCTCGGGAGGGGGGGAATCCTCGGATGTGACCCGTTCGAGGAACGCCGAATCGAGGTGATCGACCGCATCGAGAAGGGGTGCCGCCACTTCGCCCTCCTCCACGGCGGCCTCCTCCTCTCCCTCCGAGGAGAAGCCCTCGAGGAAGAGATCGTCCATGATCGAATTGTGGGTGGAGAAATTTTCGATCGGATCTTCGAGCGGGGGGGCAAAGGGAAGTGCTTCCTTCCCCCCCGCCCGCGCTTCGATGAGATCGATCCCTTCCCGGGCTGCTTCCCGGACCCGATCATCCTCGTCGAGGAGCGCCTCCCGCAGGGCAGGGAGAATGTTCTCCCCCTCGAAGGAACGAAGGGAAGACGCCGCTTCGACCCGGATCTCTGCAACCGGATCCTTGAGCGCCTGGAGAAGCAGGAGGGTCGCCTCTTCCCCCTCGCCGAAACGCGCAACCGTCTCCACGACGCGCCGCCGCACCTCGGGCGTAGGATCGGAGAGGAGGGGGTGCAAGTGAGAAAGCCCCTCTTCCCCCGCCACCTCGCCGATTGCGGCCACCAGTTCGCAGCGGACCTCCGGGTCCGGGTCCTGGAGGTGATAGGAGAAGAGCTTCACCGTGCTCGTCAGCTTCCCCAACCCGCGCAACTGCCGGATCGCCCGAAGACGGTCGGCACTCCGCGCGCTCGACAGGAGCTTCAGACTCTCCTTGAGGATTCTCGACTTCTCCTGGAGCGAAAGGTCTCGTGTTCCCATGTTCGTTCCATCCGCCTGGCCTGCTGCGATATCCCTTAGCTTAACATAGTCGGGGGAAAAGTAAACCATTTCCTCACTTCATCGCACAGGACGGGGGCTATCTCGAACAGGTGAAAAAAAACCATTGTTGACAAAAAAGTCATTTTTTGGAACAATCGCATCATGGCGTTTCACGTATCGAAAGCGTCCCAGTACGCGATCCGGGCGTTGACCCATCTTGCGAGACAACCGGCCTCGCAGGCGGTCCTCATCCGGGAGATCGCAAAGGTGGAGGGAATCCCACAGCCTTTTCTGGCCAAGGTGGTCCGGATGCTCGGACGATGCGGCCTCGTCGAGACCTTCAAGGGACCCGGAGGGGGAATCCGGCTGGCCCGTCCCCCCCACCAGATCACGGTCCGAGAGATCATCGAGTGCGTCGATGGCCCCACGCTCTTCGAAGGATGCTTTCTCGGCCTCAGCACCTGTAGCGACGATGCCCCCTGCCCGATCCACGAGAACTGGAAGGTGATCCGGGAACGCCTGATCGGGGAGTTGCGATCGATCACCCTGGCCGATATCGCGGCCGTGGCCTCGCGACGCGATCGTCTCGAACGCTCCGAGGGCTGAAGGGGGCGGATACCCCCACGATGAATCCTCGATTCCCCCCCGCAAGGACGTGGGGGAAGGGGAAGGAGGAACGCCCTTGTCCCGGCTCTTTCCAGAAACACCACGGAACTTCCGCGCGAGGCGTCCCCTCAAGATCGCGATGCGGACCCTGCACATCATCACGAGTGGGGTCTTCATCGGTGCGGTTCTCTTCGACCAGCCCCCCCAGGTCTTCCACGCGTGGCTGGCGGCTGCGGTCGGTTCGGGGTTGGGGATCTTCCTCCTCGATCTCTATGCGACGTGCGCGATCCTCTTCGAGGTGCGGGGCATGCTCGTATTCCTGAAAATTGCGCTCCTCTTCGGGGTCTACCTCTTCTGGCATCATCCGGGGGTACCGATTGCGATCGCGGTGGTCGGATCGGTCGGGAGCCACATGAGCGGATCGCTGCGCCACCGTCTCCTCTGCAAGCGGACGCTTCGGGTCGATCTTCAGAAGGGGTGAGGATGTCCCACGTCTATCCGGAAAAGCCCTACTACGCCTTCGGACGCTATCTACGGGAACGGTACGGGTGCCGGGTGCGCAAGGTCTCGATCGATGCGGGGTTCACCTGTCCGAACCTCGATGGGACGAAGGGGCGGCGGGGATGCCTCTACTGCAGCAACGAGGGCTTCAGCGTGAACTCCCGCAAGCTCCCCCGGCCGATCGAGGAACAGATCGCGGAGGGGATCGCCTTCTACGAAAGGGCCTTCAAAGCGGAGAAGTTCTTCGCCTACTTCCAGGCCTTCAGCAATACCTACGCCCCCTTGCCGGTGTTGCGGGAGCGGTATGAGGTGATCCGGCACTTCCCCCGGATCGTGGGGCTGAGCGTGGGGACGCGTCCCGACTGCGTGTCCCGACCGGTGATCGAGTTGCTCGCGCACTTCTGCGAGACGCACGAGGTCTGGGTCGAGTACGGCCTTCAGAGTGCCCACGACGCAACGCTCCGACGGGTCAACCGTGGCCACCGCGTGGCGGACTTCCTCGAGGCCGTCGAACGTACACGTCCCTTTGGGATCCGGATCTGCGCGCACGTGATCCTGGGACTCCCCGGGGAGGACCGGGAGATGATGATGGAGACCGCCCGCTTCCTCGCCGGGCTTCCGATCGATGGCGTCAAGATCCATCTCCTGCACATCATGCGGGGAACCCCTTACGAAACGATGTACCGCCAGGGGAAGATCGGTGTCCTTTCGGAGGGCGCATACGTCTCCCTCGTCTGCGACTTCCTGGAGCGTCTCCCCCCCCACTTCACGATCCAACGCTTGACCGCCAATGCGCCCCCCGATATCCTCGTGGCGCCTGCCTGGTGCCGTAGCCAACGCGCCACCCGCAACGCGATCGAAGCGGAACTCCGCCGGAGAAAGAGTTTTCAGGGGAAGGTCTTCCTTGAAGAGCGGAGGGGGGGCGCATGGCGCGCCGGCGCCGCGGCGGGATGACCCCAGCGCTCCCCCACCGATGCAACCATGGCCCCCCTGGCGAAACGATGGGGTGGATTTCGAACATGAATTGGGGTATCGTGGCATCGTTTGCAGATCGGCAAAGATCGGATTCGAGGTGAATCATGACACGAGAGGCATACATTTTCGAGGCGATCCGCACGCCCCGAGCCAGGGGGAAGGTGGGGGAAGCCCTCTATGAGGTGAAACCGATCGATCTCGTCGTGGGGCTGATGAAGGAACTCGTCCGACGCTACGAACTCGATACCGCGCAGATCGACGATGTCGTCCTGGGGTGCGTGACGCCCGTGGGGGATCAGGGGGCAGACATCGCCAAGGTGGCAGCCCAGAAGGCAGGATGGGATCTCGATGTGCCGGGGATGCAGCTCAACCGCTTCTGCGCCTCGGGGCTCGAGGCGGTCAATCTTGCTGCGATGAAGGTCCGCTCCGGGTGGGAGGATCTCGTCGTGGCCGGAGGCGTCGAAAGCATGTCCCGGGTGCCGATGGGCTCGGATGGCGGCGCGATGGTCCTCGACCCGGCCACGAACTTCGAGACCCGTTTCGTCCCCCAGGGGATCGGGGCGGACCTCATTGCCACGATCGAAGGGTTCAGCCGCGAGGACGTGGACCGCTTCGCGCTCCGTTCCCAGCAGCGCGCGGCCCATGCCCGGGATCACGGCTACTTCGACCGTTCCGTGGTGCCGGTGCGGGACATGAACGGGCTCCTCGTGCTCGAACGGGACGCCTACATCCGCCCCGATACGACGCTCGAGGGCCTTGCCGCGCTGCCCCCCGCATTCGCGGCGATGGGGGAGATGGGCTTCGACTTCGTGGCCCAGCAGTGCTATCCCGAGGTGGAACGGATCGAGCATGTCCATACGGCGGGGAACTCGTCGGGAATCGTCGATGGGGCGGCCCTCGTCCTCGTCGGGAGCCGGGAGAAGGGGGAGGCACTCGGCCTCACGCCCCGTGCCCGGATCCGCGCCACCGCGCTCGTGGGGACGGACCCGGTCATCATGCTGACCGGCCCGGCACCCGCGAGCAGGAAGGCCCTGGCCAAGGCCGGAATGCGCGTCGAGGACATCGCTCTCTTCGAGGTCAACGAGGCATTCGCCAGCGTGGTGCTGCGCTACGTGCGTGAGATGGGACTCGACGACCTGGAGCGGGTCAACGTCAACGGCGGCGCGATCGCGATGGGTCACCCCCTCGGTGCCACGGGGGCCTGTCTCCTCGGCACCCTCCTCGACGAGATGGAGCGGCGTGACTGCGCCACCGGCCTCGTCACCCTCTGCGTCGGCGGTGGTATGGGGATCGCTACGATCATCGAAAGGGTATGAGATGGATGTCTTCAGATACGAAAAGGATGACGCGGGGATCGTCACGCTCACCCTCGACATGCCAGGACGCTCGGCGAACGTGATCGATGAGACGTTCGGGACTGGATTCCGGGAGGTGCTCGAGCGGCTGCGCAAGGAGGAGGAACTTGCCGGGGTGATCCTCACCTCGGGGAAGGCACTCTTCCTTGCCGGCGCCGACCTCGATGGGCTCTATCCCATTCGGGATCCCGCGGTGATCTTCGAGAGGGCGGAGGCGCTCAAAGCCGCACTCCGGGAACTCGAGACGCTCGGCAAGCCGGTCGTGGCCGCGCTCAACGGCACCGCGCTCGGGGGGGGAATGGAGCTTGCGCTCGCCTGCCATCACCGCATCGCGCTCGACCACCCGAAGAGCCGCTTCGGCTTCCCGGAGGTCTCGCTCGGCCTGCTCCCCGGGGGGGGAGGGATCACCCGCCTCGTCCGGATGGTCGGCCTCATGCCGGCCTTCCCGATCCTGATGGAGGGGACACGCTTCACTCCCCGCGAGGCCCTCGACAGGGGCCTCATCGACGAACTCGCAGAGACGCCCGAGGAGATGTTCGGGAAGGCGCGCGCCTGGATCGCAGCCCACCCCACACCGAAGAAAGGATGGTACGAGAAAGGATTCGAAATTCCAGGGGGAAGCCCCGCAAACCGGGAAATCGCCAGGATGCTCGCCGTAGGGCCTGCGATGCTGCGCAAGAAGACGCGGGGCAACTACCCGGCGCCCCATGCGATCATGGCCGCCGCCGTGGAGGGCGCCCAGGTCGATTTCGACACGGCCTGCCGGATCGAGTCGCGCTACATGGCGAAACTGGCCACCGGTCAGGTCTCCAAGAACATGATGACCGCCTTCTGGTATCACCTCAACGAGATCGAGAAGGGGGGCAACCGTCCCAAGGGGATCCCCCCCCAGGAGACGCGAAAAGTCGGCGTGCTCGGTGCCGGCATGATGGGACATGGGATCGCCTACGTCAGCGCCTACGCCGGGATGGCGGTCGTGCTCAAGGATCTCTCCCGTGAGGCCGCACAGAAGGGGAAGGAGCGGATCGCCCGGATCGTCGAAGGCCGGGTTTCCCGAGGGAAACTCGACCGTGCAGCCGCAGAGGCCCTGCTGGACCGGATTCATCCGACCGCCGATGCCGGCGACCTGGCCGGCTGCGATCTCGTCATCGAAGCCGTCTTCGAGAACCGGGAGGTCAAGGCCAAGGTCACCCGGGAGACCGAGGCGGTCATGGACCCCAACGGCGTCTTTGCCTCGAACACCTCGACCCTGCCGATCACGAGCCTGGCCAGGGCGTCGGTCCGGCCGGAGCGATTCATCGGGCTACACTTCTTCTCTCCCGTCCACAAGATGAAGCTCGTCGAGATCATCGTCGGCGCGAAGACGAGCGACGAGACGATCGCCAAGGCCTTCGACTACGTCCAGAAGATCCGCAAGATTCCGATCGTGGTGAACGACAACCGGGGCTTCTTCACCTCCCGCGTCTTTGGCACCTACGTCGAGGAGGGGATGACGATGCTCGGGGAGGGGTACCATCCGCAGGGAGTCGAATCGGCCGGCCTGCAAGCGGGGTTTCCCGTCGGTCCCCTTGCCGTGAGCGACGAGGTGAGCCTTGGCCTCATGGACCACATCCGGCGCCAGACGATCGAGGACTTCGCGGCCGAGGGGCGGGAATACCGGCGCCGGTGCCACGAGGACGTGCTCGACCGGATGATCGAACTCGGCCGGCTCGGCCGTGCCCACGGCGGCGGTTTCTACGACTATCCCGAGGGGGGGAAGCGGCTCTGGCCGGGTCTTCTCGAACACTTCCCCAGGCGCAAGGACGTCGATCTCCCCGAGATGATCGATCGGATCCTCTTCGTCCAGGCGGTCGAGACGGTCCGGGCCATGGAGGAGAACGTCCTGCGCTCCGTGGCGGATGCGAACATCGGGAGCATCTTCGGATGGGGTTTCCCCCCCTTCCACGGGGGCGTCCTCCAGTTCATCGATGCCTATGGGACACGCGCCTTCGTGGCGCGGGCCCGTGAGCTGGCCCACCGCTACGGTCCCCGATTCGAACCACCCTCCCGCCTCCTGGCGATGGCGGAGCGGGACGAACGCTTCTTTGCGGGTCCCGCCCCGAAGAGGTGAGTCTGGGCCTTCTCCCCGGTTAGACGGCCGGGGGGGCCTCAGCCGCCGGGGGCTCAGCCGCCCCGAAGAGGTGAGTCTGGGCCTTCTCCCCGGTTAGACGGCCGGGGGGGCC
>CAZTSL010000129.1:0-9307 GCA_964616915.1 uncultured bacterium
TCCGGGAAGAAGGGAAACGGGAAGGACTCCTGGAAGGGAAACGGGAAGGACTCCTCGGTTTGTTGCGGTGGATCGCCCCCGAACTCGCCGGACAATTCGAGCCGAGGTTGAAAGGGTGCCAAACCCTGGAGCAACTCGAGGGGATCGAAGGCGAGATCCGCAAGGCGCTCGCAGGCACGAAAGGACGTTGACCCCGAAGATCACGAAAAGATGGGGATCTTTTCTCCATCAACCCGGCAAAGGGCCGAGAAGGTGTCGGGACACCGTGGAAGATGCACGATTCCAACTTCCTCTGCCGTCTTTGGATGAGAGGGCAACTTTTTTCGAGGACACCGTGGAAGATGCACGATTCCAACTTCCTCTGCCGTCTTTGGATGAGAGGGCAACTTTTTTCGAGGTATGCTGGCCCCGGCTCGACCTTGGAAACGAGAGGAAAAACGAGATGACGAATGAGGCAGAACGCAAACGGACCGCATATCTCTCCTGCGTGGGAGAACAGGACCCGATCTCCCCGAAGACGAAAGCGCAGGGGTCGCTGCTCACCTGCTGGGAATATCTCCGGCGGGAAGAGGGCATCACCTTCGATGCGGTCTATGTCGTCCCGACGAGCCGCGAGGCGAATCCCGAACGCAATACGCAACAGGGAGGGGAAGCCTGTCTCGACGCGATCGAGGCGGAAGGGCAGGAGAACCTCGCCCTCGTTCCCCTCATGGTGCGCAATCCCGCGAACCTCAAGGAACTCTATCCCGTGATGAAGGCGACCCTCGGCGCGATCCGGGAGAAGGAACTCGAGGAATCGGGAGGCCGTCCCTTCACGATCCACATCAACGTCTCCTCCGGCACCCCCCAGATGAAGCAACTCCTCCCCTTCCTGGCGAGCATCGGGTTCTGGGAGCCGGCAGAGGTCTTCCTCTGGCAGGTCTACGACCCGCGAACGGATGCTTCCGAGCGCGTCCGTCCCGCCCCGGAACTCGATCTCCTCGAAGTCGAACGGACGATCCTTCAGGTCAAGGAGCTGCTCCGGCGCCACCACTACGGGGCGATCGTCGAGGAGACGAAGCGGCTCGCCACCAATCCCGATCTCGATACGGACCGTCTGAAGATCCTCTGGAGAATCTGCAGGATTCTCGACATCAGCGACCGCCAATGGGATTATCATTGGACCGCTCACGAGAGCGAGAAACTCCGGAATGAAACGGGACAGCCCCACCTTCGGGATTGGCTCGCCGAGGTCGAGAAAGCACTCTCCAGGCTGAGCCGAGGCGACCTCGATGAATTGGCCCGGGAACGTTATTTCTCCCTCCTGCGGCGGGAAGCGATCGGTGCCTGGCCCCAGATGGTGATCGAAGGGAGCAATGTCTGTGAACTCGTCTGTCGCCACATCTTCTCTCGGGGAAAAGGGGCTACGAGCGAATCGTTTCGGGCGATGATCGAGCGCCTCAGAGACGATCCTCAGTGGAAGAAGAAGCAGATCTCCCTGCGGGGAGAGGGGCATCCCTTCCTCGGACGTGTCGATGCGCTCCGTGCACGCCGAAACGATGCGCTGCATGGGACACGAATCATCCAGAAGGAAGTCGCCGCCGAGGCACGGGAGGTTGCGCGGGCGATGCTCCTCGAGGGAACGAACTTCACGGAGCGTGACCTCGACGAGGCCCCCCTCGCCCCCCGTACCGTTACGAGGATGATCGAGACCCTGATCGACGCGATCGAGGAGAGCCTCTGGTGTTGAACGACGTCGCTGGGATCACGCCGTGGGACGCGCCACTCCCCCCCACCCTTCCAAAGCGTCGAGTCGATCGTGGAGAGAAATCCCCCTTTGCAGTCGATGCAATCGAGGAAACGAAGATGAAGGGGCAAGACGCTTCGCTCGAAGACGTCCTCGATGAGGTGAGGAAAGCCGCCAGCAAAGGCTACCGGCACAGTGTGAAGGAGAACTGGGCCCTCCGGCGTCTGTTGGTAGGAAGTCGTCAGAGGCTGTTGAAGCAGATGGCAGAGTCCCGATCGGGAAAGATCGCGGTTCCGGAGATCACAGAGAACCTGCGGACGCAGGTGGAGCAGATCGAAGACGCATTGAAGGAGCTGGTGGAGTATCGCGACGAGACGCTCGAGAGGGAGAGACAACGGCTCCATCGCTTCACGATCACCCTCTTCGGGAGGACGATGGCGGGGAAATCGACCTTGATGGAGATCCTGACGAAGGGGGATGGCCGTTCCATCGGGAAAGGGGCACAACGAACCACGCGGGATATCCGCACCTACCAATGGAAGAACCTCGACATCGTCGATGTGCCCGGCGTCGCCGCCTTCGAGGGGCGAGAGGACGAAGAGACGGCCTTCGAGGCGGCGGAAGCAGCAGATCTCATCCTCTTCCTGATCACCGACGATGCTCCCCAGGCCAGGGAAGCGGAATGCCTCGTCAAACTCCGGAGGCTGGGGAGGCCGGTCATCGGCATCTGCAACGTCAAAATTGCGATCCGCTCTCCCCGCGATCTCGAACTCTTTCTCGGAAGAGTGGAGAAACGGTTCCAAAGGGAGCGGATTCGCGCCCTCGTGCGCCAGTTCCTCGAACTGGGGGAGAAGCATGGCCTCTCTTCTCCGATCGAGGTCGTTCCGACGCATCTGCAAGCCAGATTCCTGGCGGAACGTCCAGAATTCCGGCCTCATCGGGAAGAACTCCTGCACGCGAGCCGGTTCGACGACGTGGAGAGGCGGATCGTGGCGGAGGTGAGGAATCGGGGTGAATTCCTCCGCATGAAACATTTCATCGATGGGAGCGTCCGTTTCTCCCTCCAATGGGGGGAAGCCTTCCTCGCCTTCAGCGAAGAGAACAGCAGTCGAGGACGGGACTTGATCGAGAGACGGCGCTCCTTGCAGGACCTGCTCAACGATCTCGAGAAAGAGGAAAGGAAGAGAATCGCTCATTTCGTCGCCACGATCTCCAGAGGAATCCGGAAGCAAATCCCCGATATCGTGGAGGAATACTACGATCGAGACGATGCGGGGAGGGCGTGGAAGCGGGCGGTCGAAAGAGAGCGGATCCAGGAGCGGACGAACGCGCTCCTCGAAAAACTCCAGGTGGAATGGGAAAAGAGACTCGAGGAATTTGCGGCGGAGTCGAAAGAGATGTTCCACCTCCTCGAAGAGTTCCGCGCAGACGATACGATCGAAATGGACCGGATCTCCGATCCGAAAGGGATCTGGCAACGCCTCACCACAATCGCCGGGGGGATCTTGGCGCTTGCCTCGATCTTCGGAGGAGGAGCGGGACTCGGCTTCGTAGCGGCCGGAATCTCGATCTTGGGAAGCTGGCTCGGTTCCTTCCTCTTCGAGGATCGGGGAAGGAAGGTGGCGCGCCAACGCCGGCGCCTGCAGGAAAAGCTCGAAAGGGATGCAGGGAAGATCGAAACGAAACTCGAGAAGAAACTCGATGGGATCGCCGAGCAGCGGGCCAAGTGGGGAAGAGGGTATCTGCAACGATTCGACGCCGTGATCTCCCTCCTCTTCGAACTCGCCGACATGCAGCGGGAGATGGGGTTTCAGATCATCGGAAGGGCAAGGGCGTCGAATCACAAACTGGTCGAGGAGGCGCTCCATCGGGTCGGATATCCCTGGATCGCCGAGAAAATCTGCGGGGTGGCGAGGATCCCAGGGGAGGTGACGCTCCTCGTCGTCCCCCATGATCTCCGGGAGAGTTTCACCGCTCTCGATCTTCCCGAATGGCCAGGACGGCCGAAAGGTGGAAAGAGTTCACTCGGAAAGATGCTGGAGCATCTACTCGGAGAGCGAGTCGCAATCGTCTCCAATGGCGGAACGGACAAGGATCTGATCGAAAGAATCGTCTGTTCCCCCGTCAAGGTGAACAAAGGATGGGCCTACCTCTCCCCGAAGGGGAAGCCTGGGAAGGAACGGAGGGAAATCCGTCTGGCTCAGCAACTGACGAAGTTGCACATCATGCGACGGCAAGGCTCCCAACCAAGGGGGGCGAGGGACCTTGCACGCCACTCCCTTTTCTGAGGGGATCGACGGGTTCGATGGCCCTGCCGAGGATGGGGAGCATCCGACGAAAATTTTTGAAGGGAAACCAAGGAAAGAAGTCTCGACAGATTCTCCACCACGCGACCACGGAGGAGGAAGAGATGTACGAAGGGAAGAGCGACATCCAATTGCACGAATGGACGAGACGGGGTGAGGCACTCATCCAGCGGGTGCACGGAATCCTCTCGACGGCGAAGGAGGAGGCGTTGCGAGACCTCGCCCAACGCTTGCCGGAGAGGATCGCCCCGAAGGGGGAAGGGGTCTGCGTCGCCTTCGTCGGCCAGTACAGCGCGGGGAAATCGACACTCCTTCGGGTGATGACGGGTCGTGACGACATCGCCGTGGGGGCTGGGATCACGACGGACGAAACGCGGAGCTACGAGTGGAACGGAATCGAACTCATCGACACGCCTGGGATCCATACGGAACTGCGCCCCGATCACGACGCGATCACCTATGAGGCGATCAGCCGCGCCGATCTCCTCATCTTCCTCGTCACGAACGAACTCTTCGATGCCCACATCGGGGAGCATTTCCGGAAACTGGCGATCGACCGGGGCAAGGGGCACGAGATGATGCTCGTGGTCAACAAGATGGAACGGTGCGCCGAGGGGAACACCCCGGAAGTCCAGGAGATCCTGCGGGAGGATCTGCGAAAGGTGCTCCACCCCTTCACCCCGGAGGAGTTGCGGATCTCCTTCATCGATGCGGAGAGTGCCTGGGAGGCGATGCACGAGGAGGACGAGGAGATCCAAAAGCTCCTCTACGAGCGGAGCGGCATTGGCACCTTCGTCGAACACTTCGACGCCTTCGTCGAGGAGAAGGGGTTGACGGGGAAGTATTCGACCGCCCTCTACGAAGTCGAACAGGTGTTGATCGAGGCGCTGCAGGTCGAGACGGGGAAAGAGAAGAAACCGGAACAGAAGAGCTACGAGCACCTCTTGATGCAACGCCGCCGTCTCCTTCGGGAATCGGAGGCGAAGGTGAAAACGAGCTTCCACGACGAGATCGTGCGGACCGCAAGCCAGGTCGAAAAGGAGGGACGCCAGGTGGCGGCCTTGCTCGTTCCCTCCGCGGATCGTTCGGTGGTGAACGAACGGCTCTCTTCGGCGCAGAGGGCGGTCGAAAGCCATGTTCAGCAGTTGATCGAAACGCTGCGAAGTCAGGGAGAGCAGGAGATGGAGGCCCTCGGCGACCGCCTGGAGAAGATCTGGGAGAGCCCCCTCGGCGAGGAACTGAGGGTGCGGTGTGCCGACTTCTTTGCCGATACGCTCCCCGAGTTGGAGATCTCTCCCGAGACGTGGAGCAAGATGAAGGGGGGAGCCAACATGGCCGCGAGGCTCGGCCAATTCCTCACGAAAGCATCCTTCAATCCGGAAGCGAGAACGTTCGCCGGTCTCCTCGAGTATCGTTCCTACTCCCAGACGCCGATGCATGAGGCGGTGAAGCGGATCGGGAAGTTCTTCGGGAAGACGTTCAAGCCGTGGGAGGCCGTGAAGTGGACCCGGCGTATCGCCGGTATGGGGCGGATGTTGAGCGTGGCAGGGGTCTTCCTCTCCTTCGCCCTCGATATGAAGGCCGAGGCGGACGCCAGACGACTCGAGGAGGAACTGCGTGAAAGCCGGAATGCGATCCGTGCCGGTTTCGGAGATGCGGCCGACCTGATCGAATGCCACTTCGACAGGGAGACGAATCGCTATCTGGCCGAGACGATCGAACCAGAGATCGAAAGGATCGATCGAGAACTCGACGATCTCCGAAAGATGCAGGAACAACGGAGCGAACGCTTCACGCAGTTGAAGGAAGCGCTCGAAGAGGCCCACAGTCTCATCGGATCGATCCATGGGCAGGGGAGGAAAGCGTTGGGTTTGTAGGCAGTCGAATGCTCGGGGAGATATCCTCCCGCCACACGAGCGCTCGAAGGCGAGATCCTCGAGGCGCTCGCAGGGACGAAAGGGTGCGGAGCTTCAAGGTTACGAATTCTGCGAAGGATCCCAGCCACGCGGGAAATAACGGGCAAGGAGAAGACGATGATCTACCTTTCCCTCGTTGGCAAGCAACCCTCGGCGATCGCAACGGCGCTCAAGACGTGGGTGCGTGAGGAGGAAGCCCCGACGGAGATTCGTCTCCTGGCGACGCCTCAGACCGTGAAATACGCGGAGCGGATCGCGACATTTGCCAGGGGACTCCCGGGGTGTGCGAAGAGCGGGATCGTCATCGAGCGGATTTCCCCCGCGCTCACCGGGCGGGACGGTCTTCCTGCCCCTCACGATCTCTGCCGGGATCTTTCCGGGGAGCGGATCGTCTTCCAGGCCGATGCCGGTCTCAACTTCCATGTCGCCGCGGTAGCGAGCGTTCTGCCGGAGGAGACGACCTTCCTTCATGCCGACACGGACAACCTCTACCGCTGTACCATCTCCCGCGACGCGAATGGCCATCTCGATGAATCGTGGGTAGCGTATCCCCTCGAGGACATCGGGTGGGAAAATCTCTTCGCGTTGTACGGAACGAGGGTTGAGACCTGCGACAGTCCCCTTCACCCATTGATCGAGGGTCTTCGTAAAAGCCCGATCCCAGTGGAGATTCGCTCTTCCCTCCGTTTCTCCGGCATCACCTGGCCACTGCTCGATCTCGCCTACGAGCGGCGCGGAAGGCTCTACGCTCTCGTTGTGGTCGGTCAGATGGGTTACCAGCAAAAACGTCAGAAGCTCTGGGACCTCGTGCAGTACCAGCGCCTCTTTCCCCGGCCGCATCTCACGATTCTCTCCAATCACAAAACCATACTGGACAAGGCTAGGCTTCAGGGCCACTGGACGATTCCCGCAACCGAAGAAGAGGGGGTGAGACGACTCCAGGCCTGGCTCGCAAAGGAAGTCCCCTCCCCCGGTGTGACGCCGGAGACCGGCAGGAAATGGCTGGAACCCGTCGCCGTCGAACGGTATCGACGAGACGATGGGAAGAGCGGAGGAGGCAAGCCGCTCGCCCTCTGTCTGGGGAACGATCCGAGCGGGACGCTCATCAGCCTCTGCACGCACCAACCCCGACGGGCGATCCTCTTCTACGATGGATATACGCCGGAGATCGTGGAGAAGGCCGGGGAGATCCGGAAGTGGGCCCCCCGATTGCCCGTGGGAACGATCGATTTCATCGCAACCGATCATCTCGGAAGGGGGATCCGGAGATGGCTCTCCCGGGAGGATGAGGAGATCCGGGTCGATATCACGCCGGGGACGAAGGCGCAGAGCGTTGCGCTCGCCACGGCACCACGAGGGGAACTCTGGACGCTGCGCAACGACCTCGGATACGCGGAGGCCCTCCTGGGATCGGAGAAAAAATCCCTCATCGCTTCCGACCTTCTCACCCAGGCCTGGATCATGGCGGGAGAGGTCGTCGATGAGGGGATGAGCGCTTCCGAACTCGAAGCCGTAAATCCGCGAATGCTCGATCTCCTCGGACGTTTCCTCGCCGCAGATCTCTCTACGAAAGCCGATCTCTCTACGAAAGAGGAGATGGAGTCGATCTCCTTGTCTGGGCTACGCGACATGAGCCTTGGAAGCGACTTCGTGAAGATCGGCCCTTCAATGACGACTTTCCCGGAAGGGAAGGAGCAAATGCTTTCCCGTCTGGCCCTCCCCGTCGTTCCGGTCGAAGTGCACGATGAAAAGAAACACGAAATGGGCTTTCTCCCCCTCCAGGGGGGCTTCTGGTTCGAACTCCTCGTGGGCAACGCCTTCCACCGCGCAGGTGTGGAGGAAATTCGCATCTCGATGAAGCTGGGATGGCCCCCCGAATATCTGGCCAGGCGGGCGCGGAAGAGGAAAAGGCCGAACACGAAACGAATCGGTAAAAAGATCTTCGAAACGTACACCCATGTGGAAGTTGACGTCGTGGGTCGCATCGGTCACCGTTTCCTCGTCATCTCCTGCAAGGTGGGAAAAACGACGGATCCGGACAAAGCTGAGCGAGAGATCGAAACGGCCGCCCGAATCTTCGGGCGCTTCACGATTCCCATTCTCGCCCGGCCATGGGTCGATCCGAAAACCGTGGAGGAGAGCGTCGCGGCCCGGGGGGGCGTGGTCCGGCTCGGCATCCGGGAAATCGCGGAACCTGCGCGCTTGCGGGAGATCCTCCAGAAGGTCTTCAAGGCGCGACGACTCGGATGAATCGCTCCTCCGGGCCGCTCGAGAGCCTCGACATCCGGAGGAATGACAATTCACTGATGGGCGCCGCGATCATCGTCCCTGATCCTCCCTTGGCACGCCCGCTGCGATTCCGGAGCGTTCGTGGCGCCATGCAACGATCCCGTTGCCGGACTGCGGCGCAGGAAGGCGACGCTCTCGATGTGGTGCGTCTGTGGGAAGAGGTCGATCGGTTGGACCCCCTCGAGGGTGAAGGCGCCCCCTGCGCAGAGGTGGTGGAGATCCCGCGCGAGCGTGGCGGGGTTGCAACTCACATAGACGATCCGTTCCGGCCGGTTCCGGCGAAGGGACTCGATGACGGGGGGGGCACACCCCTTTCGGGGGGGATCGAGGAGGACGATCTCGGGGGAAAGATCGAGTTCCGGAAGCACCGATTCCACCCGCCCCGTCACGAAGCGAACGGAGTGGATCCCGTTGGCCTCGGCGTTCTCTCGGGCGGCCTCGATCGAGGCCCCAGAAGCCTCGATCCCCACGGCAAGACGGACGTGCCGGGCCAGGGGGAGGGTCAGCGTGCCGATGCCGCAGTAGGCATCGAGGAGGGTCTCAGCGCCGGTGAGTCCCAGGCGTTGCTCGATCACACGCACGATCTCTTCCGCCTGTTCGGTGTGGACCTGGAAGAAGGTCTCGGCGTAGATCCGCAGACGAAGCCCGGCAAAGACCTCGTGGATGAAGGGGCGCCCCGCCACACAGCGCGTCTCGGGGCCGAAGATCACGTTCCCGCGGGCGGGCTGCCGGTTGAGACAGACACCGACGAGGGAGGGGTAGCGGCGCATCCAGCGGCCCGCCTGCGCCGCGAGGCCAGGAAGCTTCCCCCTCCGGCAGACGAGGGTGAGGAGGACCTCGCCGGTACGCCGGCCAACCCGTACGCACAGATGCCGCACTTCCCCCCGGTGGGTCGCCTCGTCGTAGATCGGCCAGCGCCCCAGATCGTGCTTCACCTCCGCGAGGAAGGGGTCGAGACGAGGATCCTGGATCGGACAGCGGTTCAGGTTGACGATCGTGTGGGTCCCCTTGCGGTAGTACCCCGCCTTGACACGGCCGTCGCGCCAGGCGAGCGGATAGATCGCCTTGTT
>CAZTSL010000129.1:9407-12831 GCA_964616915.1 uncultured bacterium
CCCTCCACACGTCCCACGCCATCTCCCTGGTCGTTGAGGTCCTCGATCTCGACGGTCAGGGATTCCCCTTGCCGCCAGTGCCCTTCTGCCATCGTCGCTCCGTCATGGGTGGTTCTGCCAGGGTGGGTCTTGGCGCGATGAGGGTGGCCCCACCCCTTCTTCCATCGTTGCTCCGCCATGGGCGTTTCTCTCCCCCCATCGGCAGGGTGGAGAGGGCATCGCTACCGGAGGAGTTCCGTGTCGGGGTGGGTGAGGCTCCAGATGTACCAGAAGGTGTCGAAGCCGGTGTGCGGTTCCGGGCAGGGGGCTTTCCCTCCGGTAAAGCCCCCGCCGGCCGGATCGAAGGTGCAACCCGATCGTCGTTCGACCCATCGGTTCCCCACGCGCTCGAAGTGGGCGTCCTTCCCCGCGTAGGCTTTCGTGTCGTAGAAGATCGCGGCACCCTTCGGGCGATAGAGGAAGATCGTCGTCTCCCCGATCCCGAAGGCGCGTCCCCCCTCGAATGCGTCGAATGGGACGGCGTAGCGTCTCCCCCCATGCGTGAAGGCGAAGATCGGTGCCTTCGTGGGGAGACGGTCGTCCCGCGCCCGGGTGTGGCGGAACCCTTCCGGTGAGGTGAAATAGCCCGCATAGGGATCGGTGGGGAGATCCTCCACGCCATCGATCGAGAGGACGAGGGTGTCGGGGTGTTGCTTCACCCACGCCTTCCATGGGCGTTTCTCTCCTACCGGCAGTTCGACGAGGGGGGTTCCCTTCCGCGCTCCCGCGATCGCACTGCCCGTCACGATCGACCAGTAGGTATTGCTCTCCCGGTCCTGCATGACGAGCGCGCTATGGAGGAGTCCGCCCGAGGGTTCGAACGTGAGCGGTTTCCCATGGTCGGTGCGGTCGTACACGACGGCCGTGTTCGCCAGGGGTCACCAGACCGCTGCGACGTGTCGCTTGCCGAAGGTGTCGTTGACGACCTCGTGGCGGTTGAGGAGGTTGAGGCTGTAGGCGTGTGCCTCCCCATCGATGACGACACCGAGCACCCAGGCATCGTCCCGGATCTTCGCCTCCCTGGCGGGGACGAAGACGGGCTCGACGACCGCGGGGATTCGTCCTCGTGGCAGGACCTGGATGTAGCCTTCCGGAAGTTCTGCCGGGGGTTGCCCGCCCCATCCCGGCGCCGGCGCCGCGAGCGCGCCCGCCAGGAGGAGACAACCGATCATCCCATCTCGCCTGCGAAATTCCATTCCTCTCCTCCTTCGATCCCAATGGATCCTCAGATCTCGTGGTGGGTCGCCGAGGCTCGAATGGATGGCGAGGCATGGGGCGCTCGGAAATCAGCCCTAGATCTCGAAGGAGGCGCCGCAGCCGCAGGTGCTCTTGACCCGGGGGTTCTCGATCACGAATCCGCTACTCTTGAGGGTCTCCTGGTAGTCCATCACGCAGTCTTCGAGCAACTTCGCGCTCTTGGGGTCGATCACGATGTCGAGACCCTTCTGGTGGAGTTGGATGTCGTTGGGACGTTCCGTATCGAAGGTGAAGCCGTACTCGTAGCCGGAGCAGCCGCTTGCCTGGATGAAGATGCGGAACTTCTTTCCTCTCGTCTCCTCGGGGTGTTCCCGGGCGAAGTTCTGGATCTGTTCGACGGCGTTTTCGGTGAGGACGATCGCGGCCATCTTCGTTACTCCACCTTTACGCTCGCAGATGCCGGGGTTCTTTCCTTTGCGGGTTCCCCCAGGCGTGCGGTCAGGGTTTTCCGGTCGAGTCCCTTGGCGTCCTGATCGATGCGCATGGAGCAGAACTGGGGGCCACACATCGCGCAGAAGGGAGCGCTCTTGAAGTAGTCGTCGGGGAGGGATTCGTCGTGCATCCGGCGCGCGGTCTCGGGATCGAGGGCCAGTTCGAACTGGCGGTTCCAGTCGAAGGCGTAGCGCGCGCGGGAGAGTTCGTCGTCCCGATCCCGGGCGCCCTTGCGCCCCCTTGCGATATCCGCGGCATGGGCTGCGATCTTGTAGGCGATCACCCCCTCCCGGACGTCGTCTCTGTCCGGCAGCCCGAGGTGTTCCTTGGGGGTCACGTAGCAGAGCATGGCGGCCCCGGCGTACCCCGCCATCGTGGCGCCGATCGCGGAGGTGATGTGGTCGTAGCCGGGCGCGATGTCGGTGACCAGGGGGCCAAGGACGTAGAAGGGGGCCTCGTGGCAGAGTTCCATCTCCTTCTTGACGTTCATCTCGATCTGGTCGAAGGGAACGTGTCCCGGCCCTTCGATCATCACCTGGACGTCCTTCTCCCACGCTCGGCGTGTGAGTTCTCCCAGGGTCTCGAGTTCCGCGAACTGCGCCTCGTCGCTCGCATCGGCCAGGCAGCCGGGGCGAAGTCCATCGCCGAGGCTGAGGCTCACGTCGTGACGGCGGCAGATGTCGAGGATCGCGTCGAAGTGGGTGTAGAGGGGATTCTGCCGCTTGTGGTAGGTCATCCACTGCGCCATGATCGCTCCCCCCCGGCTGACGATTCCCGTGATCCGCTTCGTGGTGAGGGGGATGTACTCCATGAGGAGGCCGGCGTGCAGGGTCATGTAATCGACCCCATCCTTCGCCTGCTGCTCGATCGTCCCGAGCATGTGATCGACCGTGAGGTGTTCGACGTCTCCTGCCTCGACGAGCATCTGATAGACCGGCACCGTGCCGACCGGCACCGGGCTCGCCTCGATGATCGCCCGGCGGGTCTCATCGATCGCTTTTCCGGTGCTCAGATCCATCACCGTGTCCGCGCCGTAGTGGACGGCGAAGTGGAGCTTTTCGAGTTCCGTCTCGATGTTGGAGCAGACCGGAGAGTTACCGATGTTCGCGTTGATCTTGCAGCGCAGTGCGATCCCGATCCCCATCGGTTCGAGGCGATGGTGGTGGATGTTGGCTGGGATGATGAGGCGCCCGCGGGCGACTTCTTCCCGCACGAGTTCGGCGGGGAGATCCTCCCGTTTCGCCACGTATGCGATCTCCTCCGTGACGATCCCCTGCCGGGCGTAGTGCATCTGGGTGACGCACGTGCCCTTGCGCCCCTTCGTCCATCCGCTTCTCATGACGATCTCCGCATTCCTGGCATGGTATTCCGGAGGGGCACTCGTTTCGACTGCCCCAGAAGCCCGATCATGCGGGAATATACCATCCTTCCCCCTCCTTGTCAACGAAGCCACACGATCGATCCATGAACCCCGACAGGAACTTTTTCGCACTTCGCCGGCTTGCGCCGGCGCGGCAGGTTGATCGTGAACACGCAAGTCTCGGCTGTTTCGTCCCCTTACTTCTGCTGCCGTTGAGAACCGAACCCCATCTGGGACCTTGGTCTTCCTTTACCCTCCAGCATCGTCTTCGTCCGTTCCTTCCGCCATCGTTTGCTGGAGTTCGTCGAGGATCTCCCGCAGATTCTCTTGATTCGG
>CAZTSL010000130.1:0-3366 GCA_964616915.1 uncultured bacterium
GTCAGCTCGACGCAGAGGTGTAGTGGGCAAGGGCAAAGCGCCAGACGAAACGGGAGAGGGAGACGAAGAGGGTAGCGAGCACGCATGCCCCCCCTACTCCCCGCCAGGAGAGCATCCCGAGGAGCGCCATCGCCGGATAGGAGGTGATGAGCCCCACGGGAACGACGAAGGTGAGGAGCACCCGCACGATCCCCTTGAACACCTGGATCGGCCAGCGTCCCGCGTCGAAGATCGCGGCGAAGAGGTAACTCAAGTTATCGATCTTCACGAACCAGAAGGCCATGGAGATCACGATCAGCCAGAGACTGTAGAGGATCGCCGTCCCCATGCCGAGGAGGAGGAGAGCCTGGAGGATCTCCCGTGGGCTGGGAACGATGCCGAGACGATGGCAGGAGACCCCGATGAGGAGGATCCCCCCCACGAAATCGACGAACTTGGAGGGGACGACGCGGGTGAAGCTCACGAGGAGTTGCGCATCCGCAGGCTTGAGGAGCACGAAATCGAGCGTTCCTTTCCGGATCCGTTCCACGACGTCCACGAGATTGGGGTTGATCACGCCCTCGAGGATCGCCTGAAGCACGAGGAACCACCCGACCACGAGCATCGCCTCCATGAGGTGCCAGCCGGCGATCACCGGTTTGGCGAGGAAGACGAGGACGACCGGCGCGATGTTCCACACGAGCCAGAAGAGGGCCATCCCTCCCTCGATCATGAAGTTGGCCCGGTACTGGAGCGCGGTGAGGAGGGAGACCTGCACGAGCTTGAGGATCAGGGCAAAGCGCGCCATCGTCACGCTCCAAAGGCGCCGTAGCGCCGGATTCCGCTCCGCCACGTCCGCCGGGAAAGAAGGAGGAAGGCGAGCACCCACCCCCCCTGGAGGAGGAAGCCGCGGAGCATCTCTCCTGGGCTGATGCCGGCCGTCACGATCTCCACCGGAAAACTCGTCATGAAGCGAAAGGGCGCCACCCGAGCCACCCGCTCCACCGCCGGAGGGAGCAACTCGATCGGAAGGAGATAGCCGGAGAAGAGGAGCCATACCGCGTTCCATGCCTCATAGATCCCGAGCGACTGGTCGATCCAGAAGGCGAGGGAACCGATGATCGCCTGGATGAGGAAGTGGAGGAGCCAGGCACCGAAGACCGCCACCAGAAAGGCCGAGAGCCGCAGCGGGTCGAGCGCGAAGCGCATCGCAGGGACGCAGAGATGTACCCCCACGACGAGGGGAAGGAGGATCACGATCCGGATCGGGAGCATCCCGAGATTCTCCGCGGAATAGAACCAGAAGGGGTGAAGGGGACGCAAGAGCTGCAAGGAGAGTTCCCCGCTCCGGATCTCGCGGTTGAGTTCCCACACGATCCAGGCACCGGAGAACTGGCGCACCACGAGCGTGGCCAGAAAGTAGGCGATGAACCCCGTCTGGTCGAATCTCCCGATCGGTCCATCCTCCGCCGCCGTATACCAGAGCGCCATCATCACGAGGGGAAAGGTCGTCGTCAGTATCCACACGACCATCTCGGCGCGGTAGGCGATCATCTCGACGAAGCCGATACGCAGGAGCCCACGGTAGAGGGAGAGGAAGGAGAAAAGGCGCCGCATCGCTCACTTCCGATCCGAGGAGGGGGTGAAGATCCGCTCCATGACATCCTCGAGGGGGGGGTCTTCCACCTTCAGATCGGAGATCTTCCGCTCCGTGAGGAGATGGGATATCACGTCGTGGATCTCTCCGGCCGGCACGTCGATTTCGACCCGGCAATCGGTGTGGCTGCGCACCCGTCCGATCCCCTCCAGGAAGCGGCGGGGCACGGGAGCCGCGAAATGGATCGAGATCCGTTTCTCCGGGATCGTCTCCCGAACGAGGTCCTCCAGGCTTCCGTCGTAGCGAAGCCGCCCCCGATCGATCACGATCACGCGGGGGCAGAGTTCCTGCACGTCGTCCATGTCGTGGCTCGTCAGGAGGATCGTGGCGCCGGTCCGTTCGTTGTAGCTGCGGATGAAGCGGCGCACTTGCGCCTGCATCGTGATGTCGAGGCCGATCGTGGGCTCGTCGAGGAAGAGGACCCGCGGACGGTGCAGGAGGGCGGCGGTCAGCTCGCACTTCATCCGCTCTCCGAGGGAGAGCTGACGTGTCGGTTTCGTGAGGAGGGGCTCGAGTTCGAGGAGTGCTACGAGTTCATCGAGCGTCTCCTGGTAGTTGCGCATCGGGATCCGGTAGACGATCCGGTTGAGTTCGAAGGTTTCGATCGGAGGCAGATCCCAGAGGAGCTGTTGCTTCTGCCCCATGACGAGCGTGATCGCCGAGAGGAAGGCCCGTGTCCGGAAGCGGGGCTCGAAGCCGAGGACGTGGACCTGGCCAGCGGTGGGCCAAAGGAGTCCGGAGAGCATCTTGAGCGTCGTGGTCTTCCCCGCGCCGTTGGGACCGAGGAAGCCGACCCGCTCTCCCCCCGCGATCGTGAAGGTGAGTTCCCGGACCGCCTCGACCTCCTCGTAGACCCGGGAAAAGACGCTCTTGACCGATGCCCAGAGGCCCGGTGCCTTGCGCGGAATGCGATAGACCTTCGTCAACCCTTGCAATACGATCTGCTCGCGGTCTTCCTGCACGATCCTCCGCTCCTTCTCCCACGATGGGAAGAGATATGGGGGACTTTCCACAAAATGTCAAGGCTGCCTTCGATCCCAGCAGGGCCCCGCCACCCCCCGGAAGATGTTGAGAACAGACCGACTGCAACGGGAGCCTCTGTCGATCCATTCCCGAGCGGAATCGTCCCTGGAGCGAATCCCGAGGGCGGAGGCCCGGAATGAGAACTCGGCTTCCGGCCCCTCCCCTTCGCCCGAACCGAGGGGCTTCCTCGAACGCTCTTTTCCGTCTATAATCGGGTGGAGCAAATGAGATGCTCGCGTCGATGGATGCCGCATCCCATCGAATCCAGCCAAGTCCGAAAATTCCTGTGACGCCGCAGCATCTCGGGAAAGCGAGGAGGAAGACCGATGAAGCGAAAGGGGGTCCGTCCGTTACGCCATCTCCTGTGGATCGCCGTTCTGCTCTCCCAGGGGGGACCGGGATGTCAGGAGCCCATGGTAGAGATCGTGGAACCGGAGGATGGCGCCGAATTGCGGGAGATCGACCAGATCCGGATCCACTACGAAGCGATCGATCCCGAAAGCCTCGAAGTCGTCCTCAATGGCGAACCGATCACGGAGGTCTTCGAGATCGGCCCCACAGAGGCTGTGGCCGACGCGGCCTCGGTAGCGCTCCTCCTGGCCCAGGGGGACAATACGCTCCAGGCCTTTGCCGTCTCGCGCACCGGCTCTCCAGCAGATCAGGCCCGCTTCTTCCTCGACAGCCGTCCCCCCGAGATCTTCTTCTCC
>CAZTSL010000130.1:3466-5175 GCA_964616915.1 uncultured bacterium
TGGATGGAGGAGACCTTTGCCCTCTTCCTCCCCGATCTTCTGGGGGAACTCGATCTCGAACCGGTCGAGCCCCGGCTGATCGAACTGAATCCCGTGGCCACGGGCACGATCGATGCGCTCCTCCCCGTCTCCTACACCGCCAACGTGCTCACCGAACGAAACGATCGCCCCTCGGCGAGCTTCACCCCCCTCGAGGAGACCCCCACCGATCTTTCGATCGCGGAGGGGATCGACAACACCGCGATCCATCTGCGGGTCGATCTCGTCCAGGGAGGATTCCAGACGAGCGGGGAGATCGATGTGGCCATCGATCACGCCTTCGTGGGGGACACCCTGACGGTCTCGAGCGTCGGGCTCCCCCAGAAGGGGGGCGAAACCCGCCTCACCCCCCTTCCCTTCGCCGTCACCGCTGAGCGTTTCACCGTCGATCTCTCCGGGATCTCGGTCAGCGGCGACCCCCTCCCTCCCGACATCGAAGCGATCGTCGAGGAGGAAACGACCGATGCGCTCGAAACAGTGCTCATCGAGATCGGAGAGGAGGTCTTTGCCGACTTCGTGAACGAGGCGCTCTCCACGATCACCTTCGAAACCACGGAGGGCACGCCCTTTGCGATCACGTTGAGCGGTGGCGCGGACAACCTCGTGAACGAGAATGCGGGTACAAGCTTTCGGCTCGACACGCTCAACGACACGGAGACGAGTGCGCCGGGTGTTCAGGTCGTCCCTGGTTCCCGCTTCTCGCGGGGTCGCCCCCCCTCCCTCCCGAGTCGGACCCCTTCGGGGGCTCAGAACTATGGATTCGCGATCTCCTTCTCCGACGACTGGATCGACCAGTACCTCTACACGATCTACTGGAACGACGGCTTCAGCTACACCCTCTCCACCACGGTAGAGGAGGTTTTTGGGGAGATCCTCCCCCCGGAGGTGCTGGCCCGGATGCCCGGCTCCGACCTCGAGGTCTCCTTCTCCGTGGAGGAACCACCGGCGATGCGCTTCGACGATCCGGAGGAGACCACCGTGGTGGCCATCGATCGGGCGAATCTGGTCGTTCGGGTGAAGAACGACACGAGCGGTGCCTTCGAACTCCTCTTCCAGACGAGGTTCGACGGAATCTTCCCCACGGCCGTCGAATTGACCCTGCCGGGGGATGCGCTCACCTTCACCCTCTCGGAGGCCTCCGCGATCACCTTCGATTCCGTCGAGGTGGGGGAGATCTCGTTGCCGATCCTCCTGATCGACGACATGGTCGAGACGCTCCTGCCCCTCGTCCTTCCGCTGATCGGGGAGGCGATCGGCGAGGTTCCCCTTCCGATGGTCTCCGGCGATACGCTCGAGGCCGTGGAACTCACCCCCGACGGGGATGGCGACTTCCTCTCGATCTATGGGTTCCTCTCGGAAGGGGGGGAATGATCGCCGCCTTCCCCTTCCCCTCAAGATTCTTCTCCATTTCGCCGATCTTCTGAAGAGAGGGGGCACTCCGCCCGCTCGGTCTTTTCATTACGGCGGTCTTCCCGCTGTAGATCGTTCTTTCACCGATCTCGTCCCCTGAGCCGGAGGGATGGGCTCCCATCCTCGGTCTCCAGAATGCCTCCCCCCCAGGCGATGGGTCCCGCGGCGTCTGCCCGCCGGCGTGGAGAGATCGGGGATGCGGCATCGAAGGAGAGTATCATGCTTACCGGAAGAATCATGGGGCACCGGTCCCCCCAGGC
>CAZTSL010000130.1:5275-11343 GCA_964616915.1 uncultured bacterium
AGCGTGATCGTGAGCAGAACGGAAGAGGGGCTCGTGGTCAGTCTGCTGACGGAGGGCTTCTTCCACCCCGATTCGATGTCGATGCGGCCCGCTGCGCTCGTCATGCTCGAACGGATCGCGCCCCTCCTGCGTCAGACGTGGACACCGATCCGGATCGAGGGGCATACGGATGAGACGACGAGGATCTCGGAAGTCTTCGCCGCCGACTGGGAACTCTCCACGGGGCGCGCGATCGCGGTGCTGCGTACCCTCCTCTCCCTCGGGATTGCGCCCTCCCGCCTCTCCGTGGTCGGGTATGCCGGCAATCGCCCCGTCGCCTCGAACGCTACACCCCAGGGACGGATGCGCAACCGCCGGGTCGATATCGTCCTGATCGGCGACTCGGCGTCCCTGTAAAGGGCTACTCCCGGCGATTCGTCGGGGGCGGCGCTCCCGTACGGGCAGCGCCTCCCTCCTCCCGGGAGAAGAAGTCGCGGGCCGTGGGATCGTCCGGCTCGAGTTCGAGGAGACGGCGAAAGGTCCGTCGGGCCGCTTCGAGCCGTCCTTCGTTGGCGTAGATCATCCCGAGGACGCGGTAGGCCTCGACGAAGTCCGCCTGGAGGCGGATCGCCTGCTCGAAGGCCTCGATCGCCTCGGAGATCTGGTCGTCCTGGGCATAGGCGAAGCCGAGGTTGTAGTAGAGGGCCGCGTTCTCCGGCGAGCGTTCGATCGCGCGGCGATAGGCTTCCTGAGCCACTTTCGGCTTTCCGAGTTCGAGCGCGAGCGATCCGTACTCGTGCAGGAGCATCATCTCCTCGGGGTTGCGGCGGCAGGCTTCCGCGAAGGCTTCCAGGGCCCGTTGCCGCCGGCCCAACTTGCGGTACGCGCGCGCCAGGGGGGCATAGGCCTCCGTGAACGACGGATCGAGGTGGATGACGCGTTCGAGCGCCTCGGCGGCCTTGTCGAAGGCCTTCTGCCGGTTGTAGACCCAGGCGAGGTTGAACCAGGCGATCGCGAAGTCGGGTGCGGCCTCCACCGCGGCGGTGTAGTGCGCACCCGCCCCGGCAAGATCCCCCCCCTTCAAGAGGAGGTTGCCCAGATTCGTGTGGGCACGCGCATGGGTGGGGTCGTTTGCGATCGCCGCTTCATAGGCCCGGCGAGCTGCCGTCGTATCTCCCAGGCGGTCGCAGGCGAGGCCGAGCCGGTACGCGACCTCCGCCTCCTCGGGCCACCGCCGCCGCGCCGCTACGAGCGTGTCGCGAGCGGCCTGGGCATGCCCCGCCTCCAACTCGAGGGTGGCCAGGTCGATCCAGGCGGGAAGGACGCCGGGATTCTCCGTGATCGCCCGCTCGAAGGCACGCTTCGCATCCGCGTAGAAGCGCTGGGGGTCGCGACGCGCGAACGCCGCCCCGATCCAGAGATCGTTCCGGCGGAAGTGATAGCGCACCCTCCGGCCGGGGAAGGGGAAGGCCGCCGAGGGGTTGCGCCATGGATCGAGGGTCTCGAGATCGCGACGCATCTCCTCGAAGGTGAAGCGGCCGGGGTAGACCTTGCGAATCCCCCCCTCCTCATCGATGAGGAGCGTGAGGGGGAGGGGAAGCCCCCGTTTGTGGTCGCAGAGACCGTCACTGACGATCCGGTAACGCTCCGCCGTGTCGGGATCGGCCAGGAGGACCGGGAAGTCGATGCCGAGCGAACGGACGAATGCCGCAACCCCCTTGCGCACCTCCGTCTCGTCGGGAAGGGGCGTGAAGTCCTCGGAGAGGGGATCGACGGAAAGGAGGACCGTTTCGATCCCCCTCGATGCCAGGAGGGGGGAAAGGCGTTCGAGATCCGCGATCTCCCCCTTGCAGGGCGCACACCACGTCGCAAAGAAGTTGAGCAGGAGCGGCCTCCCCTTCCGAGGAAGCGTATGGCGCACGCCGGAAAGATCGGGAAGGGTGAAGGGGGGCGCAGGATAGGGCGAAACGAGCGCAAAGCCGGAACGGGGGGAAGGGCTTCCCAATGGCGCGGGAGGCGAAGTGCGGGGCGCACGGAAGGGAATCGCGGCGACGATCCCCTTCCCCTCCTCGATCGTGTAGCGGTATCCCGCCTCGATCGTGCCAAGGCGCGTCTCTCCCCCACCCGGCCACGTGACGGTCAACGTACGGATCTTCCCCCTTTCTCCGAGCCCGAAGAAGGCTTCGAGCGAATGCTGCATGAGGAAGCCGCTTCCGATCCCGATGCTCCGGGTAAGCCAGCGGATCTCCCCCGCCTGCGCCACTTCGGCGCGCACGATCGCGCCGACCGCGTCGCGGTTCCCCCGCGTGCCGATCAGCCGGATGACCACCCCCCGTCGCTTCGGCAGGAGGATGTCGAGATCGTTTCGCACGATCCGGAGTTGGGGCGCGGTCCGGCTCTTGAGGACGAGGTCGGGATCCCCGTCGTGGTCGAGATCGGTCCGGACGAAGGCGCGGCCGTCGTCGGGGAAGTCGAGTTCCATCGCGGCGGAGAGATCGAACATCCTTCCCCGCCCCCCGTTCAGGTAGAAGGTATTCCGTTCATGACCGCTCCACGATCCACCCGCGCGGATTTTCCGGTTGATCTCGTCCCAGGCCGCGTCGTAGCGGGCGTTCGGCTGCCGCCGGTCGGGGGAATGCGACACAACTTGCCGCCAGAAGAAACTTCACAAGTCGTGCGTGTCGGGGCCGGTGATGAAGCCGTTGGTGATGAGGAGATCGAGGTTCCCGTCCCGGTCGAGATCGACGAAGTCGCTCCCCCACGCCCATCGTCCCATCGTCACCCCCCACTTCCCGCTCTCCTCCGTGAAGGTGCCGTCCCCCCGGTTGCGGAAGAAGGAGTTTCCGCGCGCATGGCGCCGGTAGAGGGGGCGGGTCTCGTCACCGGGACGGAAGGTGGCCAGGCGGGTCAGACGGAGCCCGGCGGAGGACCACATGTTCCCGACGTAGAGATCGAGGGTACCGTCGTTGTCCGCGTCCCCCCACGCCGCGCTCATCCCCGCGGCGATATCTTCGACCCCGGCTCGTGCCGCGGCGTCGTGGAAATGACCGTGGCCATCATTGACGTAGAAGTTGTTCCGGCCGAAATCGTTGGCCACGTAGAGATCGGCGTCCCCATCTCCATCGTAATCTCCCCAGGCCACGGCAAAGCTGAATCGGTCGTTGTTCTCCGAGAATCCTGCCGCCTGTGTGGCATCGGTGAAGGTACCGTCCCCTTCGTTGCGGAAGAAGATGTTCGGCGGCCCGTTTCGCGCGTCGTGGTAGGGGAGGGGATAGACCGGTCTTCCCGGCCGGTAGAAGGCATAGAAGGCGAGGTAGAGGTCGAGATCTCCGTCGTTGTCCGCATCGGCCATCGCCGCGGAGGTTGCACCGAAGAGCGGCGGGGCCGAACGCCGGAAGGTCTCCGGCGGCATCTCGGTGAAGAGCGGAATCCCGTTTCGCACCCCGTCGTTGCGAAAGAGAATCGGAAAACTCACCTGCGGGAAGACGAAGAGGTCGCGGTCCCCGTCGTTGTCGTAGTCCGCGATCAGCGCGCTCGGCGTGGGATCGAGGATCCCCGTTCCCGTGGCTTCCGTGATATCCTCGAAGGTGCCGTCTCCCCGGTTCCGGAGGAGACGGTTGGGGAGTCCCCCCGGCTGCAAGACGTAGAGGTCGTCGAAGCCGTCGTTGTCGAGATCCCCCACGGCAAGGCCGTGGTGGCCATAGACATCGATGCCGGTGGCTTCGTCGAGGAGGCCCCGCCACGTATCGAGCCCCCGGGAGAACTGGGCGACGGCCTCGGGGGCCGGGGAAAGGGCGGCCGCCGTGATGTCGGTCATGGCCTGCCCTCTGACGATGCTTCGCTCGAGGGGATCGACCTCGATGGTGCGGATTCGCCAGGGGGGACCGATCCAGTGGAGCCGGGTCGTCCCCACGATCCCGATGCGCGTTTCTCCCCGCCGTCCGAACACTTCCACGCGTGCCTCGGTCCTGGCCTCCCCCTCGAGGAGATCGATCCCCACGATCTTGAACTTCAGGCGAAAGGCGTCGAAAGGAGCGCGCCATCCCGCCATTCCCTCGATCCATGCCGCCCGGGAGAGCGCGGGGTGGGGGGGGATCGTCTCGATCGTAATCGCCTCGTTCCCGAAAATGCGTTCCCCTTCCCCCCACAGGGGCATGCCGGAAAAATCTTCGGCAAGGAGGGGTGCCCATGTCCGCGCCATCTCCTTCGTCTCGGCAGTGTGTCGGCAGAGTTCGGAGAGGTGGCTGGCGAGTTCCTCCTCGATCTTCTCGGCGTGCCAATCCTCCCCTTCACCGTTTCCCGCCGCAAGAAGCGCGCAGAGGAGGAAAGCGAGGGGGGCAAGGGAACCTCTCGTGAAGAACCTCCGCTTCTTCCCTTCTCGGGCAGCGGTCCTCGCCTTCCAGTCCGCTCCATCCCTTCGCTTTCTCGCCTGCTTCATTCCTTATTCCCTGCTTTCCTATTTGTGCAGGAGCACCGAGACGTCGTTGGAGTCGTAGTTTGCGGTAACGAGTTCGGGGCGGCCGTCCCCGTTGAGATCCCCGACCGCTATGGAGAAGGGGGCACCACTGGCGGGAAATTGGAGTGGCGCCCAGAGGGTGCCATTCTCGTTGCTCAACCACACCCAGACGTCGCCGGACACGTGGTTGGCGGTAGCAAGATCGGCACGGGTGTCCCCGTTGAGATCCCCGATCACTACGAATATGGGGGAGTCCCCGGCAGGAGAGGGGTATGCATCCTGGAAGGTGCCATCACCATTGCCCAAAAGTATCCAGACTTCGTCGAACCCCCCGTTGGTAGCAAGATCGGGTCGGGCATCCCCGTTGAGATCCCCGATCGCTACGGACTCGGGGGCGTAACCGGCGAAAAATCGGCGTTGATCCTGGAAGGTTCCGTCCCCCTTGCCCAACAGCACCGCAACGTCGTTGTTCTCCCAGTTTGCGGTAACGAGATCGAGGTGGCCGTCTCCGTTCAGATCCCCGATCGCTATGGAGGGGGCATAGGCGCCGGCGGGAAAGGAGCGGGGATCGAGGAAGGTGCCATCCCCCTTGCCCAACAGCACCCAGATGTCGGAAGCATTCCAGTGGGCAGTGGCGAGATCAGGGTGGCCGTCTTCGTTGAGATCCCCAATCACCACGGAGGTGGGGCCGGAAGGGTCAGGATAGTGGCGTGGATCCTGGAAGGTGCCATCCCCCTTGCCCAACAGCACCCATACCTCGTCGGAGCCCTCGTTGGCGGTGACGAGATCGGGATAGCCGTCTCCGTCCAGATCCTCGATCGCTACGGTGCTGGGGTAGTCACCGACGGGAAAGCGGCGTTGATCCTGGAAGGTGCCATCGCCATTGCCCAACAGCACCGAGACGTCGTCGGACTTCGCGTTTGCGGTGACGAGATCGGGGCGGCCGTCTCCGTTGAGATCCCCGATCGCTACGGATAGGGGGGCGGCACCGGCGGGAAAACGGTGCGGATCCTTTTGGAAGGTGCCATCCCCATTGCCCAACAACACCGAGGCATCCTGGGAGTAGTAGTTGGTGGTGACGAGATCGGGGCGGCCGTCTCTGTTGAGATCCCCGATCGCTACGGAATAGGGGCCGGAACCGGCAGAAATGTGGCGTGGATCCTGGAAGGTGCCATCCCCATTGCCCAAAAACACCCACACCTCGTAGGAGTAGGAATTTGCGGTAACGAGATCGGGTCGGCCGTCCCCGTCGAGATCCCCGATCGCTACAGAGTGGGGGCCGGAACCGGTGGGAAAGCGGTATTGATCGAGGAAGGTGCCATCCCCATTGCCCAGCAGCACCGACACGTCACCGGAGAGGGAGTTTGCGGTAACGAGATCGGGGCGGCCGTCCCCATCGAGATCCCCGATCGCTACGGAATAGGGGTAGCGGCCGGCGGGAAAGGAGCGGGGCTCCTGGAAGGTACCATCCCCCTTGCCCAACAGCACCGACACGTCGTGGGAGAGGGAATTTGCGGTAACGAGATCGGGGCGGCCGTCCCCATCGAGATCCCCGATCGCTACGAAGCTGGGGCCGGTGCCGGCGGGAAAGGAGCGGGGCTCCTGGAAGGTACCATCCCCCTTGCCCAACAGC
>CAZTSL010000130.1:11443-12584 GCA_964616915.1 uncultured bacterium
GCCGGCGGGAAAGGAGCGGGGCTCCTGGAAGGTACCATCCCCCTTGCCCAACAGCACCCACACCTCGTCGGATTCCGGGTTGGCGGTAGCAAGATCGAGACGGGCATCTCCGTTGAGATCCCCGATCGCTACGGAGTTGGGGGCGTTGCCGGCGGGAAAGGAGCGGGGCTCCTGGAAGATGCCATCACCATTGCCCAAAAACACCCAGACTTCGTCGGAGAAGTAGTTGGCGACAACGAGATCGGGACGAGCGTCCCCGTTGAGATCCTCGATCCCTATGGAGGAGGGGCCGTAACCGCTGGGAAGGGAGCGGGGATTCTGAAAGGTGCCATCCCCATTGCCCAACACCACCGAGATGTCGTTGGAGTAGTAGTTGGCGGTAACGAAATCGGGACGAGCGTCCCCGTTGAGATCCCCGATCGCTACGGATATGGGCTCGATGCCGGTGGGCAAGCGGCGTTGATCGCGCAGAAAGAGATCACAGGGATCACCGATGCCGTTGTCATCGAAATCTTCCTGCTCCGGATTGGGAATCGACGGGCAGTTGTCCAGGTCGTCCTCCACCCCGTCGTTGTCGTCGTCCAGGTCGCAGGGATCTCCACGCCCGTCGGAATCGTTGTCCTCCTGGTACCGGTTGTAGTCATCCGGACAGTTATCCTTCCTATTCATGATCTCGTCCCCGTCGGAGTCCATAGGATTTGGACACTTCTGTGCCGTCGTGATCGTAAGGATCAAGAGAAAGAGCACAACGGTCATTTTCTTCATCGTGAGACCTCCCCCGCGAATCGGAGTGCTCGCGATTGGGGTTCATCGTTCTATCCGTAACCGCGATTCATCGTAGTTCGACTCGGGTGCGATTGTCAATTCCTTTGCTTTTCGCCATTTCCCCGCCTTTGAACGCGATTTCCCTTCGATCCTCTGGAGCAGGTGCCATCCGCGATCCCTTCCTGCGGAGGATGCAGGACTCTGCCGCCGAGCGTCAGGGATGGATGGGCTGGTTCCGGGACCGCGTAAGCGGGTGGTGGGGACCCACCGGGGTCGGCCGGCGGCGGGAACCGCTGTTCGCGACGCTGATCTCGGCGGTCCGGCTGTGGGCGCGGCCTTGCCGCCTGCTGACCTTGCTGACCGATGGGGAAGCCTC
>CAZTSL010000131.1:0-12456 GCA_964616915.1 uncultured bacterium
ACCACCGCCACCCTCCTCGAGCGGATCCGCCAGGTCCTCGCGACGAGATCGGCGAACGAGCCCTCCCCAGGGTGAAGGAGGCAGACAGGAGGGGCATCCCTCTGTGGGCGTGGTTGCGCCGCCTTCCTCCCTGCACGGGGTATCGATCCCGGCGGCGAGGGGAGCGGCTGGATCTTCTCCGGGGGAGCAAGCGCTTTCCGGGAGGGGGGGAGAGCGGAGGGGCTATTGACCGCCGCCTGCTGCGGCCTTCTCTTCGTTCTTCTTCTTCTGGTAGAATTTGAGGAACTTGTAGATCGCCTTCCCCTGTTTCGGCGAGATGCCGCTATCGGGCTTGTTCATCATCCGTTTGACGTAGCGCTTCCACTCCTGGGTGGTCATATCCGTATTGATCGGACGGGCCAGGGTGTGGCAACGGCTGCACTTCTGGGCGAAGAGCTTGTAGGCCTCCTGCATCTCCGGGGGGAAAGTGCTCACGTCGATCGTGCTCGGTCCCTTGTCCGCTGCGTACTCCTTCTTCTGTTCCCCCGCCCGCGAAGGGAAGGCGATGGCGAGGAAGAGGAAGGGGATCGAGGTGAAGATCAGCCATCTTCTGTTCATCGGTTGCTCCTGCTTCATCGAGGGGTTGGGGGCCTCTTCGAGGCGCCCCAACGGATTGTCATTCCTGATTCACCGAAGGTCGAGGCGTATCCGGGATACGCCCTCGGCGGTCAGTTGTCGAGCGCGCCATCGGCGATCCAGGCGGCGATCATGTCGATCATCTCGGGGGTGGGGCGCCGTTTCCCGACCGGGGGCATGATCCCGCCGTCGAGAACCTGGATGAGGAGGGAGTCCTCGGGGGCACCGGGCACGACGAGCCCATCGACGGCCATGATGCTCTCATAGCTCGTCAGGTCGATGCCGGCGGTCTGGGAGGAGGCGTTGTGGCACTCCCCGCAGAACTCGATGAGGATCGGCTGGACCGTCTCCGAAAAGGTGATCGCGCCGTTCTCTCCGCCACCGAGGCCGGCCGCGGCGGCGGGCTGGCGGGGAGCGTTGACCTCGTCGGTCTCGATGTTGGCGCAGGCGGCGAGGCTCGCGACCAGAAGGAAGAGAAATGCGATCGGGTATCGTTTCATCGCTCCATCTCCATCGTTTCAGGGGAGTTGCTGCACGTAGTAGAGGAGGTCGGCCAGGTCATCGGTCGTGTAGCCCTCCCCCGCGGCATTCGTCATCCGTGGCTCGCTGCCGGGCTGGCCGTGGATCACCTTGTGCAGGAGTTCCCAGGGATTGTCCCTGGCGACGTCTCCGACGTACTCCTCTTCCCCTTCCCCTTCCTCGAAGTTGATCGCCCGGCCGTCGCTGCCGTGGCATCGCGCGCAGTTGTCCTGGAACTTGATCTGTCCGAGCGTGAAGTTGGCGTCCCGGGTCCGTTCCTGCATCGTGTCGGGGTCGTAGGGGATCTTCACCCCTTTCGTGTCGGCATCGATGAGTTCACGCGTATAGTCGGGGATGTGGCGGATGTAGTTGACGAGGTCGCGGATGACGTTTTCGCCGAGGAGGTCGGCAAAGGCATGGTTCTCGACCGTTCTGCCATCGACGATACCCTTGGCGATCGCATCGTGGAGTTCCTGGGGATCTTTCCCCTTGGCCTGGAAGACACCGGGGAAGCCGGTGGCGTGGGAGCCGGAGCCATAGGCGCCATCGACGCCCTTGCCGTCCCATCCGTGGCACTCCTTGCATCGCCAGGTCTGGCTGCCGCGGCGTTCGTTCCCGAGGGGGTTGGTGAGATAGAGGGGGTTGTCTGCGGGGAGGCTGCTTTCGACGACCGTGCCGTCCTCGAGGGTGATGCTGCCGCCGGGTTCGATCGGTTCGGCCACGTCGGAGGCTTCCCACCACTTGTCCCAGGCGATACCGCCGCGCTCGACGGTGCCGGGGAGATGCTGGGCATAGGCGACGATGTTGGCGACGTCGTTTTCGGTGTACCCGGCGTCGAACTTGTTCGGCATGTGGCCGGTGATGATCCCGAAATCCTCCTCCAACTCGGTGGCTTCCTCATCGCTTCCCGGTTGGCCGAAGCGGACCTTGTGGGTGAGTTCGAAGGGGTTGTCCCGGGCGACGTCGCCGACGTACTCGGTTTCGCCGGGGTCATCGTGCTTGAAGTTCACATGCATCCCATCGTCGCCGTGGCACGTCTTGCAGTTCGTATCGAAGAGGGCCTCACCGAGCACGGGGCTCCCCTTCGAGCGGTGGGTGACCATCGAGATGTAGAGGGCGTCATCGACGAGTTCCTCCCGGATGAAGAGGGCGAGGTCCTCGACATCCTTTGCGGAGAGGAGGCCCTCCTGCTGGAAGTGGTGTCCCTCGAGGGTGCGGCCGTCGGGGAACTTGCCTTCACCGATGATCGCGATGAGATCGGCGGGGGCCATCTCTGCGGCACCGAAGACCCCCTTGATGCCGGTGGCGTGGGAGCCGGAGCCGTAGGCACCATCGACCCCCTTGTAGTCCCAGCCGTGGCACTCCTTGCAGCGCCAGGTATCGCTGCCGCTCTTTGCGCCCCCCAGGGTGTTGTAGGTGGGGTCCTCGTAGAGGGGATTCGTGTTCTCGGGCGCGGAGGCCCCGTTGATCTTCCACCAGTTGTCCCAGAGCGCGCCGCCGCGGATCGCGCTGGCCTCCTCGAGTCCCTCGGGGGCCAGGGTCTTCGTGTAGGTGAGGATGTCGGCGACATCGGAGAGGACGTAGCCCTTCACCGCGCCGTTGGGCATCTCGCCGTTCGGTTGGCCGAAGCGAACCTTGTGGATGAACTCGTAGGGGTTCTCGATCGCGATGTTGAAGAGGTACTCGCTGTCGTAGCTCCCCATCTTGAAGTTGATCTTCTTGCCATCCTCCCCGTGGCACGTCGAGCAACTGTCGGCGAATCGCTCCTTGCCCCGATCGGGGTCGCCGGCGGCGTTGACCACGACGTCGGCATCGATCGTGCCTTCCCGGATGAACTTGACGAGGTCGATCACATCCTGATCGGAGAGGACCGTGCCGAAGGCGTGCCCCTCCCCGATCCCCTCACCGTCCCGGATCGCGGCCACGAGTTCGGGAACCGAGCGATCCCGCGCGGCGAGTACGCCGGGGAAACCGGTGGCGTGGGAGCCGGAGCCATAGGCGCCGTCGGCGCCCTTGTAGTCCCAACCGTGGCACTCCTTGCAGCGCCACGTCTGACTCCCGCTGCGGGTGTTGCCCTGGGGATTGGTGGCGTAGAGGGGATTGTCCGCCGGCAGGGAGGAGGGGGGGAGGTCCTCATCGGGATTCCCCGGAAATCCCGGCTCGATCCCCTCCTTCACATCGGGGACCTTCCACCAGGTGTCCCAGAGCGCGCCCCCCCGATACGCATCGCCCTGTTCGAAGAGGAAGAGGGCAGGATCGTCCTCCGACGTACAGCCCGATACGATCCCAAGGGCCGAGACGACGGCGATCGTCGCAAAGATCTGAAACCGACACGTTTTCTTCAGGAACCCTTTCATCTCGATTTCCTCCTCTTGTCAGAACGTCACGATCGTTTGCACGGAGATCCGGTGGGCATCGGGAACGCCCATCGGTTCCAGCCATCGGCCGTATTCCAGCCGAAGAACGAGGGAGTCATCGATGAGAAAGCTCAAGCCCCCCACATGCCGGTTCGTCGTGATCTCCAGGTCGCGGAATTCTTCGTTCAACTGAGCCTTGGGGGTCCGCTGGGTCAACGTGTCCCACTGGTAGAAGAGGCTCATCCAGTCGTTGAGGTCGACCACGGCCGTGACGTAGGCCCCACGGATCTCTTCGTCCCCCTGGAGGAGTTCATCGGTGGGTTGGATGTCCCGCAGCATCTTCACGTACTCCGCGCGCAACTCCACGCGCCGGGCCGTGCGATACTGGTAGCTGAGCACCGCGTCCGTTCCCCACACGAACTGGTCGAGATCCTGATCCTGGGTCGTCTCGGGTGTCGTGGCATCGCCGGGGCGGGTGACCTCCACGGTCTCGTATTTGTTGGAGATGACCGACCCTCCAAGGGTGGCCCGCAGCCTGGCGCCGTTGTAACTCAGGCTCAGACGCCCCCCGACCTGCTTGGCGTTGTTGTTGTCGTCCCAAAAACGGGACATCTGGTCCGAGACGGCCCGCAGGCCGTTGGTGAGGAAGGCGGAATAGGAGAGTTGGAACTCGTCGTCCGCGCCGAACCACTCGTTCCCCGACGCTTCCAGGCCGGTGTCGTCCCGGGGCGTGAAGATGAAATTCGAGGGCGTCGCGTCGTCGAAGCGGATCATCCGATCCTCGTGGCTCTGGTAGAGGAGCGGACGCGAGACCGTCTGGTAGGTCCCGGGAAGACTGCGCAGGTTGAACTGCCCGAAGGGGAGGAGAAAACGGCCGAAGGTCACCTGGAGCCTGGGATCGAACCGATAGCTGAAGTTCGCCAGGATCACGCTGAAGTCGTTCATGTGCGTGACACAGGGCATGATCTCCCACGAGACGTGCTCGCTCAGATCGCCGGAAAACTTGAGATGGGTGTGCTCGATCTGAAAGGTGTGCTCCGATTCGATCTCTCCCCCGCCGGGAAGCGTCTCCTCGTCGTAGAGGGTCGATCGGAAGGAAGCCTGGAGCACGCCGGAGAGATGCACCGTCCGATCGATCGGACCGGTCGTCTCCCAGTCGTCGTCTTCCTCCTCTTCGTTCTCACCCGTTTCCTCCGCATCGGCCATCGCAACCCGGCTCTCCGGGATCGAGGCGCGTGCCCCAAGCTCCGTCGATCCCCCGGATTCCGATGCGTGCGCCGTGCGATGCAACGGAAGGAAGAGGAGCACACATGAGAAGAGGAACGCAAGCAGGGAACTGGAGTGGTAGAAGTTCATGGAAACGCCTCCTTTGCTGCGAGGGGATCTTCCCTCCTCCGTACGGAGCGAACCCGAGGGGGTCTCGAGTTCACGACCCTCGTCCAATGACGGGAATCCCGAGCGCTCCGCAAGAGTCCAACGCGATCGCGGGTCATGCAGCGGAAGCAGTGAGACCTATTTCTATTTGTCCGAAGTTTCGATGCGACTCCGGGCAAGATATGCCGTAAGATCTGCCATTTCCTGCGGTGACAGCTTCGGCCATTCGATCTGTTTTTTCACCATTCGTTCTCTCATCTGGAGTGCCTTGCGCCACATCATGGCCAGCACATCCCAGGAGGTCTCGGCACCCGAGATCCGGATCCGTTCCTCCCCTCGGTCGTCTTCCGATCCCCCCCCCGTGGTGTGGCATTGGGAGCACCCTTTCTGTTGGAAGATCGTCTCGCCCCGGTCTGGATCGCCGGGCGGATCGATGAAGCCGGCGAAGAAGAGGTACGCGATCAGATCGGCGAGATCCTCGTTCTTCCAGGGTTTGAGGGAAAGACCGGTCCTCTGGAGATCGGTGCGCATCGCCACGGCATGGTTCCAGAGGACCGCCGGGACATCGGTGTCGTCGATCAGGTGGAACTCCGACGGGGCGGGTGCCCCTTTCCCCTTTCTTCTCACCCCCTTTCGTTGAGATTCGTGGCATCTTCCGCACCCGGCTGCCTGGAATACACTCCGCCCTCTGTCCGGTGCCCCGGGGCGGGTAAACGTTTCGGGAAATCTCCGGCGATGGGCCGACGACTCCAGAAAAGCGACGATGTCGGCCATCTCTCCTTCCCGGAATGGGCGACGGTTCCTCTCGCCCTTCACGATTTCTCCATGCCTCCAGAAGATGCGGGCGAGTTGAAGGATCGAGGTGTCGAAGGCGAACGGGGGCGCCAGCTTCGATGTGGCGTCGAAGGGGTGGCAGGAGACGCACCCCCGCTCCTGGAAGAGGAGCCTTCCCCGCTCCGGGTCTCCGCGGTGGCGCAGGCGGGTCAGGTAATAGGGATAAGTGGTGAAGAGGGCCACGAGATCGAGGAGATCCTCCCCCCCGATCTGGGGCCAGGAGAGGCGCGACTCCGCCATCTTCCTGCTCATGCCGGGAATATGGTTCCAGAAACTGCTCGTGCCGGCCATGAAACTCGCCCGTTGGTGGAGCGCGCCCAGGTTGGGTCCCGCCTTCTCCCCCTCTCCTTCCGTGCCGATCGCATGACACTCGACACAACCGAAGCGTTCGAAACGCTCCACGGCCTCGAAGGGATCGCCCGAGAGGGGGAACGTCTCCCCGGCGGCGGGGGGGACCCCGAAGAGCAAGAGAACGAAGAGCGAAACGTGCGCCACCCGTACCTTCATGATTCCTCCCCTCCGAGCGGAAAATACGACTTCACCCGTTCCTCCGACTCCCGAAGCCCATTCTCGATCCCATCCTCCACTTCCCACACGGAGACGATCGGGAACACCTTCGTGAACGCAAGATAGAGGAAGAGGAAGGCCGTGATGCACCCCAGCAGAATCGACCACTCGACCCACGACGGAGAATAGACCGCGTTGTTCAGGTGGATCCTCGGGTTGATGAGGGTAGGCACCACGATCGTGTAACGCTCCAGGTACATCCCGATGTTCACGCTGATGCTCGCGATCAGGATCCACCCCGGCGTACGCCGGAAGACGAGGATCGAGAAGGGGATCACGAAGCAGGTCGTGAACATCGTCCAGAAGGGAACGGCATAGGCCCCGAAGAGCTTCGCCCGGAATACCTGGATCTCCTGCGGTTCGTTGCCATACCACGTCGTGAGATACTCGGCAAAAGTGAAGTAGAGCCAAAAGAGCGTCATCACGAGGAGGAGACGGCCGAGGTAGTCGAAGTGGATCGGCCGGATGTACTCCTCGAGGTGATAGACCCGCCTCAGGATCACCATGAAGGTGAGGATCGCGGCGATTCCGCTGAAGATCGCGCCAGCCACGAAGTAGGGGCCGAAGATCGTCGAGTGCCACATCGGCTGGATCGTCATCGCGAAGACCCACGAGACCACGGTATGCACGCTGACCGCGATCGGGATCACCGCGACCATCAACACCGAGATCGCCTTCTCGAGCCGATGCCGCTGCTGCGGCGTATCGGTGTAGCCCATCCGCAGGAAGCGGTAGAGGCGCCCCCGCCATCCGCCGATATGACGCTCGAGCCGCACGAGATCGGGGAGGAGGGGGAGGAAGAGGTAGATCGTGGAGCCGGTCAGATAGACCGTGATCGAGCAGACATCCCACAGGAGGGGAGAGCGGAAATGGGGGTGCCGGATGACATACAACACCCGATCGGGCCGTCCCATATCGACGATCACGCTCCCTGCGCCGAAAACAATCACCATCACCGTGATCACCTCGGCCATCCGTGTCACGCTCCTTCGCCACTCCGCCTTCGTGAGCCGCAGGATCGCGCTGATCAGGGTGCCCGCATGGCTCACCCCGATGAAGAAGACGAAGTTCGTGATATAGATCCCCCAGTAGACGGGGCGGTAGAGACCGGTGACCCCCAGTCCATGCTGGATCTGCCAGATCCAGGCCGTGAGGGCCCAGGCGGAGCAGGCGGCGAGGAGGAACATCAGGATCTTGAAGCCGCGACCCGTATGGACGATCGGCGCAAAGATCTTTGCCTCGTGCTCCGTCATGGGGGCAACGGGGGGGGCGTCCCCCTCGGAGGTTCGAGCATGGTCCGTCATCATTGACCTCCTCTCCGGCTGGGAAGGAAGACGACCTTCGGCTCCGTGCCCAGGTCTTCGAGCAGGCGTTCGGCATCGGGCCGCATCGCCAGCTCATGCACCTCGGAGTTCGGATCGTCGAGGTTCCCGAAGACCATCGCCTGCGCCGGACAGATCTCCACGCAGGCGGGCACGTAGTCCCGTTCCTGGAACGCCCGCCCCTCGACCCGGGCCTCCTCCTTGGCCTTCTGGCGCCGATGCACGCAGAAGGTACACTTCTCGACGACCCCCTTGGGGCGAACCGACACGTCGGGATTGTGCCGGCGTTCCATCCCCGCAGGCCAGGAGGGGGCGAACCAGTTGAACGCCTTCACGGAATAGGGGCAGGCGTTCGTGCAGTAGCGGCAGCCGATACAGCGAGGGTAGATCTGTCCCACGATCCCCTCCGCATCCCGGTAGGTGGCCCACACCGGGCAGACGTTGATGCAGGGCGGCTCGTCACAGTGGAGACAAAGCAGGGGGTACTGCCTCGCTTCGAGGGTCTCGTAATCCCCCTCGAGTTCGGTCACGAGCTGGATCCAATCGAGGTTGCGGCCCTGGAAGAAGGCTTCCTCGTCGGCGATCGGAACGTTGTTCTCCTGCCGGCAGGCAACGGTGCAGGCACCGCAACCGGTGCAGGCGTCGAGGTCGATGACCATGGCCCATCGTGTCATCAGGCTTCCCTCCTCGCGGATATCGTGACGGTTACGGGACGGGCGATCCGGAACCCGCCGAAAGGGCCGGCGGGGGGGGGGAAGAGCGCTTCCGCACCCGGGCCCCACTTGGCGGCGAACCGGCCCTCCCCTCCGGCAGTGGGAGCAAAGGGGACCGCCACCGTTCCGGGGCGAATCCCGGCGGTGATCCGTGCGGAAGCGACGATCTGCGCCTTCCCGTTGGAGAGCGTCACCGCCGCCCCCTCCTCGATGCCGAGGCGGGTGGCGTCTTGTGGATGGAACTCCGCCCAGACCCGGTATGCCCCATGGACGTGGGGAGCGGCGATCTCGAGGAGGGAGGGGCGGTTGGGCGTCCCCCGCCCGGCAAAGGCTCCGACCGGCACGGGGACCAGGAGGAGGTTCACCCCCACCGGCACCGGCGGAGCGGTCGTTTCGGGGTGAAGGGGATCTTCCCCTTCCTTCATCCCCGCGACCGCGAGGCGGAAGGGCCTGTGCGGGCTCGGCCGCCACCCCGGCGTGGAGGGATCGACCCATCCCCCCGCCTCGAAGACCCGTGCCACGAAGCTCCGTTCGTCCTGCGCTTCCGGCATCCGCCACCCCGCCCTTTCCATCTCGGCCGTCCAGGCCCGCCGGAAGGGCGTGCCGTAGGGCATCCCCCGGTTGCTCCGGAAGAGCCCCCCGAGGCGGTGTTCCACGGCCTCGCCCGCATCCTTCGGGAAACCCGGGGGCAGGAGGGAGAGCCGTTTCCCCAAGGCCAGGGCCGTCTCCGCGATCGGGCGACCATCGAGCAGCGGTCCGAGGGCTCTATGCGCCGCGGCCACGGCGGTGAAAGCCCCTGCCGCGGCCACCTCCACGTCGCAATCCTCCTCGAACCTCGTCGTGGCGGGGAGGATGATATCCGCAAACTCGGCCGATCGGTCGAGGGAGGTGGCAAAGGAGACGATGAGGGGGATCTTCCCCAGGAGTCCGGCGGCGCCGTCCCTCTTCGTCAGATCTCCCAGCGCGGCACCGTCCTCGAGGAAGAGGAGATCGAAGGGGACGTTTCCCCCCTGGGCGGCCACCCCCTCCAGGGCCCGCCAGATCGGGGTGCCGGCAAGCGGGGTCGCGGGGGGCGCGTCGAGACGTTTCCCTCCCCCTTTCCCGGGGAGTTCCTCCACCGGGGCCTCTTGTGCCACGAAGACTCCGCCGGGCGCGCCGATCCGCCCCCGCAGCGCGTTCAGGAGATGGACCGCGCCCAGCCCCGGGATCCCGGCGGAACCCGCGGTCTGTTCCCCGATCGCCACCGGGGCTCGGGCCGCGGCGAAACGCCGGGCCAGGGCGAGGATCTCCGTCTCGGAAACCCCCGTTTTCCGGGCGACCTCGTGGGGGGTATTCTCCGCGATGAGCCGCGTTCGCAACCCCGGGTGCCGCACCCCTTGGGCATCGATCCAGGGATCGAGCCCCTGGATCCCCTGGAGCGCTTCCCGATCGACGAGCTTTTCCCGGAGCATCGCGCTTGCGATCCCCAACGCCACGAGGGGCTCCCCCCCCGGCGCACAGCGGATCCACCGGTCCGCACGCATCGCCGTGGGGGAGAGCCGGCTGGAAAGATGGAGGAAGGCCAGCCTCCCCCCCTTGCGCCGTCTCCCCCTCCCAAAGGCGTGCGCCACGTACACCGGAGAGAGCCACCCCTCCAGCAGCGGAGTATTGAAGGAGAGAATGAGATCGGCGTGCCGCAGGTCGTAGCCGTAGGGACGGGCTTCTCCAAACGCATGGGCCGCGAAGGGGAGCGCGGCTTCATCCCGCAGATGCGTCACGTGGTAGAGATGGGGGGAACCCATCGCCCCGAGGAAACGCTCGAAGATCGCGCTCGTGGAGCCCTTCCCCGAGGAGAAGACGGCTCCGATTCGTTCCCCCCCCCCTTCCCGGACGATCTTCGAGAGGGCGCTCGCAACCCGCGAGAGCCCCTCTTCCCATGAGATCCGTTTCCAGCGTCCACTCCCCCGATCCCCTTCCCGGACCACGGGGCCCAGAAGACGGTCCGGATCGTAGAATGCCTCGATCTCGGAGATCCCGCGGGCGCAGACGCCACCGTTCCCCACCGGGCAGAGGGGGTTGCCCCGGATCCCGACCAGACGGTCGTCCACGATTCGCAGCCGCACGGAGCATCCCGCCGCGCACCCCCCGCAGATGCTCACCACCTCCCGCTCCGACGGAATGGCGAAATCCCCCGATCCCGCAGGCACGGGGGAGGCGCTGGGGGGGAGCACCCGCCCCAACCCCAGGCTTCCCAGGGTCACGCCCGCCGTCGCGCTACCGAGCAGATAGAGAAAGTCGCGTCGCCTCATCGTCCCTCCTCTCCTTCTGGAAAGCGTCCTCGCTGGAAAGCGTCCTCGCCGCGGCTCACCGGTGACACGCGGTACAGTCCGCCGTCACCCGCTCCTTCTCATGGCACGAGATGCAATCCCTCATCTTGAGCCGTTTCAGTGGAAACTCGGGCGGATGCTCCCGCTCTCCCATTTCCCCGTGACACGTGACACACTCGATCTGGCCGAGCATCACGTGCCGGCGGTGGGAGAAATAGACGTGCGCCGGCACCTTGTAGATCCGGTTCCACGGCGGCGCCTCCCCCCGTCTGGCCGCCTCCCAGAGCGCGACCTGGGCCGGCGTCGGGTTCTTCCCCGGCGCCGTGGCGTGACACCCCGTGCAGACCTCGAGCGAGGGGATTCCCGCGTGAACCCCGGTGCGGGCCCCACGATGGCAAAGGGTACAATCCGCCTTCGCGGTATGGACCCGGTGGTTGTACGGATAGGGCTGAACCGACCTGCGCTCGGTGAAGAATCCTCCGATACCGATCCCCACGAGAAAAAAGAGGGCACACCCTATGGTGAGATCGCGTTTCTTCACGGTTTCTCCTCCCCCGCAACTGATGCGTAGATCCCGTAGCAGCAGGGCACTTTCGCTCCCGGATCAGAGGGCTGCCCGAAGGCTTTCGCCCCCCTGGTCATCCTTCTCCACATATGGGGGCCGGCGTGCATCGTTTCCCACCTGGAGAAGGTTCCATCTTGGGAGGCGTCACTCGTCCCAGTCGTCCTCGCTCTCCCGATCCTTGGGATAGAGGCTGAAGAGATAGGCGGCCAGGTCGTGGCGTTCCTCCTCGCTCAACCACGTGGCGTAGGCCGGCATCCGCAAGGGGGGAGGAGCTTTTCCGGGATCCTTGCGCCCCACGTTGGGCACCCCCGTTCCGATCTTGGCCACGAGTTCCGCCTCGGAGTACCCCTCCTTGACCAGGGTGAGCCCCACAATTTTTCCCCCGGTCTCGCTGTTCGGATTGGCCACGCCACCGCTGCCCTCCTCTCCGTGACAGAGGGCACACCCCATCCGCTCGTAGAGGGCTTTCCCGCGTGCCACGGGATCGCTGATGGGCGTCGCCCGCGCCGGAAGGGGACGACGCCCGGGCACGACGGTCTCCGGCCCCCCCCCTCCCCCGCCTCCCAGATCACACCCGGTCGAAAGCCAGAGGAGCATCACGATGCAACCTGCGATACGACCACCCGCCAACCGCTTCATCTTCGCTCACCCTCCCTCCTCGTTGTGCGTTCCGCCTCGTTGTGCGCTTCGCCGGTGAAACGCCTGTATGGGGGTATCCTGCGACATCCGGAGCGTAGAGCTGGAACCCCTCCCAGAGGGATGTCAAGAAATTTTTTGAATATCCTTTTCTCCTCTCTCAACGGAGGAGCCCTCCCTCGGAATGAGGCGGACTGCCCGCTTTCGACAAGCATAAACCAGTCCAAGAAAAGGATAGAAATGTCAGAATTTCCATCCGGGGAATCCCCTTCCGATACGTTCCCAGCGTCCCCGCCATTCAACCCCTGGAAAAACCGGCGGATGCTTCGGAATTTTCTGAAAAGGATCGGACAAAAAATGATCGTCCCTACCCCTGGCGTCGTGCTGGAGATTCTTCTACACTGCTGAAATTTTTCTGCACCGCTAAAATTTTAGCGCTGATTTTTCTGCGGCAGGTGAATGGCTGGAGAAAAGGAACACTTCGTCACGGTACGTTCTCCCCCGGGAGCGATACCGGTCATCCGGAGGGCCTTCAACGGTGGCAGGAAAGACAGACCCGATCCTCACGCGGATCGAGTTTCGTGGACCATCCTGGTGGATGGGGATTCCCGGCGATCCCCCCCACCCGATGGCAGGGAACGCAGTTCG
>CAZTSL010000132.1:0-12440 GCA_964616915.1 uncultured bacterium
GAAACGATGGGTACACGTCACGAAAGTGGGACTTTGGGAGGCGTATCGTGGGAAAGCAGGGGCGGGTTTGAAACCCGCCTCTACACCAGAATAGCGCGCTCGATTCTCTTGGAATTCTGGGGAAAACCTACCTGCGTCTCGTATGGGGTCAATTGCCAAGACGCGTCACGAGATGGGTCGATCGAGACGCTCGAAGTCACGCTTCAGAAAACCCTCACTCCGAGCCGAGAGGAGGCACTGGCTGCGGCGGGAAAGGACGACGAGGAGGTCTCCTCGGATGCTTCGCCTGCCTCCTACCCCACGACCTCATCGAGCCGATGCTCCCCGATTCCCGATTCTCTCTCGACGAACGAATGAACGGCAGAGGCTTCCTTTGGCAAGGGATGCCCTCCCCCCATCGGAGCGGAAGGCAACGGAACATCCGTCCCGGCATGCCGTGGGGCGAGCAAGCGGCTCAGTTCGTTCCAGTCGCGGCGGACTTCGTCGAGCCGATCGAGCGCTTCCCGGAGCCTTCGCTCGACCGGAAAGGAAGCCCTCCCACAAGTTTCCTCCCCGGCGTCCCGGCTCGCGGCGAGTTCTTCGAGGCATTCCTCGACTTCCCGGTGCCGTTTCGCTTCCTCCCTGCGACAATTCTCGAGGAGCATTTCGAGTACGTTCCCTCGCATCGTGATCCCTCCCGCGATTCCCGTGGTCATCCCTCCCCCTCTCCCGCTTCCCGAGCCTCGGCCTGGGGGAGATGGAGCTGTGCAAGCGTCTGGTTGGCGAGCGTGACGAGCCGTTCGTCCCGACTCTCGGCAGCGACCTTCATGAAGGTCTGGTAGGCCTGCCGCTCGTCGTGCATGTGGCGGTAACACTCCGCCATCCGGTAGAGGCTCCAGTCGCCCCGCCCCGGCACGTAGGCGGAGACGACGGCCTCGTGGTACCGCTCGGCCGCCTCCTCGAAATGCCCCGCCTCGTAGAGGAGATCGCCGAGGTGGTGCTGCGTGTGGCAGATCCATGGGATCCCCGCTTCCCGCGCCGCATCGAGGTAGTCGTGGTACGCCGTGATGGCCCGGGGAGAGGAATCGAGGGATTCGAAGAGGCGGGCCAGCTCATGGATCGCGGCCAGCCGGTAGCCCTTCCCGAGCCCCGAAGCAGCGGCTTCCCGGAAGAAGGGAATCGCACGCTCCCCCTTCCCGGCCGCCACGAGCGAACGGGCGAGCCAGTAGGCGATCCGCCCCCGCTCGGCAGGTTCTTCCGTGGCTGCGTGGTACCGCTCGAAATGAGCCACCGCACCCCCCGCATCGCCACTCTGGAGGCGGAGACGGCCGACCCGAAAGCGAAGGGCATCGGCGAGCGCTCCCTCCGATCCAAGCGCTTCGTAGAGGGTGAGCGCTTCCTCGTAAGCCCCGGCACGTCGGTATCCCTCCGCAAGGAGTTGGAGATAGATCGATCGGGTCTTCCGGTCGAGCCATTCCTCCTCGATCTCGGCATCGAGAGCACACAGCTCGACGAGCTTCCCCGAACCGAGGAGGGAAGCGGCCACGAAGAGAAGAATCTTCCCATACGCCTCCTTGGCCGCGCCGACGAACTTCCCGTCAGGATCGGAGACGATCAGACGCCACAGCGTGGAAAGCGCATCCCGAGCATGGGGCATCCCGGCATCGACCTGACGAAGCGCCAGTTGCCAGAGCGCGAATATTCTGAGCCGGGGATGACGGCACTCCTCGACGACATCCTCAAGCGTCGCGATACTCTGGGGAAGGAAGCTCCCCTTCTCGCCATTCGGGGCCGTCTCTGCGATCAGATCCGCCAGCCGCATCCTGGCGATGAGACCGGTCGTCCCATCGTTGAAGTTCACGCGCTTGTAGTGGCGTCCGGCCATCCCCGATTTCCCGATATGCCGGGCGATGTCCCCGCAACAGATCTGGGCGATGTCGCGGATCGTTCCCTCCGGCGCACGCTCCGTATACTTCAGGAAGGCTTCCCGGGCCTGCGTCAAAGCGCCGATATTGAGGGCGGCCTGGGCATAGATGAAGAGCTGCCCCGGCATCTGATCGAGCTTCTCCGGCCAGAGGCGTCTGACCTTGGCGTAGGCGGCAAAGGCCTTCCTGTCCTCCCCCTGCATGAAGTACCACCGTCCAAGGAGGAGAAGCGCCTCGCGGAGGATGTCGAACTGGAAGGTCGCATCGACGAGCGCCTCGAGGAGTCCGATCCCTTCCTCTCCCGCTCCGCTCCCCAGGAGACTCTCGGCCAGACGCAACGTGGCATAATCGTGCAGCGTACTCTTCTCCTCGATCACCTCGCGGGCCTTGCGAAAGGTCGCCTCGGCCTCGGCGTACTGCCGGTCGTTCAGGAAATACTCCCCAAGCTCGATCCGCGCGATCGGCATGTAGGGGGAATCGGGAAAACGGGAGAGCGCCTCCTCGAAGACGCGCCGGCACGCCTTCTTGTGCCGGGCGAGCACGTCGCCGTAGAGGTAGAGCGCATCCTCCCGGTAGTCACTCTTCGGCCAGATTTTCAGGAAGGTCTGAAAGTGCTGCACGGCGTCGCGCCAGCGGCCGTACCAGTAGGCCTGGAGCCCAAGCCAGGCATACCGCTCGGCGGCATTCATCGTCGTCTCTTCGCTGAAGGGGGTCCTCCCCTTGCCGCACCCTTCCATCCGGCGCATCCGTTCCGTCAGGATCTTCTTCTGGTGATGTTCCAGGATTTCATGAATAGACACCGGTCGATCTCCTTGATTCCTCGGCGGATCCCCTCCCCGCCCGGCTCCTCCGAGCCTCGATGCTCGCACGATCCCCGCGCGGGAAGGGCCGAAACATGTCGTTGCGTCCCATTGCCGTGTCCCCCCGGCGCTCTGGGCGCAGGAACGGCGCTGCAACGACGCAAACCTCGCGAAGACGAAATCGAGTGCAATGGAGTGGATTCCTGGTCTCTTCTTTCTCCTTCATCGGCAATGACCGCGAGGAACTAAAGTTTTTTTTCCACGCCCCCTTTCCGCATGTCGTGCCATACCACAACCCTTGCAGGAAAACCCGACATCCTTCCGCCCGGAGGGGGAACGATCCCTCCATCGCCATACGGGCGATCTCCCGCGAAGACCCGCTTCATGGGAGGGATGCCCAGAACAACGCACCACGCTCCCTCCGGGAGGATGGAGAGATGGCATATCCCTTGCTCTAACACGGTGCGTCATCCCGGCCCGGAACGAAACATGGGGCAGGCTGCTCCGTGATATGCGATAGATATGGAGGCTTACGATGTCTTCGAAATGGATCACGATCGCCGCTGGAATGGTCATCCTCTCCCTCGTGGCCATGGGGTGTGCCGGAGAAGGGGAGGAGGCCTCCCCCCTCGAAGTGTCGAGCACGCTCTTTCACCTCGAGGAAGCGCAGGTCATTCTGGGGAGTTCCCCTCAGAGTGCGAGTCTGGCCGTCCTGCTCGAACCCGACGCCCCCCCCTCCCGGATGGAGACGCTCCTCGAGACGCAATTCGCCGAGGGGACGATGGCAGGGCTCTACGGCACAGGGGGGGAGGCATGGAACCGGATGGACACGGGCGCCACACCGGGTATCGAGCTTTCGCCACATTTCGACCGCCTCGCCGAGGCCCTCCTGGGAGAAGGCGTGGCAGGGGTCGATCTCGAAGGCTTCGAGGGGAGATTGACCGAACTCTCCGCCGCCGACAGCCCGGAAGCCCTCGTGCGTGCCGAAGAAGTGCTCCTGCGCATGCAGGATGCCCTCATCGAGGGGGTACTCGATGTGGCCGACGACCTCGAAGCGGCCTCCGAGGTGATCCCTACCGAGGGATCACTCCGGATCACCCTCGGGGATCTCTCCCTCGAGTTCACCGAGGGACGCTTCGGGGACCTCGATACGTTGCTCCTCGAGGGCGAACCGGTCCTCTCCTTCGACTACGATACGGATCACCGGATCGTCGGCGTCCGCGAGGCGGGCGGCAACACCTTCGGGATCGTTCGGGAATACGACCGAATCGTGGGGGTGACCGACACGCTCGGGCATGAACTGACGCGTCCCGACGTTGCGGGGGGCTACGATCTGCTCGGGGTGAACCTCGGTGCGAACTTCATGCTCGGCGTCGGGATCCAGAACCCCCGCGGCGCCCGAAGTGGGGATGCCCAGGATCGGGGTCGGGGAAAGGCCCGCTTCCCCTTCGTGGGACTCTCCGCCGGGGTGGGCCTCAACCTCTCCCTCTCCCTCTCCGCTCTCGAGGAACGAAACTTCGGCGACCTCGTCGCCCTCAGCGTCTATGCACCCCTCTCCGTATGGCTCGGAGAGGAGCGGATCGACAAGGGAATCACGAAGTACTTCGGCGTTGCCCTCTCCAACGATCCCAAGGATCGCTTCGCGAACACGCACGGGCTCTCCGTCGATCTCACGAAGCGGCTCCCCGGTCTTTCGATCGACCTGACGCGCACCCTTTTCGCGCCCTCGGTCTCCAAGAACGACACGGCGAGTGAACGGGATATCGCCTACACCTACACGGCGGTCGTGAAGGCGATGCCGCTACGCAACCTCCGATAGTTCTCCCTCCTCCTTCCCAGGGAAGGGCACGGCTTTGTGTCGTGCCCTTCCTTTTTCATCCCCCCTCCTCCCCTCCTCCGGCGATTTTCATCCGATCCCCCGCCCTGCGGCGCCCCCCATGCTCCTCTCTCCCAAACCCCGCGCTTCACCGGATCGAAGACTTCTCAGGGAAGATGCAGTACGACGGGGGCCTGCGACTTCGCACCTTGGCCGGCGTCTCCCCTGGCTTCGAGCGGATCGTGGGAAAAGGAGGGATGAAGGAGGGATGAAGGAGGGATGAGGATCGAGGACGATCGAGGACGATCGAAGGTCGCCGTCGGCCGGACCTCGACGAGGAAGCGGTTCTCCCCCTGCGATCAGGCTAGAAGGAGAACTGGATCCCCACGGAGGAGAAGAGGCCGGAGAGATCGAGGCCGTTCTGGCCGAAGTCGTCGAGTTGTCCATACTCGGCCTGTATGGTGAGGTAGGTGTGCTCGATCCCCCAGGACTTTCGAAGACGGTTGGCAGAGGAACGGCCGAGAGGATCGAGCAGGAACTTCATGCCGGCACGGCCATGGAAACCATAGTTGAAGCCATTGAGCCGTTGGTCCGGTTCCCGCCGCTCGATCCAGACGTAGCCGTCGAGACCAGCCCCCACGAAGGGGACGAACCAGGCATCCGGATGCCGGAGGTAGTGCCAGGAAAGATCGAGCCGGAGGGGAACGAGGATGAGATCGGTGGCATCACCACTCTCCCCCCGCGTCTCGGTCAGGGCGGTCCCCCCCTCCTTGAAGAACCCACTTCCGAAATCGATCGTCAGGGCGGAGGTGAGACGGTACCCAAGCCCGAGCATGTAGCGCTCGAGCCACTTCCGGCCGTAGACGTCCCTGACGTTCCGGCTCGTGGGGAAATACCAACCGACCTCGATGAGATCGAAGGTGAAACGAGAAACCTCCTCCCGTTGCGGCCGGGTTTCGAATTCGAGCGAGGTCTCCGGGGTTTCACGGAGGGCCAGACGGGATTCCCGGGGACTTTCTCCGACGATCCCCTCATCGGCCCCCGCATTCTTCTCGATGTGGAGGGCCGGCCGGGGTTTTCCCTGCCTCTTTCCAGCGTCCTCCTCTCCGGTCGTCCCATTTTTCTCGAGGCGGGGGGGGGAGGTGGGTGCGGCATGGGAGCGGGCGGCCGGCGTCTCCCCTTGCGCGGGGGTAGTCTCCCCTTCCATCGTTTCGTGGGCATCGGACGCTTCCTCCGAAGTCGCGGGGAAGGGCGGTGCCTCGTGGGCCGCGGCCCGTCCGGTCAGCGCAAAGAGGAGGAGGGGGATGAGAAGAAAACGTCTCCTGCCGAACAGAAGGGGGAGCAAGAGGAGAAGGAGGAGGAGGCTGCCCCCTGCACGCCCATCTGTCACGCCACATCCACCATCCCCGGAGAGTTCCGCAGCCCCGAAGGTGCGGGCCGGGGTTGCGGTGAGGATCTTCGCGGAACCGGAGAGTTTCCCCCCCTCATCGACGCCGAGCACGAAGGCTGAATAGGGCGTTCCGTTGACCAGCCCCTTGATCTTCACCGAGAGCTGGACCGATGCGATCGTGTCCTGGGTGGTCTCCCCCCCGCCGAGATCGACCTCCTCCTGGGCGAAGGCCTGCGTGTCCGAGGTTCCGGAGGTGTCGCTCGAGGAAGATGAAGAAGACGATGTCGTCGTCGTCGTGCCGCTGTCCTGGCTCGGCTGTTCGACGATGACCATCGTGATATCCCCCACCGTGACGCTGTTCTGGCCCTCTCCAAGGGAGGAGACGTTCAAGCCGGCGATGAGATCGTTGATCGTCACGCAGTCGCCCCGCTCCTCCTCCGTCGTCGTGAGGACCTCCTCGCGGGTGATCGAACCCGCCTTGAAGAAGAGACGGTATTCGGCGATATCGGCGGCGGTGAGCGTATTCCAGGTGATCGTGACGTTGCGGTCCCCCGGCAGGGCCACGGCATCGGGGACCTCGCCGGGACAGTCGTCCTTGCGGGCCTGCGTGACCATCCGGCCGGTGTGGCCCTCGGCGTCGGTGACGGCGATGACGAGTTCGTAGCTCCCCTCCCCGGCGGTGAAGTGCTCGGCCTTCAGTTCGAAGGAGACCTCCTCACCGGCGGTCACGTTCCCGGAGGCGACCGAGGCGGAACTCGTGGCGCCGATCCGTTGCACGCGGATCGTGTAGGTGCCGTCCTCGTCGGAGGAGAAGCCCAGGATCCCCGTTTCCGGGTCCGCCGTCGTGAAACTCGTCTTCGTGAGTTCCTTCGTGATCGTCACGATCGGGTTCTCGGTCCGCATCACGATCCGCCCCCCCGCCACCGTGGCGAGAAAGCCATTCCCGGCAGCGACCACCGGTTTGTTCGAGGGGGAGGCGAGCGAGGAGATCTCGATCAGCTCGGGGTCGCCGCTCTGGGAGGCGACGAAGGAACTCGGGATCATGGCGATCCCCTGCGTGGAGACACCGAGCGCCTGGAAGGTCCCGGCCAGGAAGAGCGTCTCTGTCGAGTTCGTCTCCTGCTGCGAGAAGACCCCGCTCAAGGTCAGGGAATCGGGAAGGAACTGTTCGAGCCCGTCGGCCAGATCCTCGACCGCAAGCGTCGCCGTGATCGAGAAGGGGGAAGCGCCGCCGACCAGGGCGATGCTCCCCCCCCGGCTCTCCCCCTCGCTCTCCTTGCGTTCGTTGAAGACGTAGACCCGCTGTCCGTTCTCGGAGACGGCCAGGCGCCCCGGATAGACCCCCAGCGCATCACTCAGGTCGGAGGGGATCGTGGCGATCTGGTCGGCCTGCGGCGTCGTGGGATTCACGCCGTAGACGTTGAGGATCGATTCCGACTGCACCGTCCCCTGGGAGAGGAGGAAGAGATGATACCCCCCCTCCGCCGCAGGCGCCGCCACGATGTCCACCGGCGTCTGCCCCACGGGGAAGGGATCGGCCGGGTCTTCCTCCGTCCCCTCGCCGGGCGCGAAGTCGATGAGGTTGCTCTCCGTGTCCGTCGTCGTCTGCGTGTTCACGACGAAAAGGGAGGAATCCGTGGCCGAATGGACGAAGATGTACCGGTGATCCGTCGATTTGGCCAGCATCGAGGCACTCCCCGAACTGGCGAGGGTGATCGTGTTGGCCACGGCGAAGGTGCGGGTGAGCGGATCGAATCCGATCGAACGAAGCGTGGAACTCCCATCGACGAAGTAGCTCTTGAGCCGGATCACGCTCTCCGATGGCGCGAAGCGCACGACCGCGAAATCGTTCGGGTTGCTCGCCCCGATGTTGGCCACCGTCGCCACCCGTCGTTCCCAAAGGTCGATGGCACCCACCTCCCCCTGATCGGTGATATAGAAGAAGTAGCGATCGTCTCCCTCCACCGCGTCCACGGCGGCGACCGTTCCGTCGATCCCCTCGATCGTCACCGATTTGCTGAAACGCTGCGCGTACCCCGCCTGCGGTGACAAGAGGAGCAGGGCAAGGATCCATCCTGCCATGGACCGCCAGTTCTGCATCATGACGCACACTCCGCAACTCGATTCATCAGGGTTGTCTCGTATGGGGAATCGCTCTTCGTCTCGGGAGGGCTCGCTCCCCCCTTTCCCCGGGAAATGGAAACGACAAGCAAGGATCGGGCCTCGATGTGGCGCGCGGGAGAGGCCCCCTCCTGAGCGCATCTCGGGGGGGGGAACGCCACGGTCGTTACCCACCGCTGTCACGCTCGTTTCCCAGATGTCTCACGGGAGGAGTTCCGCGATCTCCACCGCGTTGAGGGCCGCCCCCTTGCGGAGGTTGTCGGCCACGATCCAGAGGTTGAGGCCCGCGGGAAGGGTGGGATCCTCCCGGATGCGGCCCACGAAGACGGCGTCCTGCTCGCCGCAGGCCACGTTCGTGGGATAGACGAGTGCCTGGGGGTCGTCCTCGACGAGGATACCGGGCGCCTCCCGCAGAAGTCGGCGGACTTCGTCTGCGGCGAGTTTCTTTGCCGTCTCGATGTTCACGGCTTCGCTGTGACCGTTGAAGACGGGGACACGGACTGCCGTGGCGGTCACCGCGACCGAATCATCCTCGAGGATCTTCTTCGTCTCCTGGACGATCTTGCGCTCCTCCACGGTGTTGCCCGCCTCGTCGAAGTCGTCGATGTGAGGGAGGCAGTTGAAGGCGATCTGTTTGGGAAAGATCCGGCACTCGATCGGCCGGGCGTTGAGGAGGTTGGCGGTCTGCCGCGCCAGTTCGTCCATGGCGCGCTTCCCCTTTCCGCTCGTGGCCTGGTAGGTGGAGACGACCACCCGGCGGATCCGGGCCGCGTCGTGGATCGGTTTGAGGACGACGACGAGCTGGATCGTGGAACAGTTGGGGTTGGCGATGATCCCCTGGTGCGTTTCGATCCGATGGGCGTTGACCTCGGGAACGACGAGGGGGACGTCCGGTTCCATCCGGAAGGCGCTCGAATTGTCGATCGCCACGGCACCGGCGGCCACGGCCTTTGGAACGAAGGTTCGGCTGACCGCCGCACCCGCGGTGAAGAAGACGATGTCGAGACCCCGGAAACGGGCCGCATCGAGCCGCTCCACGGCGACCTCGTCTCCAAGGAATTCGAGTCTGGTGCCGATCGAGCGTTCCGATGCGAAGAGGCGAAGTTCCGAAACAGGAAAGCGCCGTTGCTCGAGGACGGCCAGGATCTCCTCACCCACCGCACCGGTGGCTCCCACGATACCGACCCGCTCTCGTGCCATCTTCACCCTTTCCTCCTGGCTTGCCCCTGCTACCCGAGGCATTCCCGGCGAACCATTCGAGCGGGCTGCCGGTCGGGGCAGAGGCGGCTTTCACGATTCCATGCCGGCGAACCCGGCGCCCCGCGCCCTTTAGCATACGCGAAGGACCTTCGAGATGCAAGGTCGTCCCTCGGATCGCCCGGGGCAGGGGGGGAGATCCCAGCAGGGAACGCTTCAGAAGAGACCGGGGGATTCGCGGAGAAACCTCTCGAATCGGGCCTTTGCCTCGGAGAGTTTCACCTCCTTCTCCGCGGGCGGGAGATCCTCCGCCTTCGTCTCCGGCGCATGGACGTCCTGCCAGGCCCGGAAGAGGTCCTGGCGCAACTCGAGGAGTTGGGCGTCGAGGATGTAGTACTCCTGTTCGTAGCGGAGGTGGACCGCGGTGAAGGGGCGCATCGTCACGAGCCCTTCCGGCGTCGTTCCAGCCGGCACGAACATCTCGTAGAGTTTTCCCTGCTGGGAGCGCCGGACGAGATCGCGGAGGGAGAAGTAGGTCTCGCGAAACGCTTCGAGGAGGGGGAGATGGGGGCGCCGCCCCTTCCCCCCCCCGGCTTCGTAGAGCGCCTCGGCAAAACGCCACTCCCCGAAAAGGAGCTTCCCCCGAAGCGCCTGCAGCGCCTTCTGGACCCAGCGCTGCTCGCTCTCCACGAACCGCGGCATCCGCTCGTCGAGAACCTCCCGCATCCGCGCATAGAAACGCTGCAAGGCACGATCGTCGTAGTGCCGGTTCAGGATCGCCGCAACGTTGCTCAGGCCGGATGGGTAGTGATGCGAGCGAACGACGAAGGCGAAGAAGAGGAAGTACAGGTTCGAGACGACCTCCGGGTCGTCGGGATCGAGAAAACGGGTGAACTCCTCGACCACACGGTCGATATCGTCGGGCCAGGCATCCTGCCGCGAGATCCACCGCCGCGCCTGCGAGGGGAGGAGGAAACTCGAAGCCCGCCGGATCTTGCGCGCCAGCGCAGGATCGTAGCTCGATAGCGTCTCGAGGGGGAGGGACTCCGGGTAGGGCCGAAGCCTCGGGCGCGCCTTGAACTTCTCGTCGAGGATCCTGTGCACCTCCGAGAGGAAGTGCTGGTTGCGCGTATAGCGCACCTCTTCCTCCCCCCGGCGCCTCTTCCCCTGGGAGGCAAGGTTTTTGAGAACCTCGGGCCAGCTCTCCGCAGCCATCATCGCCAGGGCATAGAGCTTCTCCTCCCGCGTGTGGGCACGCTCGTAGGCTCGCAGCAGCCATTGCCACTGGAGCCAGCGCCGTACCCGGAAATCGGAGAGTTCGAAGAAGAGCCAGTCCTGGTAGTAGAGAATCCGCTGCTTCTCGAGGTAGGTGAGGAGGATCGGCATCTCCATGATCCACGATCGAAGTCTCTTCTTGAAGGCGGGAAAACTGGGAGACCAGAGGGGACGGCGCTCGATCCCCTCGTAACGGGCGAGGATGTCACTGAAGTGGAGGCGGTCGAGCGCGTTGAGCGCATCCTCCATCCCTTCGATCTCGCGGAGGGTGAAGGTGAGCGTCTCCTGTTTCCCCTCGGAACTCCGGAGCGGGATGACGGGATGCTCGGCGAGCGTGGCCAGTGCGCTGCGCGTCGCCGCCACGAGGGCCTCCCAGTTCTCTTCCTTCACCTTCTTCAGGCTATAGGGCTGGGGGCAGACCCCCTCCCCCTCGTCGTGAAATTCGTCGATCTGTTCGTAGGGGAGCTTGCAGGCGGCCATCTGCTCCCGGATCTCGGGCTGATAGGTCCGTTCCCCCTCTTCGGTGAGCTTCTCCTCCTCGATGATCTTGCGGCGGTCGCCGGGGGGGACGAAGCCGGGGAGGAGGTAGGGGACGCTCTCCCCCCCGAAGCGCACCCGCACGAGTTCGATCAGATTGAGTTCGTCGAAGGCACCAAGGTCGGGATCGTACCAATGCGGATGGAGCACGTCACGCACGTCCGATTCCTCGTGCAACTCCGCCATCATGCGCAGATAGCGGCGTGCAAGGATGAACTGGCGCCCGAAACGGTTCTTCTCCGGCACTTCGATCCCCTCGATATCGGCGTAGCTCACCCCACAGCCGGCCAGGGTCCCCACCGTGATCGGATACTCGGGGTAGCACTTCGAGAAGCGGGGAGGATCGTTCCCCCGATCGAGCGAGGCGAGGAAGCGGCCGATTTCGATACGTCGCCGGGCCTTGGCCTTGGCGTAGTAGAAACTCGTCGGATCCTTCGTCGATTCCTCCTTGGCGAGCCGTTCGTTGATCTCCATCTCGAAGCGGAAGGCCGCGATCTCCTCGGCAAGCGTCTCCTCTTCTCCACCACTGCCGCGAAAGAGGGCGTGCGCCATGAAGGGATAGAGTTCCTCCCACGAGCGCGCGACACCGTTGTCGTCCCGGTGGTCGATGAAGAGCGTCTTCTCGAAGCGTTCCGCCAGGATCACCTCGATCGCGGTGCGCTCTCCGATCCGGGGGAGGATGACGAGCCGCTCGGGCCAGTGGAGCCGCGCCGCCTCCTCCCGTGTGAGATGCTCCTTGAAGGCGCCCATCCATTTGTGGAAGTGGGGGGAACGCTTCGTCACGATCGCCGCCGCGATCCCATCGAGTTCGATATCCTCCGGCATCTCGGTCTCGAAGTTCTCCCCCTCCGCGTCGATGAAGACCTCCTTGAACTGCTCGTTCTGCATGATCTGGGTGGCGACTTCCTGAAGGGTATGGAGGTCGCTTCGGGAGAGTTCCCCCCCCGCGAAGCGCTCGAGAATCTCCCGCACGATCTTGTGGGCCGCCGGTTCGGTGTCGGCCACGTCATAATGGACGAGTGCCTTCGTCCCCCGGCTCAGGAGGGCGCGTGTGCGCAGAAACTCCTCGAAGCGCGCCCGCTTCTCCGCATCGGTCAGCTCCTCCGCCATCCCGAAGAGGGTCGTGGCCGGCAACCCCAGCGGGGAAAAGGAACTCCCCCGGAAGAGACGCGTGGAGAGCACGGGCGCGTGCGCCAGGAGCGAAACGAGCATCGCCACAAGCAGCCCATGTCTCTCGAGCCATCGCCCCGCCCGATCGAGGCGCTCCTTCTCTTCGAGCCAGACCCAGAGCTTCTCCATCTCCGTTTCTCCATTGCATGACGATTCCGAGGGAAGATTGTAGCACGATCGGCGCGAAAAATCTCCTCCCCACGCCCTTCCGGACAGGGCAATCGCATCGA
>CAZTSL010000133.1:0-12223 GCA_964616915.1 uncultured bacterium
CGGAAGTCGCACAGGCCGTATGGAAATTTCACGATACCCCTCCTTTCCCCGGACGTCTTCCTCCTGGGCCAGGCCCTCCCATTTCCCCCATCTCCCTCCTTGGAATATACCACGCCCCTTCCGGCGAGGAAAGCGGGCAGCGAACCCTGAACGTATCCTTCCGGCCCGATCTTCGTACTTGGGTAGAGAACGCGAAGGACGCGCTCATGATGGATCATTGGGTAGGGGCTGTTTGCGAGTTGGGCGTCGAGGATTTTGGGGAGAAGAACGAAAGGAAACACCAGAAGCACCGCTAGGGCTGTAAGGTTGAGGGTTGAGGAGATGTTCGCTGCAACGTACCCCGCCAACCGACCCGAAATCATTGCCCTGAGGGGGGTGTTGACAGGGTACACCTCGCTCTGTCACAATCAGCTCCGTTCCTCTCTCTCGAATGGGATGGGGGAAGGAACGGCAACGATCAACGAATCTCTCGCTCATGGGAAGGTGAACGACGATGCGCGGATGGCGTCCAACGATCGTGCTTGGCTCTCTCCTCTTCCTCCTTTCGGCCTGCGCGTCATTCACGCCGCAAGGGGACGAGCGTTCGGAGGGGATCGAGATCCATTTCGATCCTGCCCCCTTGGGCCGCATGGACGAGATCCGGGAGGTGATCGCGCGGGTGGAGTATCCGGAGGCGCACCGGCCGGCCGAGGAAGTACGGAAAAGTGGGATCGATCTTCGACCGGGGGAGATCGAACTGACGATGGAGGTCCTCACGGGAACGGAGCGGACCTTCCTCCTGTCGGTCGTCGATCAGGAGGGGAAGACCTTCCGTATCGGGGGGGAGGACGGCGTCGATATTCTTCCGGGACGCACGACCGAACTCGACCTCGTCCTCCTGGAGAGCGGCGACGTCGAAGTGACCGTGACCCCCAAGGGCGTGGGCCGGGTGCTCGAGGTCGTAGAGGCCGATCCCGTGACCCTGAAGGTCCGGGATACACAGCCCTTCCGGCGGCGGCTCCCGCTGATCGAGGATCGGGTGCGCTTCCCCTGGCCCGTAGGGAAGACGGCACTCCTCGTCGTCCGGGACGAGGAGGGGAGAGCCCTGGGCGCGGGGGAAGCTCTGCTCGACCTCCAGAGGGACGAAGCCCACGTCACGCTCCGCCTCCCGGCGCAGAGCGCCCCTGAGGCGCCCCCCTTCCTCTCGAGCCTTGCTCCCCCCACGGTGGCGGCGGGAGATCTGCTCCACATTTTCGGGGACAACGTCGTCAACGGAGCGGGACAGGGTTTCGAGGTTCAGATCACGCGCGAGGGCGAGGCGCAACGCACCTGGCGTGACCCTGCGGAGAACAACCGGACGATTCCGGGAACCTCGCTGCTGCGCCTCTCGCTCAATCTCCCCCTGACCCGCACCGATGGTCGCTGTCTCCCCCTCGGCACCTACGAGGTCACAGTCACCCGTCTTCCCGAGGGGGTGGAAAGCAACCCCCTCCCCTTCGAATTCGTCCTCTCCGAGGACGCCGAGGACCGCGACGGTGACGGCGCAGACGATGCCTGCGACAACTGCCCAGGTCTCTCCAATCCCGACCAGGCCGATACCGACGCGGACGGCGTGGGGGATGCCTGCTCCTGAACCTGCTTTCCCGCCCCTCCGGGAATTCCCCGGCTCGGAATCAGGGGAGGGCTTTCGCCGGCACCAGCGAGGATACGGGTGTCGTGGCTCAAAAGCTGAACAATGACTCTCATGTTTCCTTTTTGTCAGGACATCGGGGGAGAACCTCATTTGACATTCCGGGCAATTTTGCTATGATCCCCTCCACCCGGCGGGGGCCCCTTCCGGTTCCTCTGCGCTTTGCCGGGGGAGAAGCGAGAAACCCGTTGGGGTCGAGGGGGAAAGCCTTGAGCGCCGCGATGGCACCATAGAGCGCTGCCCTAGTACCACAGAGCGCTACCATGGCACCATAGAGCGCCGCGATGGCACCATATGAGGTCGATGGGATGTTCCGGATCGAGACGAAGGTGGATACCGGCAGCCAGGGATTCGCGGAGAATCGGGCCTGGCACCTTGCCCGGATCGCGGAGTTCCGGGAAAGGCTGGCAGCCGTACGCAGCGGCGGCCCCCCCCATGCGGTGGAGAAGCATCTGGCCCGGGGGAAACTCCTCGTTCGGGAGCGGTTGAAACGGCTCTTCGACCCCGATACCCCCTTCCTCGAGTTCTCCCCCTTGGCCGCCTGGGGAATGTACGACGACGCCGCGCCGGCGGCGGGGATCGTGACCGGCATCGGGGTCGTTCACGGCCGGGAGGTCCTCGTCGTGGCCAACGATGCCACCGTCAAGGGAGGCACCTACTTCCCGATGACGGTGCGCAAGCACGTCCGGGCCCAGGAGATCGCGCTCCAGAACCGACTCCCCTGCATCTACCTCGTCGATTCGGGGGGGGTCTTCCTCCCGTTGCAGGAGGACGTCTTCCCCGACAAGGAACACTTCGGACGGATCTTCTACAACCAGGCGAACCTCTCCTCCCTCGGAATCCCGCAGATCTCGGCGGTGATGGGCTCCTGCACGGCGGGAGGGGCCTATGTTCCGGCGATGAGCGACGAGACGGTGATCGTGCGCAACCAGGGGACGATCTTCATCGGCGGCCCCCCGCTCGTCAAGGCGGCCACGGGGGTGACGGTCTCCCCCGAGGAACTGGGGGGCGCGGACGTCCACTGCCGCATCTCCGGTGTCTCGGACCACTACGCCCAGAACGATGCCCACGCCATCGAGATTCTCCGAAACATCGTGGAGAACCTCGAGGCGCCCCGGCGCTACCCGCTGGCACGGCAGACGCCAGAACCCCCGGCCTACGACCCCGAGGAGATCTACGGCATCCTCCCCACCGACCCCCGGAAACCCTTCGAGATCCGGGAGGTGATCGCGCGGATCGTCGATGGGAGCCGCTTCCACGAGTTCCGCCCCCTCTACGGCACCACGCTCGTCACCGGCTTTGCGCACATCGAGGGTTACCCCGTGGGGATCGTGGCCAACAACGGCGTCCTCTTCCCCGAGAGCGCACAGAAGGGCGCGCATTTCGTCAGCCTCTGCGCGGTGCGGAAGATCCCCCTCCTCTTCCTGCAGAACATCACCGGTTTCATCGTGGGCAAGGAGTACGAACACGCCGGGATCGCCAAGGATGGGGCGAAGATGGTCCACGCCGTGGCCACGGCACAGGTCCCAAAGTTCACCGTGATCGTCGGCGGCTCCCATGGGGCGGGGAACTACGCGATGTGCGGGCGCGGCTACTTCCCCCGCCTCCTCTTCATGTGGCCCACGGCCAAGATCTCCGTGATGGGCGGGGAACAGGCCGCCGACGTCCTCCTTCAGGTCAAGCTCGATCAGCGCAAGGGGGAGGAGATGAGCGAGGCGCAGCGGGAAGCCTTCCGCCGCCCGATCATCGAGCGCTACGAGCGGGAGGGGAGTGCCTACTACGCCACCGCCCGCCTCTGGGACGATGGCATCATCGAACCCACCGAAACGCGCAAGGTGATCGCGCTCGGAATCGCCATGTCGCTCAACGCACCGATTCCGGATCACCGCTTCGGCATCTTCCGGATGTAGGGGGGAGGGATGTTCGAGAAGGTCCTCGTGGCCAACCGGGGAGAGATCGCAGTACGCGTGATCCGCGCACTGCGCGAACTGGGCGTTTCGAGTGTGGCCGTCCATTCCGAGGCCGACGCCGGCGCGCTCCACGTCCAGCTCGCCGACGAGGCCGTCTCGATCGGTCCGCCCCCCCCCCGGGAGAGCTACCTCGCGATCGAAACGATCCTCGAGGCCGCCCGGAAAACGGGAGCCGAGGCGATCCACCCCGGCTACGGCTTCCTGGCGGAGAACGCCGATTTCGCCCAGGCCTGCCACGATGCGGGGATCACCTTCATCGGCCCCTCCCCCGATGCGATCCGCCTCATGGGCAACAAGGTCGAGGCCCGTCAGACCCTCCAGGCCGCCGGAATTCCTCTCGTGCCGGGAACGGAGGGGAAAGCGCACGATGTCGCCGCGATCACCGCCGAGGCCGAAAAGATGCGCTATCCCCTCCTCGTCAAGGCCGCAGCCGGCGGTGGTGGAAAGGGGATGCGCATCGTCGCCCGTCCCGAGGAACTCGAACGGGCGATCACCGCCGCGATGCGGGAGGCCGAAGCCGCCTTCGGAGATCGAAGCGTCTATGTCGAACGCTACATCGAAAACCCCCGGCACATCGAGTTCCAGATCCTCGCCGACGCCCACGGCCACACGATCCACCTCTTCGAACGGGAGTGTTCGATCCAGCGCCGCCATCAGAAGATCGTCGAGGAGACTCCCTCCACGGCGCTCACCCCCGAACTGCGGGAACGAATGGGCGCCGCCGCCGTGGCCGTGGCCCGCGCCGTCGGTTACGTCAATGCCGGTACCGTGGAGTTCCTCCTCGACCCCGAGGGCACGTTCTACTTCCTCGAGATGAACACCCGCATCCAGGTCGAACACCCGATCACGGAGATGACCACCGGCGTCGATCTCGTCGCGTGGCAGATCCGGATCGCAGCAGGGGGAGCGCTCACCCTGCGCCAGGAGGATCTTGCCCAGCGGGGACATGCGATCGAATGCCGGATCTACGCCGAGGATCCGGAAAAGGGGTTTCTTCCCGCCCCCGGCCCGATCCTGGCGCTCCACGAACCCGCAGGCCCCGGCATCCGGAACGACAGCGGGATCTACGCCGGCGATCGGGTGACCGGTTTCTACGATCCGATCCTCGCCAAGCTGATCGTCTGGGGCGCGGATCGCGAGGCCGCGCGGCAGCGGATGATCCTGGCTCTCCGGGACTACGTGATCCTCGGCATCCCCACGACGATCGGTTTCCTTGCGGACCTCCTCGCGCATCCCGCCTTCATCGCGGGGGAAACCGATACCCACTTCATCGAGCGGCACCTCCCCGCCTGGCGTTCCCCCCGGAAGCACGAGGACCTCGCGCTCCTGGCCGCCGCTTTGCACCGGCGCAAGCACCGAAGCGCTCCGGCGGGAGAGCACGCCCCTTCCCCGTCGCGCTCCCCATGGACGGAACTCGGGGCCTTCGAAATCGGAAAGGGAAAGGGATGAGGAGCGAGACCTTCGAGGTGGGGGGAGAAGAGCGGACCCTCCGGCTGGAAGCCGGGGAAGGAGACCTCTGGCATGTCACGTGGCGGGAGGGGGAAGAACCGCGCCCGGTCGAGGTCCGGTGGCTGGGAGACGATCGCCTCCTCCTTACCCTCGATGGACGGGTGCATCTTCTCCATGTCACCACCTCGGGAGACCAGATCTTCGTGGCCGTCGAGGGGGAGCGCTTCGCCTTGACGCCGCAGCGGCCCGAAGCGACCGCGCAGAGCGACGTGGCGGACGATCCCAAGAGCGACGGCCGGGTCACGACCCCGATGCCGGGGAAGATCATCGATCTCCTCGTCGAGGAAGGGGAACGGGTCGAAGCGGGTGCCCCCGTGGCGATCCTCGAGGCGATGAAGATGGAGAGCGAAGTCCTGGCCTCCTGTGGTGGCACGGTCACGAAGATCCATGTGGCCAAGGGGGATCAGGTCCCCTTCGGGCAACTCCTCCTCGAGATCACTCCCTGAATTCGATTCCCCTTCGATGCCACGGGGATTCCCTCTGGGAAGATTCCGGGGGGAAGCCCGGCTCCGCTCGGAACCGCGGCCGAGCCGCGCCAGGTGTGGTTTCATCGATCGGGGCTGGCGGTCCCTTCCGCACCGGCCTCGATCCGGAAGGGGATGAACGCCGCGCGTTTCCCCCCCTCCGTGACCTCGACGAACCATCGTCCCCCCTTCCCCCTGGCGCGCCCGGCCGGCAGGAGACATTGGGCCACGTCGTGGGACAGGCGTGTCGCCGCTTCGGTGTGGATCGGCGCCCGATCCCTTCCCCCCTCCCAGATCCAGCGACATTGGAGGGAACGCGGCCGCGCGAGACGAAGGCGCAGGAGCACGTCCTCTCCGAAGGCGAATCGCCGTTTCAGACGGCCGGGGCCGGCATCGGGGGGGAGACCGATCCGGTAATCGAGCACGAGATCGGGAAGCGGAGACGCACCAGCACCTCGCTCGATCCGCCAGAGGTGGCCGAAGGGGTGTGCCTCGAACGCCGCCGGGAACCTGGTGGGCCAGGCGGGGTTGCGGAAGACCCCACTCGTGAAGAGGGGGACGCGGTCGATGTTCCTCTCGATCAGCTCGGCGGCCTCTTCCGTCAGGGAGGGGGGGGGAGGGCCGAATGTGAGTTCCGGGAAACGCTCCGAGACCCGCCGGCGATACCAGCCGAAGGTGAGCAGATTGAGGTTCACGATCGCCAGATCGGGACGGGGATGCTCCACGGCCGCATAGTACCAGAGGACGAAGGTCGGACCATCCCCGTTGACGAGGATCAAGGCCCCCTCCGGCGCCTCCTGCGTCACCTCTTCGCCGTAGAGGGCCGCCGTGTCGTCGAGCCCGGAGAGGAGGACGCCGTTCCGGATCGCAAGCCAGGCCGGCCAGGAGAGTGCCAGTGCGAAGCAGAGGCGTCTCCACTTCCCCCCTCGTGGGAATACCGAGGCGATCCCCACCCCCGCGCAGAAGAAGAGAACCCCGTTCGGCACGAGATGGTAGGCCTCGATGTCGTCGATCGTGAAGTTCAAAGCGTAGAGGAAGGGGGGGAGGAAGAAGGCGGCCAGGAGAAGGAGACGCCCCTTTTCCCCTCGCCACAGGAGCATGATCCCCCCCCACGATGCCGCAAGTACCCCAAAGGGGGTGAGCTGGCGAAGCAGGTCGTGACCGTAGCGTTCGAGGTTCGCGCCGAGAACCGGAAGGGAGAAACCGCTCCAGCGGTGGTGATACATCGTGCCCGTGATCTGATCGAAGACCCCTCCCAGCGTGGTGAGATCTCCCCAGAGATACGGTCGATCGAGACCGGCCGCCAGAGGAAGCCAGAGGTAGAGCGCAAGGGGAGCGAAAAACGCAGCCACGACCCTCAGACAGATTCGAAGATGCCCACGCCGCAGCGAAACGGGACGACAAGTCCCCTCCCCCCCAGAGCACGACACGAAACGGAAAACACCGATCCAGCCGAGGAACGCCGGAAGGAGGAAGAGGATCGTCAGATGATGCGCGAATCCGAGGCCAAGGAGGAATGCCACGATCTCTCCCCTCGCTCCCCACGCCACCACCGTGGCCAGGAGGAGGACGAGGAGGAGGTGGAGCGCGTAGACCTCGATCGTGATCGCTCCCTCCCAGAAGGTGAGCGAGAGGGCGAAGGCGAGCGCCGTGACGAATGCCCCTGGCGCGCAACCGGTATACCGCAGGAGGAGCGCGGCGAACAACCCCACCGTGCCGCTGGCGCAGAGCGCCGAGAAGAGACCGAGCCGCCAGGGGATCGTCCCGACCGGAAGGTACGTGAAGAGTTTTCCGAGGAGCGTATAGAGTGGATAGCCGGAGGGATGAGGAACCCCCATCGTGACGGCCGCAAGCGCCAGATCGCCGCTGTCCCCCCACCCCACCGCGGGAAGGATCGTCCCGAGATAGACCGGCAGCACGAGGCCGGCGCAGAGGAGGCCGATCCTACGGCACGACATCCGCTCCCCTCCCCTCGGGGGAAACCTGGTGTGACAGGGGGAAAGAAGCGCCCAGGAGGCGCCGATAGGCGTCTTCCAGGATCTCGGCCGCCCTTCTCCGGGAGAAATGGCTGCGGCACCGTTCCTGAAGGCGCCGACCGATCCGGCGCCGACGTTCGGGATCGAGGGCTGCCGCTGCTCCGATCGCCTCGGCCAGCGCCACGGGGTCGCCGAAGGGGGCATAGATCCCTTCCTCCCCGAGCATCATCCGGTTGAGGGGAGTGTCGAAGGCGACGACCGGAAGGGCCGCGGCCATGAAGTTGAGGACCTTTCCGTTGGCCTCGGTCCGGGAGATCTTCGGCGCAACGGCAAAATCGGCGGTGGCCAGGTAGCTTCCCAACCGTTCGTAGGGGACCCGGCCGGTAAAGGTCGCGGCGACACGCCGGGCACGGGCTTTGGCCGCGTATCGGGCCACTTCCGGATATCCGATCACGAGGAGATGGGGCGCGCGCTCGCCGAGTCGTTCTGCCGCCTCGATCAGGAGGTCGATCCCTTGATAGGGGGTGAGGAGGCCGAGATAGACGGCGATCGGCCGCCCTTGGGGGAGGGAGAGTTCCCGCCGCAGCCGTTCTGGCGCAAGCTCGGCCAGGGGTCGGAACGCTTCCGGCTCGGACCAGTCGAGGAGCAGGAGGACCTTCCCCGGCGGCAGGAGGCGTTCCAGCACGGCCTTTCGCTCCGGAGAGCTGACGATCACGAGATCCGCTCCCCGGAGGATCCGGACTTCGAGCCAGTACGCGAACCGGTAGAGGAGGGAGCCCCGCTTCGTGAAACCGTGCGCCACGAGTTCTTCCGAGAGGCTCCCCTGATCGTCGAGGAGGAGGGGGAGACCGAGGAGGTGCTTGAAGAGGAGCGCGATTCCCCCCCCCTCGTGGAGGTGCGCATGGAGCAGCCGGGGGGGACGGCGAACGACCTCCCGAAGCAGCGTGAAGACGAGGAAGGCGTCGAGGAGGAGTTTCGGCCACGACGCCCCGGCGCTCACCTTCCGGTAGCCGGGAAGCCGCCATGTTCGGATCGTCTCGATCCCGGGCAGATCCCGCCCCAAAGGGTAGGTGCAAAGACGCACGCCCACCCCACGGCCGGCCAGGAGACGGATCTCCTCGTAGATCCGGACGTGACACCCCCGGTCCGCAAAGAAGGGGGTCGGGGCGATCATCACGACCTCTCCCTTCCGATGAGGCGGCGGGCAAGGGGCCGCCGTAACGTCACCCCCGCCGCGCAAGACCCCCTCCGCGATGGGTGGATCCCCGCTCGATCCGGTAGTCGTCGAACCAACGGCCTCCCTGTGGGTGGAGGCCTCTATCGAGGGGTTTCGTCTCTTCGAGCATCAGGGTCTCGTTTCCTACGGCTGGAGGGGAACCGCCGGCTCGGCCCGGGCCAGACGGATCTGCCGGAGGTCCTCGAGGGAGAACTCCTCGCGCGCCAGGAAGAGGAGCCCCACGAGGGTCACGGGCGGAACCTGCGCGAACCAGAGGACCCACGAGAAGGCAAAGGCCTCATTGACCCCCACCCCGTAGAGGGCGAGCGAGAGCGTCGCAAAGAACTGGAAGTTGCCGACGAATCCGGGAAGCGCGGGAACCACGAGCCCCAGGTTGATGACCGCCATCACGAGATAGGCCGCGGTCACCGGGATCTCAATGCCGCACGCCTTCAGGACGAAGCCGTACATCGCGGTCTCTCCGCTCCAGATCACGAGGGAGAGCGCCACGATGGCAAGGAGCCGCCGCCCCGAGCGCAACACCCCGATCCCGGCATGGAAGGTATCGAGGATTGCCCAGAGTCTCTCCACGAGGGGGGGGCTCACCCGCCTGAGGGGGGCGGTCGTCCACCGGAAGATCCGGGCGAACCACGGCTTGCGGTACTCGAAGAGGAGGAGGCCCGTGAGGAGTACGAGGAAGATCCCCCCCGCGATGTAGCCCACGAGCGCGATGTCGTGCCCCGCGCGTCCGTGGATATCCTGGAGGAGGAAGAAGACGGCGAGGATGAAGACGAGGCTCAGCCCATCGATCACCCGCTCCACCACGACCGTGGCGAAGGAGGCGGAGACCTCGATCCCCTCCCGCTTCCCCAACACGTAGGGGCGCACGATCTCCCCCACCCGGAAGGGAAGGACGTTGTTCGAGGCCCATGCGATCATGATCGCCGAGAGCGCGCTCCGAAACGAGATCCGCTTCACCGGTCCCAGCAGGAGTTGCCAACGTACCCCCCGCAGGAGGAAGCATCCCGCATAGGGCAGGAGTCCCAGGAAGAGGAGACCGAGACGCACCTGACCGAGCCGATGGGAGACCTCCCCGAAATCGATGTGGCGCAGCAGGAGCACGAGCATGACGATGCCGATGAGGAATCCGATATATTTCCCGAGTTTCACATCCGTCCTTTCTTGCTTCGCGGCGACGTGCCGCAGTATCGTTTCCGTCCTCGTTCGCCTGGCTGCGCGGATCGCCCCATTGTAGGTGGATTCGGAGAGCAAATCAAGGCATTGTCCGACGCGAAAGCTCGGATCTCGATCTTGACCTGCGGGGAGAGATGAGATAAAATAAAGAAAAATCAGGGATATTTCTCCGAAAGCTGCCCGGTATTCCATACCCCCCCGGAAGGATGATCATGGCTCGTGTCACGCTCCCCGACGTCGTGCTCCTCGTGGTGCTCGGCATCGCGCTCGTCACCGATCTCAAGGATCGGAAGATCTACGACTGGACGACGCTGCCGGCGATCGGGGTGGGGGTGCTCTTGGCGGCGGGGCGTGCCGCATATCACGAGAAATGGGGGATTCTCCTCGACAGCCTCCTCGGGGGGGGGGTGGCCTTCGTGATCTTCCTGATCCTCGGTCTCCTCGGGGGGATGAAGGGGGGCGACATCAAGATGATGACCGCAATCGGCGCGATCGAGGGGGTGACCTTCCTGCTCCCGGCGCTCGTCTACATCTTCCTGGCGGGGGGGATCTTCGCCCTGGGCCATCTCCTCGTCACGGGGAAATTCCGGCCCTATCTTCGATACCTCACCTTTCCCCTCCTGCGGCCCCTCTTCCCCCGGCTCGCCCGGGCGGAGAAGCCCGCGCCGACATGGTTGCCTTACGGGGTCGCGATCTTTGCCGGTTCCCTCTTCATGCTCCTCGTGGAGTGGGAGATCCTCCCCCCCGTCCTCCTGGGATGATCCCCGATTGGAAAAGGGGGAAAGAGATGTGTCTTTAAGGAAAATGGGGCGAAAGATCACGCTTTTCAGGAAAGGGTGCGCGACATGATCTCGCAACTGCGTGTACGAATCGGAGCGCTGCTGCGTCGGGAGGAAGGGCAGGCAGTCGTGGAGACGGCCTTCTCGATCAGCTTCTTCCTCATCCTCGTGCTCGGCATCATCCAGGCCGCGCTGATCGCCAACGCGAAGCTGATCGTGAACTACGCGGCCTACTCCGCGGCGCGCACGGGGATCGTGACCGGAGGCAACGTCCGGCTGATGCGCCGGGCCGCGGCGATCGCATGCCTGCCCCTCAACCGGGGGCCCGATTACGGCGCCGGCAACCCGGCCGGCGCAGCCCGCGGGATGGGGAACACGACGAACGAGACGGTGCTGCGCAACAAGCTCGCACAGGATCTGCGCGACGGCCTCACCGTGGTGCGCGTCCTTCACCCCACCCAGGCCGATTTCACGAACGTGGGGGTCGGGGGGGGGAGCAACCGGATCATCCGCTTCGACGACTTCCGCAACCCCGCTTCGCTCGCCGAGGCGGTCCTCACCGTCCAGGTGACGCACTACTTCAAGCTCGAGATCCCGATCGTGAACACCGTCTTCGCCGAATTCATGCCGGCCCAGATCGCAGGGGGATACGCGGGCGCGGATGCCGCCAACGTCGCCTACGAGGCAGACCCCACCCTTTCGGATGCCTCCCCCGAGACGGACGACTGGCTCCGGCGCTACGAGACGAGCAAGATCGTCGGGGTGATGGCCACGGAGAACCGGGGGGGGAGACGCTTCTTCCGGGAGATCCTGCGCATCCCGATCACGGCGCACTACACGATGCGGATGCAGACCGATCTGCGGCAGGAGAACCTCAACGACCCCGGCTTCTTCTCCTTCTCCGACCTGCCGACGAACGACAACGAGATGCAGCGGATCCTCAAGGGGTTCGCCCCCCAGACCGCAATGGAGTACGCCGGTGGCACGGGCGTCGATACGACCGCCGACGGCTACGACATCCTGCTCCACCCCGACATGAACGACCTCTGATCGCTTCCCCCGAAGCGGGCAACAGGGAGAGAGGGCCATGGCGAATCTCCGAAAAAGATTGGCACTGCTCAGGAACGAAGAGGGGCAGACCCTCGTGTTTACCGTCATGATCATGATGGTGCTCATGGTGACGATCCTCACGGTCATGGACGTGGGGGAGGCGGTCCATGAGAAGATCGTCCTCCAGGACGCGGCCGACTCCGCGGCCTACTCCGCGGCGGTCTGGGAGGCCCGCTTCATGAACCTCGCCGCGTACACGAACCGCGCGATGGTCGCCCACCTCGTCACCGTCTCCGAGATGGTCTCGATCGTCAACTCCCTCAAGGTCTACGCGAAGTGGCTCTTCAACCCCTGCCACAACTGGCCCGGTTCGATCAGGACTCTCATGCGCAACGC
>CAZTSL010000134.1:0-12144 GCA_964616915.1 uncultured bacterium
CCCCCTCCCCTCTATCATGACTCCGTCCTCGCGCCCTGCGGGGAAGAAGCGGCGATGTGACATTCCCCCTCCCGGGCGTAGCCGGGGGATGGAAAGGTGGAAACCGTGATGGAATCGAGGAGCATGAGAATGAAGGGACCAGGAGTGCTGCTACTCCTGATCGTCGGATGGATGGGGGGCGTCGGATTCGTGCCGGCTGCACGGGCCGACTTCGAGGTCGGCGCGGCCCGGGTCGATCTGACTCGATACGACTTCGAGAACTATACCGACATCGACGGTGACGGCTTCAAGGGGCCCGACGACTGGCTCCTCGACACCGGGATCGACCGGCGTTTCGACTACGAGGAGGCGGGCGCCTTCGGGCCGGATGGAAAGCCGGGGCGGGCGGGCGTCGATGACGACGGAAACGGAGTGATCGACGATTGTGGCCGGCCGCTCACCGCCGAGGATCGATGGAATACCCACTGCCGGGAGTATCTGGCGCGGGGCTCCGACGACGTCCCCGATCCCGCGGGGGACGACTACCATCCCCTGCGCAACCGGGCGGGGACGGAGCGGAACGGCCGCTACGACGGTTTCGGCCTGGCCGGTTACGGCCCGAACATCGTCGCGTTCAACTACCGGGCCTGCAATCGGGTGAACCACGACGACCTCAACGGCGACGGGATCGATGACGGGATCTGGGCCCGGGTTCTCGCGCTGCGCAAGGACGGCCGGACCCTGCTGATCGCTTCCCTCGATTTCGCGGGGATGTTCCACAACTACATGAACGTGGTGAAGCGGAAGGCCGCCCTCCCCCCAGAAGCGGGAGGTCTCGGGATCCCCGAAGACGACATCATCATGATGACGACGCACACCCACAGCAGTCCCGACGTCTACGGTCTGTGGGACATGCTCAACGGGGGGCTCGACCACGACTACATCTTCGGGAGAAGCAAGGAAGTCCGCCCCGACGACTATGGGGTGACGGACCGGATCTTCCGGGCCCTCCAGCTTGCGATCGAGGACCTGCGCCCCGCGATGATGAAATCGGCCCAGGATCGCATCCTCTCCTGTTACGACCCGGAAACGCTCGAACTCAAGAAAGTTCCCGACTGCCGGGAGGGGGACAGCGAACAGGATGCCTACGGCGCGCCGGGAAACGGCTTCGACATCTCGATCAACCAGCTCGACGTGCGCGATCCCTGGGTAAAGAACACGCTGGTGACCACCCTCCACTTCGTGGAGCGCGACGACCCCACGAAGACGATCGCAACGGTCGTCAACTACTCCACGCATCCCCATGCCATGGGCTCGGGGGAGAGCAACTGGGAATCCTCCGACTACCCCCACTACCTCCGGGAGAAGATCGAGGCCCATTTCGGGGGAATCGGGATCTTCTGGCTCGGCACGCAAGGGGCGCACCTGAGCGCCCTGCGCAACGAACACAACCCCGTCATGAAATACACCCGCAGCGGGGAACCGGTCTGCAAGGAAGATCCCGACCATCCCGGAGAGTGCCTCAAGGATCCCAACGGGCGGGACTTTCCCGAGTTCGTGATCGAGACGAGCCCGGAGAAGATCTGGTCCCACGGCTACTACATCGCCGATGTCGCGATCGAATCGATCGAGTCCGACCCCACTCCCTACCTCGTCGATCCCCCCCTGGAGAATCTCTCGCGCCGCGTCACTTTCGAGGCGACGAATCCGGCACAGAAATACTACCTCTGCAAGTTGTGGCGTGAGTTCGACCCCCCGGACAAGCCTCGCTTCGAGTCTGCGTTCGGGAAGACGTGTCGGGTGGGGAAGGTACTCCTTCACTGCGCCCCCAAGCTCCTCTACGAAAACTGCCGGCTCTTCCTCGACGACATCCAGCTCAACGTCGTCACGATCGGGGAGGCCCAGTTCTGGACCGCGCCGATGGAGACCGATCCGGTCTATCTCTTCGGACGCCACGCTTCCCGCGTCGAGTACCACTGGGAAGAGAATGGGGAGGCCAAGGAGGACGTCTGTAACTTCCCCGAAGTCCATGGATTGATGGAACTGATGACCGGCCGACACAACTTCGCCACGAGCATGACGAATTCCTACTTCAGCTACGGCTTCCCCGAATCCGACTTCCTCGGTGTCCTCAACGTGAACCACCCGAATCACTACGAGGACGAGGTGACGCTCGGAAAGGAATTCGGGGATACCGTGGCCAATTACCTCTCGGAGATGCTCGGCGGGGCCCCGGACCGCTTCACGAACCACACGCCGGCCTGCCAGCAGATCGTGGAGCGACCCTTCCTGCGCGATGCGCAGGGCAACCCCCTTCCTCCCCCTCCCTTCCACGGTTGCCGCCCCTGAACTCCGCCCTGGATGCAGGAGCGATGCCGATGCGTTTCATCGCGGACTTCCATATCCATTCCCACTACTCCCGAGCCACGAGCAAGGACCTCGATCTCCCGCACCTGGCGATCTGGGGGGCTTACAAGGGGATCCAGGTGATCGGGACCGGGGATTTCACCCATCCCGGCTGGTACCGGGAACTCCGGGAGACGCTCGAACCCGCGGAGGATGGCCTCTTTCGCCTCAAGCCCGACGTGATGCGGACGGTCCATGCCAACGTCCCCCCGGCGGTTCGCGGTCCCGTGCGTTTCCTCCTCACCGTGGAGATCAGCAGCATCTACAAGCGGGGGGAACGGGTCCGGAAGATCCACAACGTCGTGGTGGTTCCCGATTTCGAGAGCGTGGAACGGATCCAGCGCAGACTCGAGAAGATCGGGAACATCCGCTCCGATGGCCGTCCGATCCTGGGGCTCGACGCCCGCGATCTCCTCGAGATCGTCCTGGAGACCTCCCCCCTGGCCTATCTCATCCCCGCCCACATCTGGACCCCCTGGTTCTCGCTGCTCGGATCGAAATCGGGTTTCGACGCCGTGGAGGCGTGCTTCGGTGATCTGAGCAGCGAGATCTTCGCGCTCGAGACGGGGCTCTCCTCCGATCCTCCGATGAACTGGCGGCTGAGCAGCCTCGACCGTTACACGCTCGTCTCGAACTCCGACGCCCACTCCCCTGGCAAGCTGGGGCGGGAGGCCAACCTCTTCGACACGGAACTCTCCTACGGCGCGATCCTCGAGGCACTCAAGACGCGCCGGGGTTTCCTCGGCACGATCGAGTTCTTCCCGGAGGAGGGGAAATACCACCTCGACGGCCATCGCAAGTGTGGGGTTCGCCTCTCCCCCGAGGAGACCCAGGAGCAGAAGGGGCGCTGTCCCGCCTGCGGGAAACCGGTCACCGTCGGGGTGATGCACCGCGTGGCGACCCTCGCCGACCGGAAGGGGGGAGAACGGCCGCAGGGCGCTGCCCCCTTCTCCTATATCGTCCCCCTCCCCGAGATCCTCTCCGAGGTCTTCGGCGTAGGCCCCGGCAGCAAGCGGGTCATGCGCGTCTTCCACGAACTCCTGCGTACCCTCGGCTCCGAGTTCGAGATCGTTCGCGACCTTCCCCTCGAGGCGATCGAAGCGGCCGCCACCCCCCTCGTGGCCGAGGCGATCCGCCGCGTGCGCCTCGGCCAGGTCCGGGTGGAACCGGGCTACGATGGGGAATTCGGGGTCGTTCGGATCTTCTCCGCGAAGGAGCGGGAACGCCACGCCGGGCAACCCTCCCTCTTCCCCTTGGAGGGGCGTGTCGGGGAAGGAAGGAGGCGAAAGCGTTCGCCCCGCAAGAGGAAGGGTTCGGCATCCCCTCCCCTTCCCGAGGTTCCCCGCTCCATCACACCACACCCCGCTCCAAACCAGACTCCGGGGAACGCTCCGAGGGGATCGTCTCCGGCGTCCCTCCCCCCCCCGCCGCCATCCTCCGGGAAGGGAGAGGCTCCCCTCCTTGCCGGTCTCAACGAAGCGCAACGCAGCGCGGTCACTCATCCGGGTGGGCCCCTCCTCATCGTGGCAGGACCGGGCACGGGCAAGACGCGGACCCTCACGCACCGGATCGCCTTTCTCATCGCCGAGGCAAAGATGGACCCCGGAGCGATCGTGGCCGTGACCTTCACGAACAAGGCCGCTGCCGAGATGCGGGAACGGACCGCCCTGCTCCTCGGCCAGGTGGGGATGCCCCCCGATCGCCTCCCCTGGATCGGGACGTTTCATGCGCTCGGGCTCGAAATCCTTCGGGCCGAGCACGCAGGGGCAGGGCTTCCCCCCGATTTCGCGATCCTCGACGACGAAGCGCGTTTCGTCCTCCTCCAGTCCCTCCTCCCCGAGGCGAAACCGCGTGCCCTCAGAAGCCTGCTGGGCGTCATCTCGGCGCGGAAGGCGCGTGCGCGCCCTCCGCAGGCACCGGGGGAGGGCGCGGAGGCCCATGCCCGCTACGAAGCGGCGCTCCTCTCGCGTGGCGTGGTCGATCTCGATGATCTCGTCTGCCGGGTCGTTGCGCTCTTCGAGGGGAATGGGGAAACGCTCGCCCGCTACCGGGCACGCTTCCGTTCGATCCTCGTGGACGAGTACCAGGACGTCAACGAGGCCCAGTACCGCCTCCTGCGCCTTCTGGCACCCGCCGGCGCCGATCTCTTCGCCATCGGGGATCCGAACCAGGCGATCTATGGTTTTCGCGGGTCGAGTGCCGCCTACTTCCTCCGTTTCCAGGAGGACCACCCCACGGCGCGGGTACTTCACCTCGATCGGAACTACCGCTCGAGCGCTCCGATCCTCGACGCTGCGGCGCAGGTGATCGCCGGGGATCCTGGCGCCCTTCGGCCCCGCCTCGTGCCGAGTTCCCGGGGGGGGAGCCGGATCGTCGTCCATCGGGCGCCCACCGCGGCTGCGGAGGCGGAGTTCGTCGTCCATACGATCGAACGCCACCTCGGAGGGACGAGCTACTTCTCGATCGACTCCGATCGCGTGGAAGGGACGCAACCAGAGGGGGCACACACCTTTGGCGATTTCGCGATCCTCTACCGGACGAAGTCCCAGGCCGACGTGCTCGAGACCGCGTTTCACCGCAGCGGGATCCCCTACCAGCGGATCGATACCCTCCGCTTCCTCGATCACCCCGAGGTGAGCGCCGCGATCGCCGCGCTTCGGCTCCTTCGTGATCCGTCCCGTATGCTCGACCTCCTTCATCTCCTCCATTTCCGGAACGAGCCGATCTCCGCAGAGGGGAGACGCGCGCTCCTCGACCGACGCATGGGAAAGGATCCCTCGGAGGTAAGGCGTACGATTGCGCGGATGCCTGCGCTCTCCCTGACCGAGAAAGGGGCGATCGAGTCGATTCTGGCGCCCCTTTCGGGATCCGCTCCGGCAGGAGAAGGGGTGGTGGACGTTCTGCGCCATCTCGTGGAGCGGATCGTTGCCCCGACGATGCCGAAATCGGAGGGGCCCCTGCGCAGGCTCTTCGAGATCGCGGAGTCTTTCGGAGAGGATACGGATCGCTTCCTCACCCGCATCGCGTTACGGGAGGGAATCGAGGAATTTCATCCCGACGCGGAGCGGGTGACGCTCATCACGCTCCATGCGGCCAAGGGGCTCGAGTTTCCCATCGTCTTCCTGACCGGCTGCGAGGATGGACTGATCCCCTATCATCCCCCCGGCAGGGAGATCGCCCCCGAAACCCTCTCCGAGGAGCGCCGGCTCTTCTACGTCGGCATGACCCGCGCGCGATCGCTCCTCTACCTATCCTATGCCGAACGCCGGGCCATGGGAGGGGGCGCACGCCGTCGCAGCCCCTCCCCCTTCCTCGTCGAGATCTCGCCGGAACTCAAGGAAGAGACGAAAGAGAAGCAGCCGAAGGCGCACAAGAGATACGAGCAGCTCTCCCTCTTCGACGAGGCGTGACACCCCTCTCCCCTCCCTGCGCATGCAGGGATCATCCAACCCCGAGGGGGTCCCGGAAGTCCGGACAAAGCCCCGAGTACCCCTCGCGTCCGGCTCCGCTCGACGCAGAATACGTCTTCGTATGCTCACTCCGCGGCGGGCGGGGAGGGGAGGGGGGGGATCTCTTCCTCTTCCAGCGGAGCACGGGCCTGAGCCTTCTCTCCTTCGTGGACGAGGTCGAAGAAGCGATAGACGATCATCCCGGAGGGGGAGACTTCGATCTCGACATACCCCCGATCGACGAGGCGTTCCAGGAAGGCCTTCGCCTCGTCGAGGATGAGATCGGTCTCCATCGCCACCTCCACCACGGTCAGCTTCCCCCCCCGCTCCCGGGCCAGCCCGAGGATCCGTTTCTCGAGACGGGCATAGCTGCGGGTCGCGGGAGAGGAGAGGTGCTGGTGCGGCAAGGGGGGAGGAAGCTGCGGCGGCATCCGCGGAATCACCATCGTGTTGGCGATCTTGTCGTGCCAGGCCTGCTGGTTCTTGTCCCACATCGCCCAGAGGAAACCGAGATAGCTGAAACTCATCGACACGAAGTAGCTCATCGTCCGAAGGAGCGCCCGGCGGAAGGAGATCCGTTTCCCCGTGTCCGCGTCGACGACCTCGAGCCCGGCGATCGCTTTCCCCGGCGTGGCCCCGAGGGAACTGATGAAACCCGCGTGGTAGCCGAGATGGGAGGCGAGCCAACTCATGGCGAGCACGAGTTCATTCTGGGTGGCTGCCGATATGAAACCGGTGACCACGAGCGCCCCGAAGCTGCCGATGAAGGAATCGATGACGAACGCCCCGATCCGCGCCCCGAAGCTCGCTCTCTGCTCCGCCTTCCGGCAGGAAGGGGAACAACGATCGAATGCCACCAAATCTCCCATAAGTACAGTATAACTTTTCCAAAATGCAAAGTCAATCTCACATGGAATTTTGATTTTTCCTTTCGGATAGAGGGGTTACGATATCTCTATTCCGTAGGTGAGGCACCTTTCTCCCGGGAGAGTGGGGGAGCGGGACGGCCGTGATCAGGGGTTGGAGGCGCAGAAGGCGTTTCTTTCCGATTCCCTTCACATGGAGGAGTTCCTCCGGCGATGCAAAGGGACCATGTTCCCGGCGGAAGGCAACGATCCGCCTGGCCAGTCCAGGACCGATCCCGGGAAGGATCTGGAGATCCCGTGCAGAGGCGCGGTTGAGATCGATGCGAAGTCCCAGCGTCCTTCGGGCTGCTCCGGTTGGGGGGGGGATCGCGGCGATGGGGGCGGGAAGAAGCAGAGGGGTGCGGGGGAAACGTGCGCGCTCGGGGTCGTCTCCCTGCCGGAGCCATCCCCCTGCGATCATCACCGCGACCAGGAGGCCTGCACTGATCTGGCGTCTGGCACAGGCAACGTTCGGCCGAAGGGTCCCGGGTGTCATGCGCAGTCCTCGAAAGAGAAAGAGAGAAAGGGTTCTGGGAAACCATCTCCCCCCGACCGCAGGGACGAAGCGATCTCGCCGCGGTCGTCCGGGAGGAGGACGCCCTCCCCTCAAACGTTCTTTGCGAGCAAAGCGTTGCCCCTTTCCCCGATGGGGTGCGATCCCTCCCAGGCAAAGCCCTCGGTCGCGCCCTCCATCAGCGCGGACACCCGGTTGACCGGTCGGAGAAGAGCGGGTAGAATGAGAAGAAATCGAGGCAATATGCCTCAGAGAAGGGGAGGATCATGGAGTATCTCAGGGAATTCGGCGTCCACTCCGAGGTGCGCCGGTTGCGGGCCGTGATCGTCAACCGGGACTCCCGGGCACATCGCTCCGTTCTTCCAGAACAGATCGAACAGCAGATACAGATCCTCGACTACCTCCGGGTACGCGAACGGATCGGCGAGGAAGAACTCGCATCGGCATACATCGTCGGGGAGGATGGGGGACGAATCCGCACGACCGCCGACCTTTCGATCGTATGGCGAGACAGGGAAGGGAAGGAACGCACGACCCTCCTGCCGGTCCGAACGATCCTCGATTGCTTCGTCGAAAACCCCTACTACATCCTCTTCGACGATATCGTCCATGAGAAGAGCATGGCTGCCGAGATGGAGGAATTCGGACGCGCCCTCTCCAGCGTGGCCCAGACCTACGATGTCGTCGAGTTGATCTACGACGCGCTCTGCGAGGTGAAACGCCATGAGGAGATCTACCGGACATTCCTCCATCGTCTCAACGTCCAGGCGCTTCCCGAGGAGGCGGGGAACATCCGCAAGGCCACGCAGCTGTTCGACGAGGACGAGATCTCGGCGGGAGAGTTCCTCGATCTCTTGCTCACGGGCCGCGACTCCCTCTCCCGTTATGTCGTCCATCCCCTTCCGAATCTCCTCTTCACCCGGGACGTGGCTGCGGTCGTCGGCGATGTCGTGATGCTCAGTGCCGCGGCCAAACCGGTGCGGCGCCGGGAAGCACTCCTGACCTGGCTCGTCTTCCACGTGCATCCGATGTTCGTGCGCCTCCGCGAGGAGGGGTGGCTGCGCCTCATCGATATGGAACAGGCGAGGATCGAGCATCCCGATCTGCGGATCTCGATGGAGGGAGGCGACCTCCTCGTCCTCGATGAGCGGACGATGCTCGTTGGGCTGAGCGAACGCACGACCCTCCCGGCACTCTTCGAGTACGCGAAACGGCGGTGGTGGCAGGAGGAGGGACGTGGAGAACCGGTGGAGGCGGAGGATGAACTCGAAAGGATCCTCGCGGTCCAGCTCGTCGAACAACGCAGCAGTATGCACCTCGATACGATCTTCACCCTGGCCAACCACGAGAACGACACGATCGAGGCGATGGTCTTCGAACCTTACGTGGAGGGGATCTACGGCAGGATCGAGGCCTACGACATCGACCGGGAACTCGTCGATGCCTTCCGGCGCAGCGACCTCGACCCCGAGACGTTTGCCCGCTTCCAGGCGCAGGCCCTCGTTGCGGAAGTGCGATCGATCCCGGAACTCCTCAGGTACGCCGGATTCGGAGAGGTGCGCACCCATGCCTGCGGGGGTCGCAGCGGGGGGCGCAGGCGCAGGCGGGGCGACACGATCGAATGGGAAGACCCCCCCCACATCGAGGATGCCGATCTCCTCGCCCAGAAACGGGAACAGTGGACCGACGGGGCGAACCTCTTCGCGCTCGCTCCCGGGATCGTGCTCACCTATCTACGCAACGACGAGACCTTGAAGAGCCTCAACCAGGACGGGTACATGATCCTGACCGTGGATGAATTCTGCCGCAACAGCGAGTACTTCATCCGGGAACGGCGCAAGGTCGCCGTGGGGCTTTCGGGAGGGGAACTCTCCCGCGGTCGGGGGGGACCCCGCTGTATGACCTGTCCACTCCTTCGGGATTTCTAGCCTGCGGATGCGTGCCCTCTTCCAGCGATGGCGTCGAACGCCCCCCCCCGAGCCCTTCGAGGGGTCTCCCTTCGTCGATCTCCACTGCCATGTGATCCCCGGGGTGGACGACGGCGCGCGGGACATCGAGGAAGCGATCGGGATGATCGAACGGCTCTCGGCCTTCGGGATCGGCACGATCGTGGCCACCCCCCACATCATGGCCGGGCGTTTCCCGAACCGCCGGGAAGGGCTTTCCGAACGGCTCGCGGCGTTGCAAGAAGCCCTCTCGGAGCGGGGGATCCCGATGAGGCTCGAACTGGGGGCCGAGCACTGCATCGACAGCAGCTTCGTCGAAGGCCTCGAAGCAAAGGCGCTCGTCACGCTTGGCGTGGACTCGAACCACGTTCTCTGCGAGTTCCCCCATTGGGGCGTTCCCGAGTTCCTCGAGGAGATCCTCTTCGAGTGTCAGCTCAAGGGGTACATTCCGGTCATCGCCCACCCGGAACGTTATCCGGAGAAGATCGATGGGGAGCCGACCGAGGATTTCCTGCGGGATCGCGGTTGCCTCCTCCAGCTCGACATCACGAGTTTCTCCCCCTTCTTCGCCGCCCGCGTCCGCAAGCGCGCCCATGCGCTCCTCAAGAGGGGGGCCGGAAAACTCCTCGCTTCCGATTGCCACGATCCGGCGAAGTCGTTCGAGGCGGTCCGTTCGGGGTTCGCACGGCTCAGAAAGATCGTATCGGAAGAGCTGCTGCGAGAGATGTACGTCGAGAACCCCGAAAAGATCCGGACCGGGAAAAGCCTAGGGTGAGGGGTGAAATGCGTGAACTCGTTTGCCGCTCCCCCTTCCTCCGAACCGCTTCCATGGTGGCAAGGAGCGTCTTGCTCCTCGTCCTCCTCATCTCCTTTGGGGGGGGGTGCCGGGGGGAACGGACCACGTTCGTCGGTCTGGCCAAGGAAGCGCATCCCCCCGTGGTCACGGTCGTTTCCCCCGCTTCGGGCGCGGTGGTTCGCTCCCCCTCGCTTTCCCTGATCGCTTCGATCGACGATCCGAACGCAACGCTTCATCTGCGGGTCCAGGGAGAAGATCCGGAGGGGGATACCCGCTCCTGGACGTTCGAGCCCCGCGCGACAGGAAGAACGCTCATCCAGCCGATTCCCCTCTTCCGGGGAGGAAACGAGATCGAACTCGTCGCGGAAAACGAGGTGGGGGAGCGCCGGGTCACGCTCGAAGTGGAACGGATCGAGGCGCGTTCGGAACGGGTGCTGACCGTGGAACTGGCCTGGGAGGAGGAAGGGGGGGGAGCGGATGCCGACCTCGATCTCCACCTCCTGCGGGGCGATGGTCCTCTCGGCTCGGCGGAGGACTGCCACTATGCCAACTGTCTCGCCCTGCCGGGGATGACGCTCGACTGGGGCGTGCCGGAAGACCGGACGGACGACCCCCGCCTCGACCGGGACGCTTCGGTCGGGACGGGGGATCCCCGGGGGGAGACGATCTTCCTCTCCCGGCTTGAAGCCGTCGGGCGTTACACGGTCGTCGTCACCCCCTTCCATGGGCGTGCCAGCGCCACCGTGACGATCACGACGCCATACGGTCGGGAGCGCTTCGGCCCCCTTTCCCTCGATGCGGAGGATCCAGCGCGCCTCCGCTGGAACGTCGCCACGATTCTTGCTCCGGAAGCGCTCGTGATCGAAGGGGCAGAGGTCTCCGGGAAGGATTGACCTCCCCCCTCGCCGGATCTGCCCTCATGCTTCCGCGTTTCCACCTTCCGTAGAGGGAAGCACTCTTCATTCGTTTGCCGGTGGCGCTGCTGCGGCACGGGGGGGATTCGCATGATCCCGTTTGCGCCATTTTCAAATCGGGTGTATCATTCCTGCCAGGCATCCATTCAGCGTCCTGGCTACAACCCAGACGTGAGATGGACAACGTGGGCGAAAGCCCTCGAGCAATCCTTGGATTCAGGAGTTGAACAATGATGCGTCGAAGATTCATGTGGATAGGGATGGTGCTGTCGTTCCTCTTCTCTCTTGCCCCCAGTTGTCCGGGGAACCCGGGAGACCCGGGAGAGGCCAGGATGCTACCGATTCCTGCGGGGAAGTTCGTTCGGGGAGCTTGCAGTGAGCGGAGCAATCATGGAGCCTGTACTCCCGAAGATCTCGGGTACGACTACTGGGCCGACGACGACAACGAAGCACCGGTGCGAGAGATCACGCTCGATGCCTACTCGATCGGGGAGACCGAAGTCACCGTCGCAGCCTATGCGGCCTGTGTGGAGGCCGGAGCCTGCAATACCCCGGGGGTGGGCGTGAACTGCAACTGGGGGAATGCCAACCGATCGGATCATCCGATCAATTGCGTCTCCTGGTTCGACGCCAACGACTACTGCACATGGAAGGGGCAGCGACTCCCCACCGAGGCGGAGTGGGAAAAGGCCGCCCGGGGGGGGTGTGAAATCGCAGGAGATCCCGATACGTGTGAACCGGGACTCGATGACCGCCGTTACCCGTGGGGAGATGAAATCCCAGACGAAACGGACCCCCAGAACCCCGATTGTTCGAAGGCGAACTTCTATCCCTGTGAGCGTCACACGGCACCCGTAGGGAGTTATCCGGAGGGAATCTCTCCCTACGGTGCCCTCGACATGGCAGGCAATGTGGCGGAGTGGGTCGCCGACTGGTATGACAATACCTACTACATGGCCACCTACCCCAAACCGGATCACTCCCCCTCCACGAATCCGCAGGGGCCGGAAAACGGCCGCGTGAAGGTCTATCGGGGGGGGAGTTGGAGCAGTTCTCCCGCCCTGAACGTACGGGCAACGATCCGGGGTGCATACATGCCGGAAAGCAAAGCCAACGTCTTCGGCTTCCGTTGCGTCATGGACCAATGATCCTTTCCCCCCTCCCCGGGTGCCTTCATCCCCTTGCCGGTTGCTTCGCCGTGTCGGGGGGCAAAGGGCGTTGGGGGGAGAAGGGGG
>CAZTSL010000135.1:0-8057 GCA_964616915.1 uncultured bacterium
CACTGATCGAGGGCCGCCGCCGCCCGCTGCCGGCAGGCATCCTCGCTGCCCCCCTCGGCGATGCAGTCGTCATAGACCTCGTTGGCATGCGCCTCGCAGCGCTCCTCGCAGGTCGGCTCCTGGGGCTGGCAGTTCTCTTCGACGCACCGATTGAAGACCTCATGGGCCAAAGCCCGACAATGGCGCTGCTCTCCCCCCTGGGCGAGACACTCCCGATACGCCTGATAGGCGAACCGCTTGCACCGCTGGAGACAAGGCCCCTCGCCCTGGGCCGTCCCTTCGGAACCCCCACCGAAGAAGAGCCCCAAGGCCCCGATCACGAAGACGAAAAGATGCAACCTACCCGATCGTTTCATTCCAGTGCTCCTTGATGAATCCGGGATCGACCGGGGCGATCTCTCCGCATCGGCCCTCCCGGACGAATCGATGGCCAGAATCCATTCTCCTCCAACGGGAGGATGGCCGTCCCTGGATGGTCCGCACGATGACGCGGGGCCGTGCAGCGACGGTAGAGGCCGATCAGGCATCTCTCATGCCAAATGTTTCAAGAAGAGTGAAAGATCCAATAATCCCGGATGATTCCAGGGGAAATTCATGCCTCCTCCCCTTTCCCCGGCACCGACACGCATCCGATCCCCCCCTCGAAATGTACAATGGCTGGACATCTCCTCGGATCCAGTGTCCTGCATTCGATTCCCCCGATCGTTGCGCAACTCGTGAGAAGGTGTGGCAGCATCCTGTACAGAGGGATTCGACGCAACGGAGCCCGTTCCGGCGCCGAGGCCTTCCTCACATTCCAGTCGCATTTCGCAGCCCGCTGGGGGAAAAGAGGCAATCCAGCGCCGGGGCCCGATTCGGCCCATGGCCGAAGGCAAGGAAAAGGGGGGAAACGATCGTTGGGCTGGAACGCCCCGAGGGGGAAGGGTTCCGCGATTACCGGTTCGTCGCGAGCCCGAGCCGGTCCCGTTCGCACTTGAGCCAGAAATGGTGGATCCCACGGTAGTGCATCACTTTGCCGGGGACTTCGTGCGGAATCTTGAAGTAGCGACGGACCTGGTTGACGAGGATCTCATCGAAAGCCTCGCTGGCGAAGAACTCGTAGGCCCGCTCGTCGAAGTCACGCAGATGGGTGGCGCAGAAGTCGTGGAAGTGGGCCGTGTCGAAGTGCCGGTCCGCGATCGCCTCGTACGCGTCGAGACGCCGATGGTAATCCCACCCCTCGCGCTCCGCTTCCTCCCGGACCGCATGATAGGCCTCCCACTGATAGGTGAAGTTGAGCGGCTTCTTGCGTTCCGTCACGACGCAGAAGATGAGCCAGCGGGCCATCGCCTTGACGATCTCGGGGAAGTAGAAGTGAAGGGAGATCAGGGAACTGTCGGGATAGGCGTTGGCGAAATCGATCGGATAGAGAATCCCATCATGCCCGATCAACGTCTCGCAGGAGTTGTGGTCCCAGTTGTAGAAGGCGTTGATGAGCTTCGTGATCTGACATGCCTCCTTGTACTCCGCGGCGGAGAGGAAGTTCATCTCGACGGCCATCGTGGAACTGCGCAGGTACCGATCGTGGGAGTACTTCGCCGTGGCGTTGTAGTGCATCGGAAGCATCTGGGGGCCGATCCCGACGGTACGCACGAACTCCCGGTAGTCGATCGCCTCCTGCAGGTTCATCGGGCGTTCCCCCGAGCGCTCGTAGGCGGCGTGGAGTTCCTCGGCATCGTTGACCTTGACGACCCCCTCCCACCCCCCGCCATCCTGCGGTTTGAGGAAGGCGGGGTAGCCGACCTTCTCTCCGATCTCGGAAAGATCGAAGGACTCGTGCTCCGGAAAGATGAGGTCGGGATCGACGTTGGGCTCCTTGAGGATCGAGCCGTAGTCCCGCGGGGGGAGCGCCCAGGTGCGAGGAATGTGAAGCCCGAGTTCATACATCTGCCCGTAACTCGGGTTCTTCTTGATCGAGGTGAAGGAGAGCATGTCGTTCAAGAGGTAGGTCTGGTGCGCGACCATCTGGAAGAAGTAGTTGTGGTGCGGGTTCCAGTGGAGCCCACGGTTGATGACGGCCGCACAGCTCGTCTGGGCGCCGAGCACGTTGTAGGGGCGGGAGATGATCCGGCGGGTCCGTACCCGGAAGGTCGTATCTCCCACCTTGATCTGCGGGTCGAGGAATTCGATCAGCTTCTCGAAGGCGACCCGGAAGGAGTAGCCGTTCGGGTCCATGACGCCGATGATCTTCTCAACGGTCAGGGGCATCGCATGTGCCTCCCTGCAAAGAGGGCCTTCGATCCCACGATGCTGGAGAAGAACTCCCCCGAGAGAAGGGTGCGATCTTCTCCGCGGAGCACGAAACGGCGATCATTGCCGCATCGCCGTTTCCGGTGCCTGCTGGCTCCCGAGCGTCATGAGGTAATCACGCACTTTGCGGATCTGGGTCAAGGCGTCCTCGACGTCTTCGGGATCGGCATCCTCATCGAGGTACCAGAACTGGGGCATCCGGGTGCCGGGAAGGATCTTCTGAGGATCGAGGAGCCATTCGACGATCCAATCGGGTTTCAAGCGTTCGTGCGCCATCTGGAGGTTGGGGGCCAGATCCGCGGGGGCACGGCCGTGGGTATCCGTCCCGAACTGATGGCACTTCAAACACTTGTACCCCTCGAAGATCGCTCTCCCCTCCTCGACATCCGCCTGGGCGACCTGGGTGCGGTCGTAGAACTCGAAGGGGTAGGGCTCCTTCTCGAGCGCGTTGAAGTAGTGGACGAGTTTCGTGGCCTCGTCGTCGGTGAAGCCAAAGGTCGGCATCCGGGTCTTCAGCCAGGGACGGATCGGGAAGGGGCGTTTGAGGAAACCGAAGAGCCAGTCGGGCTGGACCTTCTTCCCCTCCCCGGTGAGAATCGGGGGGTACAGCCCGGGATCCGGGATCAAGGCCCGGATGTCGCCCCCTTCCCCCTCGATCACGTGACAACCCATACAGTTCTTCCGCTTGACGATCTCGAAGCCCTCCTCGATCGCCCGCTCCCGCGGAGAGAGATGCTTCATCGCGCTGTCGGCCACGAGCTTCGTCTTGGAGAGCCCGAGGAGAAAGGTCACGATCGTCTCGGCCTGTTCGCGCGAAAAGCCGAAGAAGGGCATCTTCAAACGGTCCCGCGGCGCCAGATGCTCCAGACGCCCCGTATCCCAGATCCGGGGGTTCATCAGCTTGTTGACGAGCCAGTTCTTGAGCGTGTGCTCGGTATCGACGAAGCCGAAATCGAGCAGGGCGATCCGTTTGGCACCGATGTCGTTGAGTTCCACGCCGATACGCTGGGTCGTCTCGAGCCCCTGGATGTTGTGGCACCCCGTGCAGCCGTAGTGCAGGATCGCACGCCGCCCAAGATAACGATCCTTCTCCTCGACCGTCATCGATGCGAGTTTCGCCTTCGCCTCCTTGATCGGCATCTGTCCGGTCAGGTAGTCGAGAACGACCTTGTCACGATCGGTATCCCGGATCGTGGGGGGGGGTGGCAGCGGCCGATCGAGCTTGAGGGTCATGAGGTAGGCGGTGATGTCGGCGGCCTCCGTCTCGGAGAGACGCAGATTCGGCATCCGGGTGTTCGGGAAGATCGATTTCGGGTCGCGGATCCACTGGTAGGTCCATCCAGGCGTGAGCTTGCTCCCCACGCTTGCCAGGTTCGGACCGAAGTTCATCCGGAAGTGCTGCCGGAAATCCTTCGCCTTCCGGGGTTCCACGCTATGGCACGCCTGGCATCCGACGATCGAAAAGAGCGCCTTCCCCTTCTCGGGATCCCCAGCCGGGGGATCGGGAAACTCCGGTTTCTCGGAGACGGAGAAGAGGAACTCCACGATCGCGTGAATCTCGACGTCGTTTCGCACGAGATCCTCGGGCGCGCTCGAGTTCGAGAGGTTGAAGAACTGGGGCATCGAGGTCGTGGGGCGGAAGGCCTTCGGGTTCTCGATCCAGTTGATCGCCCATGCCTTCGAGACCTTCCCCGCGATCTTGTAGAGGTCGGGACCATTCTTCCGGAGTCCCTCGAAGCGGTCGATCTTGTGACAACCATGGCAACCGGCCCACTCCATGAGCGCCATCGCCTCGTTGACGCGAGGCGCCTGGGGGATCTCGATCACCCCTTTGTGGCACTGGACGCAGGAAGCCTCGATGTTCTTCGACTCGTACATCGGAAGATCCCAGTAGTGGTCCTCATGCCAGCCGTACTTCTCTTCCCAGCGGCGAGCCTCCTCCTCGCTGTCGGGCGTGTGGGCGGCAAAGACGAAGGAGGTCGCACGGTCCCGTCCCCGATGACAGATCGTACAGCCGATCTTGTCGATCGGGTGCGGCGAACTGGCATGGAGGAAGAGGTCGAGCCGGGGATGCGTGGTGAAGGGCTGCGGCGCGTTCTCGAAGCCCTTGCGGTCGATCGCCAGATGGCAGGTCGTACAGCGATCGACCCGTGGCGCCTTGACGAAGGAGAGGTCGTTATAGACGTTGTCCACGATGATCTGGTTGATCTTGAGGGAAGGATTCATGAAATCGATGATCGGCTGGTTGCGGAACCAGTCGTTCACGAAGTTGTGGTCGATGCGGGCCAGCTTCCGCTCGAGTTGATCCCGCTCCTTCCGGATCCGCGCGATCTCCTTCTGGAGCTTGTCACGCTTCGCCGTGATCGAGGCGATCTTCGCATCGATCGTTTTGAGACGTGCTTCGGCCTCTTCCCGCTGCTTGCGGTACTCCTCGAGCGCCTTCTCGGTCTTCTCGATATCGCGGTTCACGAGCACGGCCCGCGGATCTTTCGCCTTCTTCCACTCCCGGTATTTGAAGAGGAGGGCGTCGAGTTCCGCCTTCGTGAATTTGAACCCCTGATCTGCAAGGTAGTGGTCGAACTGGGCCTGGAGCCGTTCTTGTTCGAGGGAGGCGAGGTCGTCCTTGTGGCGGGCGATGTCGGCCTCGGCGCCTTCGAGTTCCCCCTCGAGCTTCTCGAGTGCGGCCTCGTCGAGTTGCGTGGCGGCGATCTTCGCCTTGATCCGTTCGATCTCCAACTCGCGGAATTCCTTCTGGTAGTCCTTCCATTCCCGATCGTAGTCCCTCCAGATCATCCAGATCACGGAGATGAGCAGGAGGAATGCCGCTGCGGCGTAGATCACGTTCAATCGCGGAATGTTGTAGGTATGAACCAGCTTCAATGGAAGCTCCTTTCTCTTGCGGGCCGGCCAGAGCTACCGGGGGTCTTTCCCGATCCACACCCGCGTTCCTCGGGACCGCACCGGAAAGTTCCCCTCATCGTCCGGCGATCCCCGCTCCTTCCGTTGCGAAAGGAGCGGGAGTGCTTGCTTCTTCCTGCACCTCCGGGACGTGCGGTGCTCTTCATCCCTAGATGTTGAAGAAGAACTCCGGGATCGCCACGATATACTTGAGATTGAACATCCAGCGCAGGAACATCTTGATCGGCAACGCCAGCATGAGGAGAAAGAGGATCGCCATCACGTTGTAGCGGATGAAGCCCATCTCCTTGTAGAATTTCCGGAAGACCGTGACGGCCAGGAGCGGGGGTAGGCCGAAGAGATAGAGGATCACGGCCAGGATCCCGTACATCTCCCGCTTGAGCCAGTGACCGGGCAGACCGGTCTGCATCCACTTCACGTAGATGAACTCCGAGAGGTTCACGTTGTTGAGCGGAACGACCTTGTGCGCGTCCCAATGCTCGTAGGGACCGAAGAAGTTCCAGTTCGGCCCCCGCAGAAAGGTCCCCAGGATGATGAGCGAGATCCAGAGGATGATGAAACCGAAACCGAACGTCGTGATCGCAAAACGCCGTTCGGCAAAGGTGTAATACCCGTTGCCCTTCGGGTTCTTGTCGATGTAGGGGATCGCGATCAACCCGAAGATGATGAGACTGGGGAAAACGACGCCCGCCAGCCACGGATCGAAGTAGACGAGCATCTCCTGAAGCCCCAGGAAATACCAGGGCGCCTTCGATGGATTCGGCGATTTCGTCGGTGCGGCCGGTTGCTCGAGCGGCGCATGGATCCCGATCGACCAGACGATGAGGAGCACCGAGACGAGGACCAGGCAGATCAGTTCCACATAGACGAGATCGGGCCAGACGTTGGCGCGCGCGTCGCTGCGCTCCATGACATCCTTCCCCGCCGCGATCCGTTCGTCGTTCTCGTAGGCCTGCTTCATCGCCAGCCAGAAGAAGAACCCGATCAGAAAGATCATCCCCACGATCGGAACGTTGTCCGGTTTCATCACGATCGATCGGAAGTTCGGGTCGAACATCGAGAGGCCGAGAAAGAGGGCCATCGCCGAGAGGATCCCGATTCCCCACTTCGCCGTCCAGACCCGGCGGCTGTAGAGCGCCGCGAAGAAGAGTACCGTCGAACCGATGAAATAGATCGCGGGTTGCGCGAGATAGTTGATCGACTCCTTGAGCTTTTCCATTCATTCCCCCGCACAGCGTAGCTTCGATGATCGCCCACCCGGCTCAGAGCGGTCCGGAGATCCCGCCATCCTTGCGCACACGCCAGAAGTGGACCGCCATGAGAATCGTCACGACGAAGGGGATGGCGATGCAGTGGAGCACGTAGAAACGCAGGAGGGCCGCCGGCCCCACGAACCGGCCGCCCAGAAGCGCGAACTTCGCATCGCTCCCCGGATGGATCAGGCTGATGTCCCCCACCTTCAGAAGCGCAGATCCTGGACCTTCGTGGCCCAGGAAGGGTGTGGCCCGGGCCATGTTCGACCCCACCGTGATCGCCCAGATCGCAAGCTGATCCCACGGGAGGAGATAGCCCGTGAAGCTGAGCAGAAGCGTCAGCACGAGCAGGATGACCCCGATCGCCCAGTTGAACTCCCGCGGTGGCTTGTAGGAGCCCGTCATGAAGACCCGGAACATGTGGAGCCACACCACGATCACCATCGCGTGCGCCCCCCACCGGTGAATCTCCCGCATGATCCCCAGCGGCACCTGCTCCCGCAGATCCATGATATCGACGTACGCATACTCCACCGTAGGCCGATAGTAGAACATCAGCAGGATCCCGGTGATCGTCTCCACGAGGAAGAGGAAGAAACTCAATCCCCCCATGCACCAGGTGTAACGCAGCTTGATGCTCGTATCCCGGATCCGGACCGGATGGAGATGGAGGAAGACGTTGCTCAGGATCACCAGCGAACGGGTACGATGGTCATGGGGAACCTCATGCCGGAAGATCGATTTCCATACCTGCGACTCCCGGATGAATCCCAGAAATTTTCCCTTCTTCTTGGCTGACATCGGCACTCCTCTTTCGATGCTTCACGGGAACGACAACGGCAGACTCACGAAACGCCGTAGGGGAGGAAGGCTTCGGGATCACTCCATTGCCCCTTCTCCTGCTGGAACTTGCGGCTCTTGTCCACGAGGATCTGGCCATCTTCGGCGAGCACGATCCGGTAGCGCTCCAGCGGCCGGGGCGCGGGCCCTTCGAAGTTGATCCCCGACTTGTAGAAGCCGCTGCCATGGCAGGGACACTTGAACTTGTTCTCCGCGGCCAGCCAGTTCGGCGTGCATCCCAGATGCGTACAGACCGTGGAGAGCGCATAGAACCCCTCCTCCGTTCGCACGATCCAGACCCCGTATTTCTCTTTGAAGCGGGTATCGACCTGCCCCACGATGAAGTCGTCGGGGTATCCCACCTTGAATGCCGTCGGCGGCTCGAAGAGGACATTGGGAAACATGAAGCGGACCGTGGCCAGGAGTCCGGCCGTGGCTGCGGCGGAGAAGGCGACCCAGGCGCCGGCCACGATCTGGAGGAAGCCCCGTCGGCTGGCCCCCTCCGCCGCCGCAGCGGCTTTCGCCGGCGGTTTCCCCGCACCCACAGGGGCCGTCTTCGCGCCGCTTCGGGCTGCGATGCTCCGGGCCCTTGCGGCAAGAGCCGCCTTCGTCTCCTGGGAGACCGGTTTCTTTGCCACTTCGGCCTTCGCGGCTTTGGCGGCGGCCTTGGGAGCCTCCTTGGGCGCCTGCGCCTGCTCCTCCGCGGCTTTGGCGGCGGCCTTGGGAGCCTCCTTGGGCGCCTGCGCCTGCTCCTCC
>CAZTSL010000135.1:8157-12125 GCA_964616915.1 uncultured bacterium
CGGCCTTGGGAGCCTCCTTGGGCGCCTGCGCCTGCTCCTCCGCGGCTTTGGCGGCCGGGGCCGCCGTGGCCTCGGCCGGTGGGGGACCTTGGGCCGATGCGGGCTCTGCCGTCCCCTCTTCGGGAGGCACGGAAACCTTGGCCTCTTCCTGCGACTTTTCCTGTTTCCGCCCCTTGGTGGCGGTCTTCTTCTTCTTCTTTGTCATCGCTCCTTTACCCCAACGCTTGCCAGAGGGATGAAGCCGATTCGATCGCTCCGACCCGTTCCGGTCTGTCACCGAAGATACGAAGCCTCGACGATGGAAGATAGTCGGGATTCCGCAAAATGTCAAAATCCTTCATCCCCTGCCCGAGGCGTTCGTCTCACGAGGGCATCCCTTTTCCCTCCCTTACACCAGCCCATTTCACGGTGAAGCGCTCAATCGTCAGGAGTCGGGACATCCTCGAAACGGCCTCTGCCACCCCTCCCGGTGCGTGTGAGATACCGGGGAGGCCGCACGCCACCCCCATGCCAGAGAGAGGGGGGAGAGGAGCGAGAGAAAGAGGGCGAGCCGAGGTCCTCCCCCCCCGACACGGGGAAGGACGCCGCAAGTGCTCGGATCCTCGATCGGATCTCCGTCGGGATGCTCGGCGATGAAGCGCCGATAGACACCGTAGGCAGGCTTCTCCGTCCGGTCGGCGTGGAGGATCCCCCATTTCGGCACTTCAGGCGTCGGATCGTCGATGATCTCGTAGAAGAAGACCCGATCGATCCGGAGCTTCCGGGAATCGTAGAGCATCTCCGTGAGGAACGCCTCGTAGTTCTCTGCTTGCTGCTCCGGCGTCTCTCCCGCTTCGGGGTCGTCCGTGGGCCATCCCGTCTCCGTGAGCCAGAAGGGCTTGTCCGCCACGCCGTTGCGTTCGAGCACCTGGAGAACGGAAGGGTAGACCCCCTCCCCTACCTCGAGATTCCGGAAGAGTTCTTCGACGTCGTCGCGGTAGATGTGGTGGGTGACGATGTCGATCGTCCCCTTCCCCCCCCCCTGGAAGATCGCGTCCATCCAGAGGGCCCAGTTGTGCTCCAGCGAATTGAGATGGGCGAGTTCGGGTCCGAGCACCCGCGCCGAAGGATTGGCCCCTCGAATCGCCTCGGCACCGGGGAGGAGGATCTTGTCGAGGTAATCCTGCGGGGTTCCCTCGAAGAAGTGATCGAGATTCGGCTCGTTCCAGAGACCCCAGAAGGTGATCTCATCCCGGTAGCGGGTCACCGCTGTGGCGACGAAATCGGTCCAATCCCGCACATCGTCGGGGGGATGGCTTTGCGGCCGTCCCCCGTTGGCCCACCCCGGTGTGTAGGCGAGGGTGGCGAAGATCGAGAGGCCCCGATCCCGCGCTGCGGCCACGACCCGGTCGTAGGCGCTCCAGTCGTACACCCCCCGGCTCGGCTCGATCGCAAACCAGTTGAAATCGACCCGGATCGAACCGATTCCGGCGGCCTGCACCTTGTCGAGCACCCCTTCGTCCGGAAGATGGGTGTTGATCCCGTAGGGAGCTGCATGAGCCACGCCGGCACCGATGCACGCCACGACCAGGAGGATGCTCGTTCCGAAACGTCTCTTCATCCCATTCCTCCCTTCGATCCTTCCACGGGGAGCCACCTTACGCCCGATCGCTCCGCGCCCACCCTTCTTCCTTCACCTCGCGGAGAAGGCAGCCTCGGTGCCTCATTTCCGGTTCATGAGGTCCTTGAGCGTGGCGTGCGGATGGGCCCGGAGGAGTTCGATCTGTTTGAGTTCGTGGCTGGCCCGGTAGCATCTCGGATTCCGGGCCAGGGCCTCCCGGTAGTACCCCTCGGCGGTGTCGAGGGCCTGGTTTCGCTTGTGGATGTCTCCGAGGAAGAGGTAGGTCTTGTCGAGCGTATCGTCCCGCGCCCGGGCCGCTTCCAGGTGCTCGATCGCACGTTTGCACCGTGCCTCCCATGGCTGCCCCTCGTCGAGGGAGAGGGCATAGCCGAGGTAGGCCTCGTAGGTCGCGTTCTCCGGATCGAGACGGGTCGCCTCGCGGAAGGCCTCGATCGCCTTCCCGAAACGGCGGCTCTTGAGGAAGCGTCTCCCCGACTCGAAGGATCGGCGGGCCCGCGCAGCGTCGTCGAAGGGTTCCTCCTCCCGCGGGAAGATCGACCGCTCATAGAGTCGCCGTCTGCGGGGGTTGCCGAGAACGTCGTAGGCCTCGGTCATCGCGGTGAAGAGGGATTCGGCCTTCTCCCGGATCTCCTCGGGGAGGCCGGGGGGGAGGCGGTCGGCATGGAAAACCTTCACCCGCTTGAAATAGGCCCGACGGATCTCCTCCTCGGATGCCTCCGGGGAAACCCCGAGCAGTTCGAAATGGTTCATCTCGTCGAGATTCTCCACGAGATCGTTGACCTGACGGACGAAGGCGACCGTTTCGGGGGGCAGACGGTCGGGAGCATCCCCCCCCATCTCCGCCAGCTGGGTCAGTTCCGAAATCGCCTCGGCACAATCGGGGTTGCACTGGAGTGCCAACTCGAAGTGATGACGGGCACGGGAGACATCCCCCCTCGCCTTGAAGATCTTCCCGAGGAAGAGATGGGCGTATTCGAGGAAGGGGTTCATCCGAAGTCCCTTCTCGATCTCCGCGATCGCCCCTTCCGCCTCTGGCAGACCGTGGAGCATGTAGCGGACCCAACCGAGATGGGCATAGTACTCCCCCTCCTCGGGATCGGCATGGATCGCCGCCTGGAAGGCTTCGAAGGCTTTCTCGTACTCCCGCTTCTTGACGAAGGCCACCCCCCGGATGAAGTTGAGTTCCGCCTCGAGCTGATCCTCCGGTTTCCGTTTCGGGGAGCGGCGGGGATCCTTGGCCAACGCGCGCCCGTCGGGACGTTTCTCGAGAAGGGAATGGAAGAACTCGTACTCCTCGGTCACCTTCTCGAAGATCCGGTCCGCCAGCCGTTGAAGGTAGGGGGGGGCGATCTCGTAGACCTTCGCGTCGTGGTACTTCCGCGCGAAACTGTAGTAGGCCGTCTTGAGGCCCATCTCGTCGTAGTGGCCTTCGAGCGAAAAGAGTTCGATCCCCGATGCCCGCATGATCCGAGGGTAGTTGGAGAGGATCATCGACTGGAAGCGTCGCAATGCCTCCACCTCTCCCACCGTGACGGGATGATCCGTCACGGGCGTGCACTCCGCTTCGACTTCGAGCCAGAGGCCTGCCGGATCGTCGATTTCCAGGACGTCGAGGCAAAGGAGGGTGAAGAGGAGCTGGCGAGCGAGCGGACGTCCCAGCCCAAGACCTGCGCTCTCCAGGAACCGCCCGACCGGCAGTTCGGGGGGGAGGGTATCGAGAAACTTGCGCTGCTTGAGCGGAAGGAAATTCTGCGGGGGAATCCTTCCCCACCGACTTCCCCGGCGAAGCCAGACGTCTTCCTTGTCGTCGAACTGGTCGAGCAGTGAAGAATTCTTGAGGAATCGTCCAATCCCGGCAAAGAGGAGGGCCGGCACATCGATGTCGGTAACGATGCTCTTCTCCGTAGGAACCGCCATCTCCGTGCAGTCGTAGGCCCCCATCTCCCAACCGAAGATGTTCTCGATCTTCTCCTGGGTCTGGAAGCGGAGTGCCTGGAAGAGTTCGAATGGGGAGAGTTCCTGCTCTTCGATCAGAATATCTCCCAGTTTTCGGCCTGTGGCGATCATCTTCTGGACGGCTTTCCAGTGGGTCTTCTGGGTGATGATCCCCTGTTCCACGAGATGACGGCCCAGCGATTCGCAGCTCAGGTTGGATGTCGCATAGACCGGGCTCCCCTCCTTGAGGAAGATCTCCTTTTCGATGTTCCCTCGCGTGATCGCGATCTTCCCCGTGAACCGGATCGTAAAGAGATGACCCAGGAGGCGGGGAAAGGGGACGTCGTCGAAGTCTCCCGAAAGAGGGATCGTCCCCCGCTTCTCCGGCCGGGGCGGGGGCACGAGGGGGGGG
>CAZTSL010000136.1:0-3274 GCA_964616915.1 uncultured bacterium
GGGGACGTCTGTGATCCCTGTCCCGCCGACAACCCCGACGATCCCGACGATGACGGCGTCTGCCAGAGCAGCGACAACTGCCCCGATATCGCCAATGAGGATCAGACCGATGGGGATGGGGACGGTGTGGGGGCCGCCTGTGATGCCAACGACGCTTGTGGACTGATCTCCGATCTTCTCCCCGAGCGGAGTGCACATCCCGGTTTCTCCCTGACGGTGCTCTTCCTGCTCCTCTCCGGTTTCCTCTCGCGTCTGCGCGGTTCACTTCCGGAGAACCGGTGAGAGAATCTCCGGATTTCTGGCAACGATGACCTGCCGATGCCACGCTCCGACCGTATATCTTGCCCCCCTGGGAGAGAGGGGGCCATGCGCCTCCTCTTACCCTCGCAAGGTCTCCTTCCCCTCGCGCTTCCCTCTCGAAGTCCCTTGAAGCCTGCCGGGCGTCGTTCACGGATCCATCCTGGATCGCATCCAGGAGGAAGTGAGTAAAATTCGGACTTGATCCCGTCGGAGAATTCCGTTACACTGCGGAGAAGTGAATGTTTCGGATCGACGTACCCCCTCCGGAGGAAGACCGGTGGACGACGATGGGGGGAAGACGCCTCATGGAATCGAAACCGGAGTCGGGGGAGAGAAGCAGGAGAGAGGAACAGGATGTCGCTCGATCACACGGAAAGTTCGGAACGTCTCGCCAGCAGAGGAACCCCATTCGCGCAGAGCGGAGGTTCCGCCTCCCGAGTGGCGGATCAGGGGAACGACCGGGGAAAGAGTTATGAGGAACTCGAGGGAGGGGTCGGAAAGGATGTCTTCTTTCGTCCCCCCCGTTACTCGCGAAACGCCTTCGGAGCGATCCAGGCGAACGTCAGGGCCGTCATCTCCGGGATCACGACCCAGTCCGAACTCTTCGACGCCTCCCAGACCGGCATCGCCTTCATTTCTCCCCCGCAGATCGAGGTCGCCCAGGGGGTGCTCATCGATTCCCTCCTCGTCACCTTCGACGATCACGAGGTCTACCGCGGGAAGGCACGGGTCAGTTCGATCCGGGAGGAGAACGGCCATCGAATCATCGGGGCGGCGCTCCTCGAGGGACTGATCGACATCGCCGACATCCTCCGGCTCCGGGAGATCAAGGGGTATCGCGAGGGGGAGACGCAGGAGATCGCCCTGTCGATGCGCAACTGGCACACGCCAGGACATGAGGACTTCAAGGCCCTGGTGGCGGAGTTGCGGCTCTTCTTCGAGGACGCCTCGGAAGCGCTGGGGCGCCTGGAGGAGAAGTTGCCCCGGCACGTGCTCCACACCGAGGCGCCCTCCGCCTCACGCCAGGCGCTGATCGAACGGATGAAGGCGGAGTTCGTTCCCGTCTTCGTGCGCTACTCCGAGGAGATCGACGCGGCGATCCGAGGGATCCCGGAGGAGGAGAACGAAAGGCTCAAGGCGTTTTCCCTCCGTTTCCTGCACTCGTTCATGATGCAGGCGCCCTTCCTCCACCGGACACGCTACAAGCCGCTCGGCTACCCGGGGGACTTCGAGGTGATGCGCTACCTCTACGAGCGGCACTTCGAGGGGGAGACCCTCTTTGCCAAGGCGCTCCACCTTGCCGTGATCTGGACACGAGGGGCACAGGCGGTGCGCTGCCGAAAGGATCTGATCAAACGCCGGATCGCGGCATGCGTGGAAGCCCACAAGTCGCGTGGGGAACCGGTCCGGATCGCCTCGATCGCAGCGGGGCCGGCCCAGGAGATCTACGAGTTCCTCCGGGAGCGTTCCCCCGATGGCCCACCGATGGCGTTCGTCGTCTTCGATCAGGATCCGATGGCCCTCTCCTTTGCCCAGCGTCGCCTCCTCCCCCTGACGGTCACGAAGTGGCAGGGCGCCGTGGAGATCGTCTATCTGCGCGACTCGATCAAGCGGCTCCTCTCCGACCCCACGATCTTCCAGGGGTTCGGACCCTTCGATCTCATCTTCTGCTCCGGTCTCTTCGACTATCTGCGCTTCGAGTCGGCGCGGGGGTTGACCGGGGCGCTCTACGAGAACCTCGCGCCCGGCGGGGAACTCTACATCGGCAACATGGTGCCGGAGAATCCGTGCAAGTGGTTCCTCGAGCACCATCTCGAATGGTTCCTCCGCTACCGCAGCCGCCCGGAGATGCTCGAGTTCGCCGAGGCGGGGGCGCCGGGTGCGGAGATCTCGATCGAGGAGGAAGAGACGGGCATCAACCCCTTCCTGCGCGTGCAGCGACCGGGATGACCGGCGTGCCGTGCGGGGGAGAAGCGGATGGCGCAAGAAGAGCTTGCCATGGGGGCAACTTCCTCTCCATCGGCAGAGGGAGGCGATCCGCCCGATCCCGAGATCGAAGCAGCCTGGCGGCAGTGGCTGATCGCACGCAACCGGCGGGGCGCGCGTACCGTCTTGTGGCTCGTGGCGATCTTCTACCCCCTCTTCGGGATCCTCGACTACCTGGTGGCCCCCCACGAATGGTTGCCCCTCCTCTACGGGAGCCGGGCGTTCGTGACCGCTTACACCCTCGGGATGTTCGCGCTCGTGCGCACGAGACTCTTCGAGCGGCATTCGACGATCCTCACGTCGATCTACGTCCTCGTGCTGGCGGGGGGGATCGAGGTGATGATCTTCGTGCTCGGGGGGTATACTTCCCCCTACTATGCAGGGCTCAACCTCGTGATGATCACGGCGGGCCTCCTCTTCCTCTGGCCGATGAAGGTGGCGATCACGACACATACGCTCATCCTCCTCACCTTCCTCGTCTCGAACGCCTTCATCGTCACCAGGGGTCAGATCGTGGCCGCGGTGACGAACTTCTTCTTCATGGGGACGACGGCGGTGATCGTGATCGCGGCCCAGACGCTGGGCTACCGGTCGCAGCGGGAACAGGTGATCGGCCAGATCACGCTCGAGCGACTCAAAGGGCAGCTCGAGGGGGCGTATGAGCGCCTCAAGACGCTCGATGCCGCGAAGAACCACTTCTTCGCGAACCTGACGCACGAATTCCGCACCCCCCTCACGCTGACGATCGCGCCGATCGAAGATCTCCTCGACCGGGAAGACCTCTCCCCCGCCGAGCGGCAGGGGCTCGAGGTCGCCCGGAGGAACGCGCTGCGCCTCTTGCGGATGGTCGATGATCTCCTCGAACTGACGCGGCTCGAGGCGGCCCGGTTGCGGTTGCGTGTCGCCCCCCTCTCGGTGGCGAGGCTCGTGCGCGATCTCGTCACCCGCTCCATCCCCCTGGCCCAGCGCAAGGATATCACGCTCTCCT
>CAZTSL010000136.1:3374-11143 GCA_964616915.1 uncultured bacterium
ATCGGGCTCGCCCTCGTCAAGGAACTCGTGGAACTCCACGGTGGAACGGTCTCGGCCGAAAGCAGGCTCGGGGAGGGGACGACGATCCGTTTCCGCCTCCCCCGCCGCTGCAAGGCCCCGGAACATGCGATCGAACGGCGCAGCAAGAGCGATCTCGTGCCCGTGGAGCGCCGAAGCCGGGAAACGGGGCTCCCCGAATGGCACGAATCGCTCCGCAAGAGTGACGAGTACCGGCTCCTCTCGATCGAGAACGCCGCGGAACGGCGGATCGCTCCCCGCCCCCCCCGCCGCAGCCGCCTCCCCACGATCCTCGTCGTGGAGGACAACGCCGATATGGTCCAGCTCCTCGTCGGCATCCTGAGCGGGGAGTACGAGGTGCTCGCCGCAACGGACGGAACGAGCGGTCTCGAACTGGCGCGGACGCAGAAGCCCGACCTCATCGTCTCCGATGTCATGATGCCGGGGATGACCGGCTTCGACCTCGTCCGGGAGATCCGCCGCGACCCTGAGATCGCGCAGATCCCCGTCATCCTCCTCACCGCCCTCGGAGAGGTGGAGCACCGGATCGAGGGGGTGAGCCGTGGCGCGGACGCCTATCTCACGAAGCCCTTCCAGCCGAAGGAACTCCGCTCCATCGTCGCCGCGCACCTGAAGCGCGAGGCGCGCCGCCTCGAGGGGGTTCGCGAGGAGCGCGAGGTGGCGTTGCGGGTCCTCTCCGAGGGAATCGCCCATGAGATCCTCAACCCCCTCGGCTTCATCAAGAATGCGCTCTTCGCCTTCCGGGAATCGCTCGAGGAGGCGTGCGCGTTGATCGGGGAGGAACGCGCCGAGGTCTCCGCCCTCCGGGAGGATGCGACGATGCTCTACGAAGCGGGAACGGAAGGGATCACGCGGATCCAACGGGCGGTCGAGGATCTACGCCGCTTCTCTCGCGGGGAGGGGGCGCTGCCCCCGGAACGGACCGAGGTGCGCGACATCGTCGAGGGGGTTTTGCGCCTCCTCCGGGGAGACGAACGCCTCCACGGCGTGCAGACGCGGCTTTCCAGCACCCGTCCCGTCGCCGTTCGCCCCGGACATATCGAGCAGGTCCTCCTCAACCTCCTGCTCAACGCCTTTCATGCCGCCGGCGCCAAAGGGAGGATCGAACTCGAGACGTGGGACGAGGCGGGGGAAGGGGGGGAACCCGTCGTTGCGATCTCCGTGACCGACAATGGCCCCGGCATCGCGCCGGAGATGCAGGAAAAGATCTTCTACCCCTTCTACACGACGAAGGGGGAGGGGGAAGGACGGGGACTCGGGCTTGCGCTCGCCCGGCAGATCATCCGGGAACATGGCGGAACCCTCTCCCTGACCTCCGAGTCGGGAAAGGGAAGCCGATTTACGATCCGTCTCCCCGCCGTCGCGGAAGACGCTGCGCCGGAAGCAGGGTAACCCGCAGCCCCCCATCGAGGGGCCATGCAGGACATTCCGGCGCCTATGATGTCTCCTTGCGCCGTCCCGTCAGGGCCACCCATTCCTCCATCGCGATGGGGGGCTCCCATTCGAAGGCTTCCGCGTAAGCGGCGACGACCCCCTCCTGCTGTTCCCGGAGAATGCCCGAAAGGAGGATCGTCCCCCCTGGCGCCACGAGGGAGGTGAGCCGGGGAGCCAGGGTGATGAGGGGAGGGGCGAGGATGTTCGCCACCAGGAGGTCCACCTGGATCGCAGGGAGATGGTCGGGATGCATGACACAGAGCGAGATGCCGTTTCCCCGGGCGTTCTCCCGGGTTGCGGCCAGGGCGTCCGGATCGATATCGACGGCGGTGACGCAACTGGCGCCGAGACGAGCCGCGGCAAGTGCCAGAATGCCGGAGCCACAGCCATAGTCGAGCACGCGCTCCCCCCCCCCGATCCGGTGGACGAGACGCCGCAGACAAAGGTTCGTCGTGGGATGGGTTCCGGTGCCGAAGGCGGCGCCCGGATCGAGAAGAATCATGGGAAGGTCCCCGGTCGGTGGGGTCTTCCAGGAAGGGACGACCCAGAGACGTCCCTCGACCAAGATCGGTTCGAGCCCTTCGAGTCCCTGCCGCACCCAGTCCGCCTCGGTGAGGGATTCGATCCGCCAGGGGGGCAGTTGCGTCCATCCGAGTCGTTTGCCAACTTCTCGCAGCCGCCCGGCAGGATCGCTCCCCTTTGGGAAGATCGCGCGCAGCACCACATGCGGCCAGAGGGGATAGGGTTCCAGGGCGCCCTGCAGGATCGGCTGCTCCGCTTCGGTCTCCGCGGCGGCATCCTCCAGCGTGACGGAGAGCGCGCCTTCGGCGAGGAGGAGATCCCCGAGCGCTTCCGCCCCCTCCCGTGGAAGGGTGAGTTCGAGCACCCACCAGACGCCGGCCATCAGTAGGCCCGGGCGAAGAGGACCCGCCCCTGCGCGGAGGCGCCACAGACGATACACGAACCCCCTTCCGTTTCGTCCCGCTCGAAGGGGATGCAGCGCAGGGTGGCCTTCGTATCCTCCTTGACCTTCGCCTCGCAGGCAGGATTGCCGCACCAGAAGAGGCGCACGAAGGCATTCTCCCCTTCGAGGAGGGCGATGAGATCGTCGTAGGCATCGATCGTCTTCGTATGTTCCTCCCGGAAGGCACGGGCCCGCGCAAGGAGGTTCCGTTGGATCTCGTCGAGAAGGCCTTCGACCTCCGCCACGAGGTGCTCGGCGGGGACGGAGATCTTGCGCCGTTCGTCGCGCCGGGCAAGCACCACGTTCCCCTCCTGGAGGTCCCGGGGCCCGATCTCGATGCGCAGGGGGACGCCGCGTTGCTCCCACTCGTTGTATTTGAAACCCGGCTTGAACTGATCGCGGTCATCCACGGTGACATCGAAGCCCGCATCGCGCAGCCGTCCTTCTTCCCGGTGAGCGGCCTCGACGACACGGGAACGCTCGTCGGCGTTACGCCAGATCGGGACGATGACGACCTGGATCGGGGCGAGCCTGGGGGGCAGAAGGAGCCCCTGGTCGTCGCCGTGGGTCATGATGAGGGCGCCGATGAGCCGGGTGGAGACCCCCCAACTCGTCTGCCAGACGAAGGACCACGCGCCCGTCTCGTCCTGGAAGCGGACGTCGAAGGCTTTCGCGAAATTCTGGCCGAGGAAGTGGGAGGTTCCGGCCTGAAGGGCCTTCCTGTCCTGCATCATCGCCTCGATCGTATAGGTATAGACCGCGCCGGCGAACTTCTCCGCCTCGCTCTTTCGCCCCGCGATCACGGGCATGGCCATGTAGTCCTCGGCAAAGGTTCGGTAGACGTCGATCATCCGCTTCGTCTCCTCCTCCGCCTCTGCGGCCGTGGCGTGGGCCGTGTGCCCCTCCTGCCAGAGGAACTCGGTCGTCCGGAGGAAGAGACGGGTGCGCATCTCCCAGCGTACCACGTTGGCCCACTGGTTGAGCTTGAGGGGCAGATCGCGGTAGGACTTGATCCACTTCGCATACATGCTGTAGATGATCGTCTCCGAGGTGGGACGGACCATGAGGGGTTCCTCGAGCTTCTTGCCGCCCCCGTGCGTGACCACGGCGCACTCCGGGGAGAAGCCCTCGACGTGGTCGGCCTCCTTGTGCATGAAGCTCTCGGGGATGAAGAGGGGGAAGTAGGCGTTCTCATGGCCCGTTTCACGGATCATCCGGTCGAGGTTGCGCTGGATCTTCTCCCAGATCGCATACCCGCGGGGGCGGATCACCATGCACCCCTTGACCGGTGAGTAGTCCGCAAGTTCCGCCTTCAAGACGACGTCCGTGTACCACTGGGAAAAATCCTCACTCCGTTTCGTGACTTTCAAAGACATCGAGATGCTACTCCTCTCGGGATCGGTCGATCCCCTCCGGCGATCTTGATCGTTTCTCGTTCCGTACGCTTCCGGCAACCGGCCACCGATCCAGGGAACGTTCCGATCGATGCGCACGACGGCCATGGTGTCCGGTCGACGGGCACCCCTGTCGGTCGCTCCAGCTTAACGCAATGCCCGCGGCGAATCAAGTCGGTGGCCGCGCCCTCGCTCCGGGGGTAAGCCTCCCCTCCCGGTGCCTTGCTCCCTCCCCTTTCCAAGGAGCCGGGAAAGGCGTATATTCGAATGGCGGTGCCCCGGGAGGGAGCCATACACGCCCCTCGATGGGCGGATGCGTGGGAACGATCCCCACTGCGGGGGCATCGAGGAGAGATTCGGGCAAGGGAGCAATCCCTCGTGGGAGGTATTCGTATGAAACGACAGATCGTATGGACAGGAATCACCTTCCTCCTCCTTTCCGGACCGGTGCGAGGGGGAGCGGCTGAAACCTTCATGGCCGGCGCATCGCGGGTCGATCTCACGCGCTACGACTTCGAGGTCTGGATCGATCTCGATGGCGACAACAAGTACACCCCAAAGGATTGGCTCTTCGACACGGGGACCGACCAGCGCTACGACTACGAGGAACCAGGTGCCTTCGGTCCCGACGGAGCGCCGGGCGTGGCGGGGGTGGACGACGATGGCAACGGGATCGTCGACGACTGTGCCCGTCCCACGTCACCAGAGCAATCCCCCCGTGCCAATTGCCGGGAATATCTCGCCGGTTCGTGGCGGAACCCTTCCGACGACGTGAAGGATCCGGCCGGGGACAACTACCATCCGATCTTCCGGCGTGACGGCACAGAGGGAAACGGCCGTTACGACGGCTTCGGGCTGGCCGGCTTCGGTCCGAACTTCCCGCTCTGCTGTTACCGGGCCACGAACCTCGTCCCCGACAACGACTACAACGGTGATGGGATCGGGGATGGGATCTGGGCCCGGGCCCTGGCGGTCAAGAAGGGGGATCTCCTCCTCGTTCATCTCGTGATGGACTATGCGGGGATGTTCCACAACTACATGAACGAGGTGAAGCGCAAGGTCGCCCTTCCCCCCGCCGAGGGGGGGCTTGGCATCCCGGAGGATGCGATCATCATCTCGACGACGCACAACCACAACAGCCCCGATGCCTACGGTCTGTGGGACATGGGGGACGGCGGCATCGATCCGGAATACATCTATGGCAAGTTCCGGGAGGTCCGCCCCGACGACACGGGGGTGGAGGACCGGATGTTCGTGGCGATCGAACAGGCCGTGGCCAATCTGCGGCCGGCACTCGTGCGCTCGAATCAGGGCTATCACCCGAGTTGTCTCGACCAGCACACCTTCGAGATCAAGGCGGATCCCGACTGTCATCTCAGCCCCTCGGAGCGGATCAACTTCAACCCCGCCGGCACGGAGTTCGATCAGTTCTTCAACCAGAACGACCTGCGCGACCCGTGGGTGCGCAACACGCTCGTGACGGTCCTCCAGTTCGTCGATGCGGCCGATCCCACGGAGACGATCGCCACGGTCGTCAACTACTCGAACCATCCGGAGGTGCTCGGTTCCGCGGTCGGGACGTGGGAATCCTCCGATTACGTCCACTTCGTCCGGGAGAAGCTCGAGGCCGCCTTTGGAGGCATCGCGATCTTCTGGCTCGGCACCCAGGGAACGCAGATCGGCTATCTGCGGGGGGGGACCCCGGTCACCCGCTACGATGCGGATGGGAATCCCGTCTGCCAGCGGGATCCCGGAAACCCCTCGACCTGCCTCCGCGATCCCAACGGCGTGGAGGTGCCCGACTTCCTCTACGACACGACACCGGAGAAGGTCGCATCGATGGGCTATTTCATCGGGGATTACGCGGTTTCCCTCGTGGAGGGAGCCGGTCCTTTCCTTGCGGATCCGCCCCTCGAGCACCTCGTGCGTCGGATCACGCTCGAGGTGACGAATCCCTTCCAGAAGGCCTACTTCTGCTACCTGATCGACGATTTCGAGCCGCAGGACTTCATCCGGATCGAACCTGGAGGGGAGCGAAAACCCCGGAGCTTCTCCGCCTGCATGGCGCGCATCAGCCGTCCCCGTGCCCGCGTCTTCCTCGACCGGATCCCCCTTCACGTCGTGACGATCGGGGAGGCGCAGTACCTCACTGCGCCGATGGAGACCGAGCCCGCCTACCTCCTGGGACGGGAGGCCTCCCACGTCGAATACCCCGACTACGACGACGCGTGTGACTTCCCCGCCATGCCCGGTCTGATCGAGCTGATGCAGGGGAAACACAACTTCATGGTCAGCATGGCCGAATCCTATTTCAGCTACGGCTTTCCCGAATCGGACTTCCTCGGCTATGCCAATTCGAAGCACCCGAACTACTACGAGGACGGCGTCACCCTCGGGCGAGAATTCGGGGATACCGTCGCGAACCACCTCTCCGAGATGCTCGGCGGCTCACCCGACCGCTATACCTTCACGGAGCCGGCTTGCGGCAAGGTACTCGCGCGCAGGAAACAGTGACTTCGGAGATCGCCGTCGCGGGATGCGGCCTCACTCGGGGGCGTTCTCGCTCCCCGGTGTCCCGTGGTCTCCATCCCCGTAGGTTTGCGTGGCGTTGCCCCAGTTCTCCCCCTGGTCGTTGTCGAGGTAGGGATCGCGAAGCTCGATCGCGAAGCCCATCTTGTGCAGCGGCCAGGGGGCATCGAGTTCGTAATCGACCCGATCGACGACGACCCCATCCGGGTCTTTGAGGATCACGGCGTCTCCCCCCGTATTGCTGAGGGAGATCACCGGGTCGTACTCATAGTCGACCGTCACCCCCCCGTTGCGCGACGGTCTGGCATTGACGCCGAGGACGAAGAACCCCTTCGGCGGAATCGTGAGGGGGGTTACGCTGCTGATCGTATGTTCGACCTCTTGCCCCTCGCTATCGAGGGTGGCCAGGATCCAGTTCGTGATCGAGATCTCCTGATCCGAGGTATTGAAGAGTTCGACATACTCCCCGCGGTCGTCCGGCACCTTGGCGGGATCGTACATGATCTCGTTGATGACGACGACCGGAACCATCGGTTCCGAGGTGGAAGCCGCGGTCTCCGCCGAGGTTCCCGCAGAACTCCCCGCGGTACCGGTGCCGGCGCCCTCGCATTCGGGAAATTCCCCGTTTCCCGGTCCCGTTTCGTTCGTCGTGTCGAAATCGAAATCGACGGCGTCGAGTTGCGTCGTTCCATTGAACTGACCGACCGGACCGACGAAGGTGATGCAGTCGCAGACCTCCGTGAAGGCGCTCGCCGTACGGAAGGTGATCGTCTCCCCCCCGTGCGTCAACGTGTAACAGTTCGAACTCCCGCCGCAGGAACCCAACGCCTCGGTGATGACACCGGTGACCCGGACGATCTGGCCGAGCATCTCGATCGGAATCGCCTCCCCCGTCTTGTCCTGGATATAGACGGGATTCTCGCTCGAAACGACCTGCCAGTTGCTCGCCTGCGTGATCTCCGGGGTTCCGTTGAAGTTGAGAAGGGCATTGACGGTGAGCGAGATCTTCTGCCCCACGACCACGGTCCCGAAGTCGGGTGCCTGGTCGAGGAAGAACTGAATCGCCCCCCCCGCATCCTGAATCCAGAACTGCCGGTTCTCCCGGAAGGCAACGACCGCCGTCACCGTGGCACCGTCGATCTCGAGGGAAAGGCCGGTCACCTCCTCTCCCGGCGTCTCCGGGACTGCGGCGAGTACCGCCGCGATTCCCGCATCGTTCGTGTAGGGGGTGAGGGTAGGCGTCCCACCGTGATGCTCGTTGTCCGGATTGCTCCCGATCTGGCCGTCGAAATCGAGGTTTTCGGGACAGTAGGCGTTCTCTGTCCCGCCGGTGGTCCCGCCGGTGGTGCCTGCTGTCCCGCCGGTGGTGCCTGCTGTCCCGCCGGTGGTGCCTGCTGTCCCGCCGGTGG
>CAZTSL010000136.1:11243-12097 GCA_964616915.1 uncultured bacterium
TCCCGCCGGTCCCTTCACAGGCGGAGATTTCTCCCTCCCCCGGTTGGCTATCGATGAACCAGTCGAAGACGACCGTGTCGAGCTGGGGAATCCCATTGAACTGGCTGACCGGTCCGACGAAGGTGATGCATTCGCACAGGTCGATGAACTCGCTCGAACTGCGGAGCGTGATCGTCTCCTCCCCGTGTTGGAGGGTGTAGCAGGTGCTCGATCCCCCACAGTTGCCGTTGTTCGCGATGACTGCGCCGGTGACCCGGACGATCTGGCCGAGCATCTCGATCGGAATCGCCTCCCCCGTCTTGTCCTGGATATAGACGGGATTCTCCTCGGACACGAGCGTCCAGTCGCTCGCCTGGGTGATCTGGGGGGTTCCGAAGAAATTCTGGATGGCGTTGACGGTGAAGGAGATCCGTTGTCCCACGACCACGGGGCCGAAATCTGGGGGCTCCGCGAGGAAGAGCTGGATTGCGGCGTTGGCGTCCTGGATCCAGAACTGCCGGTTCTCCCGATTGCCGAAGGAGACGACCGCGGTCACGGTGGCTTCGACGATCGGAAGGGAAAGACCCGTCGTCTCCTCTCCTTCCCCGGGAAGCGCGGCGAGTACGGCGGTGATCCCCGCATCGTTCGTGTAGTTTTCGGTCGAGGGGGTTCCGCCGTTGTGGGGGCGTTCCTCGTTTGCCCCGATCTGTCCCGCGAATTCGAGGTTCTCCGGGCAGAATTCGCCGCCGGTCTGTGCGGTGGTGCCGCCCGTTTCGGTGCCGGAGGTCTGTGCGGTGGTGCCGCCCGTTTCGGTGCCGGAGGTCTGTGCGGTGGTGCCGCCCGTTTCGGTGCCGGAGGTCTGTGCGGTGGTGCCG
>CAZTSL010000137.1:0-12075 GCA_964616915.1 uncultured bacterium
GACGAAGGAAGCACCTCCCCCGCCAGAGCCCGAGAACGGGAGACGGGAGGCGATCCGCAAGCGGATCGAAACGATGAAGCTCTGGGGGCTGATGGAGGAACTCCAGCTCAGCGAGACGGAAGCCCTCAAGCTCTTCTCCCGGATCCGGGACTTCGACCGTCAGGAAGAGGAACGCCGCCGTAAGGAGCGCCGGCTGTTCCGCCAGTTGAAGGCCGCCTTGCACAAGCGTTCCGTCGATGAGGGGCGTCTGCGTGAGATCATCGACGAACTCGCCCGGCTGCGGGAAGCGGGTTGCACGGCGGAGCGGGAGCATATCGAAGCGATGTCACGTCTCCTCTCCACCGAACAGCTTGCCCGCTACATCGTCTTCAACATGGAATTCCGGGAGCGGATCCACCGTTTGATCCGGAAGGCGCGTGGCCACAGGCGTCCCGGCCGGCCAAGGGGGCCTGCCTCCGAGCGGCGCGGCTCTCCCCCCGATCTCCCCGAGGAACCCCTCTGAAACACGCCCCGATGCGGGAAACCTTACGCCTTCCCCCTCGCGGAATTCGGCACGGCCCAATAAGGACTGCTCCGAGGCGGCAGGATGAGGGCGACCTTCCCCTTTCCCCACCCTGAATTCCCGGCGAATGCCCGCCACAACGACGGGCACCTGCCCCCTATCAAAAAACGTCGCGTCGGGACGCCGAGTCGCCGGATCGTTCTTTCGAGCGGCGCTCCCGGAGCCTTGTAGACCGTCGCGCTTCCAGTTGCAAAGGCATCCGCCGTGTGATATCTTGATTCCACCCCGGGAGATCCCATCATTCCCCAAGGATCGGACGCCAGATCGAACGGTTCGATCCGCCGAACGTACGCCGAGGACTTCCAGATGAAAAAACTGATTCTGTCGCTTCTCCTCCTCGCAGCCGTTGTCACGGCCGGTCTTTGTGGGTGGCCGGTGATCCAGGCCCGACGGCTGGAGAAGGCCCTCGAGTTCATCGCGGTCGAGGGCCTCGACCATATGGACGTGGACCGGATGCGGAACGAGGTGCTCGCCCGGGCCCAGGTGCTCGGCCTCTCCCTGGCTCCGGAGGATATCTCCGTCGAGGCGGAAGGGGAAGGGATGGAGGCCACCGTCGATATCGGGGTCGATTGCCGGCTCATGCTCCCGATGTTCATCGAACGATTCGAATATCCCATGACGCTCGAGGGGCATGCGGAGATGAAGCAAGGGGAGCATATCATCGAGAATCTCTGAGCCTCAACGGATCCCCCGCGGGAAGAGAACGATGCCGCAACAGGAGCAGAGCGCGGCCGGCGCAACCTGGCTGGGAAAATACGAACTCCTCCGGAAGATCGCCAGCGGCGGGATGGGAGAGGTCTTCCTCGCCCGGCAGGTGGGGGAAGGGGGGTTCGAGAAGATCCTGGCGATCAAGCGGATCCTCCCCCATCTCACCGAAGACGAAACCTTCGTGCGGATGTTCCTCGACGAAGCCCGAACCTCCGCTCGCCTCAATCACGTCAATATCGTCCAGATCTACGAACTCGGCAAGGAGGCCGGCGTCCACTTCATCGCGATGGAGTACGTCCACGGTCTCGATCTTCGCCGCATCCTGGACCGACAGCGGGAGGCGGGGGGAGGGCTGCCCCCCGCGCTCTCCCTCTTCGTGATCCGGGAGGCGCTCACCGGCCTCCACTACGCCCACCGGCAAACGACACCCGAGGGGATCCCCCTGGGGATCGTCCACCGCGATATCAGCCCGCAGAACATCCTCATCTCCTACGAGGGGGAGGTCAAGATCGCCGATTTCGGCATCGCGCGGGCCGCGAACCGGATCTCCGAGGCCACGGGGGGGATGCTCAAGGGGAAGATCGCCTACATGTCCCCGGAGCAGGTGGCGGGCAAGGAAGTGGGTCCGGCCTCCGATATCTTCTCGATCGGGATCGTGCTCTACGAAGTCCTCACCGGAAAGCGCCCCTTCGAGGGGAAGACGAGCCTCGAGATCTTGCAGGCGATCCGGAAGGCAGAGGTTCCTCCCCCCTCCACCCTCGATCCCGGGCTTCCCCCTCGGATCGATGAGATCGTTTGCCGGGCGCTGGCGCGCTCCCCCGAGGATCGCTATCCCGATGCGCGGTCGATGGCACTGGCGCTTCAGGAGGTTCTGAGCGCCGAGTGGGAGATGCTCGATCCTGCCGCAGAACTCTCGGAGTATCTGAAGGGGCGCTTCCCCGAGGTGAACGTCCTGCCCTCTCGCCCGGTCGGGCTTGCAGCCACGGTCGTGGGGGGGGGGGAGGCGTCGCTCGCCACGACACGGCTCGAATGCGTTCCGCCCGGCGAGGTGACCGAGACGGTTCTCGAGGATACGTCCTCCCCTTCCGGCTGGATCGGAGGGGAGGAGGGGATGACGGTCACCCAGACGCTGGCCGGTACTCCCCAGGCCTCCGATGCGGTCCTCCCTACCCTCGTGGGGACCCCCCAGTCCCGGCAAGGGGTGAAGGGACCTCCCGCTTCGCCGCGGCGATGGCCCTGGTTCTTCCTCCTCTTCCTCCTTCTCCCCCTCGTTCTTCCTGCGGGGCGGGCGTGGATCGGTGAACGTCTCGGCATTTCTCCCGCCCCTCCTGTCCTGAAGACGCCGATCTCCGGGGAGACGGTGAATCGCGCCCCTTCCCCGGCGTCCCCTCCCCCTCCGGCGTTCACTCCTCCTCCCCGCCGTACCTTGCGGATCGTCTCCCATCCGCCGGGCGCCACGATCTCGATCAACGGGGAGCACCGTCCGGAGCGAACCCCGGCCGAGATCCCCGACCTTCCTGCGGGCACCCGGGTGGAGATCCTCCTCGAGAAGGAGGGATTCGAACGGTGGCACGATTCCAGGAAGATCGAGGCCGAGGGGACGAACGAGCTGACCGCAGACCTCGTGCCGATCGAAGTCCCCATCACGATCGATTCCGAGCCGCAGGGTGCCGAGGTCTATCTCGACGGCGTACGTGTGGGGCTCACCCGCCAGACGCTGGGGAGCATCACATTCGGGGAGCATCGGGTCAAGCTCGTCAAACCGGGGTACCGCTCCATCTCCTTCACCTTCCGGGTGACGCGCCGCACGCCCCTCTCCTTCGTGAAGCAGCTCTCCCCCTTGCAGCGGGAGGTTTCGATCGTTTCCGATCCTCCGGGCGCGTTCGTGACGCTCGACGGGGTGCGACAGGGCACGACCCCCCTTCGCCTCCCTTTGCCCACCGACCGGACGATCACCCTCCTTCTCGAAAAGGAGGGGTACGCGCCGGCGCATTTCGAGGGGAGCCTGGCGCCGGGGGAGGAGAAACTTGCCTTGACGCTGACGCCGTTGCCTCGCGTCCCCCTCAAGATCGATTCGAGACCGCAGGGGATCGAGGTCGTGCTCGACGGCGGCCGGAAGGGACAAACCCCTCTCGTGTGGCGGGGGGATCGGGGGGTCACGGTGGGGAAACACGAACTCACCTTTCGCTATGCCGGCCGAACGCTCGAAACCCGGACGATCCAGGTCGAAGCGGAAGGGGACAACAAGGTCTTCGTCGCCTTCCACGGCAAGATCGCGGTCCGTGCTCCCGAGAAGTCCGGCACCGCCCTCCTCGACGGTGAAAGGCACTGCCTTGCCCCCTGCACCTTCGCCGACGTCGTCATCGGAAAGCATCAGATGACCTTCAAACGGGTGGTCGGCGGCGTGGAAAAGGTCAAGACGAGGGACCTCACCGTGGAATTCGATCAGACCGTCGAGGTCGAGTTCCCCTTCTTCGAATGAAACCGCGGTGAACCCATTTCGGCAAGGGGGGCGTTCATGCATTCCGGCAGCGGAAGAGGCAACGGATTTCGAATCGTCGTCCTCCTCCTCTTCGTGACGTGGCCGTGGAGGGGGAGCACGCCCCTTCTGGCGCAGGACCCCCACTCCGCCAGGGATCACCTCCTGGCCGAAGGGATCTCATTCTACCGGGAACTCGAGTACGAACGCGCGCTCTCGAGCTTCCGGCGCCTCCTCGATGGCGGGGTCCTCTCCCGAGCGGAGCGGGCGCGGGTTCTCGTGGCGATCGGAGCGACCCATGTCGTGCTGGAGGAGGGAGAAGCGGCGATGGCGGCCTTCCTCGAGGCCTTCTCCGCGGATCCCGACGTTCGTCTCTTTCCGCCGTTCGAGGCGCCGAAGATCCGGGAACGCTTCGGGGAGGCCCGCCAACGCTTCGAGGAAGAGATCCGGCGTTCGGACCAGGAATCGCCGCGGATCTTCTTCACCCCCCTGGCCGAACGGATTACGGGGAACACCTCTCTTCAGGTCTCGGCCACGGTCGTGGACAACGTCAAAGTGGCGGAGGTGCGCTTCTCCTTCCGGCGTGCCGGGGATCTCGCCTACTCCACGATGCGGATGAGCCCGTTGTCCGAAGACCGGTACGTCGTATCGGTGCCCCCCTTCATGGTCACGGGGGAGGCGCTCGAATACTACCTCGAGGCCCGTGACGTGGCGGGGAACGTCACGCTGGACGGCAACGAGGAACATCCCTACGTCGTGGAGATCGTCCCTCCGAAGACCCCTTGGTACCGGCAGGGATTCACCTGGATCGCGGCGGCGGGTACGGCCGCCTCGATCCTTGCGCTCTACCTCGTCGTGCGCCAGGATCCGGACGTTCTCGCGCTCGATGGGACGATCGAAGGGACGATCGGAACGGTGACGACCACGCCGGGGGTGCTCGATGCCGACTGAGCGGTATCGCGCGTTCCTCCTTCTCCTCTTCCTCGCCCTTCTGCCAGGGGGGGGGTGCAGCATCCTCCAGGAACCGGAGCAGGGGGAGGTGATCTTCTCCCTGAGCTTCGACCGGGATACCTTCCTCGACACGACGCTGCTGCTCATCTCCCTCGTCAATCGCCAGGAGGGGCGCATCGAGGCCCAGGTGCTGCTGACCGCGATCGAGCCGGGGCGGCTTCCGAAGTCCTTTCCTCCGGGGCGCAACCGGATCTTGAAGATCGAGGCCTTCGGTCCGGTCGTCTTCCACGACGAGGTCTTCCTCTCGCGCTGGGGGGTCGGTTCGAGTCCCCCCCTCGATCTCGTTGCGGGGCGGCGGACCTTCCTCCCCGATCCGATCTGCGTCTACCGGACGGTCCATCTCGCCGGCCTCACGCATGTGACCGCGGATACGCTCGACATTCAGGGCTTTCTCGAGCCGGGTCTCCCCCTCTTCCTCGAAGCCGGGGATCTCGTCGGGGTCACCTTCGCCGGGGAGGGGGTGGAAGATCCGAGTTGTGCGCCCTTCACGAACTACACCTTCGCGGTGCGGCTCTCCGAAGGGGTGGAGCGCTTCCGCCTCTTTCCCCGCAACGAGTTCGGGGCTCCCCTGCCGGCCACGCTCTTCTCCGTGGCCCGCCTTCCGGGAAAGGGCGAAGATCCCGTCGCAGGGAGGGAGCGCATGCTGCTCCCCCTTGCCGCACCGATCGAAGGGGGCAAGGGAGGCTTCGAGGACGGGATCGACCGCCTCAATGCGCCGGATGCATGGCCTCCCGGAGGCGACAGTGGGCGATCCACCCCCCTGGCGACGGACGAAGGCCATCGGCGCGTCCGGTGAAGTAGCGCCGATCGATGACCTCGGGGGAGAGGTTTTCGATCATCGAGAACCCGATCGCATCCAGACGTTCCATCAATTCCTCCGGATCGAAGAACGTTCGGAGGGGTTCTCCCCGCCGGGCCGTGAAGCGAAGGAGGCGTTGCGCACGCCTTTGTAACGCGGGATCGAGCCGCTCCGGAGAAACGCCATAGTCGAAGACGATTTCGCTTCCCGGTGCACAGACCGCCGCAATCCCGGAGAAAGTCTCGAAGACGGCTTCCCTCGAAAGGTAGGGAATCGCGCCAAGCCAGGAGCAGAAGGTGGGCAGCTCGGAGGAGAAGGGGGGCTGGGCCAGCGCTTCCCCCAACGTTTGCCGCTCGAAATCGATGGGAACGAAGGTCACGGGGGGAAGCGTACCCAGACGCTCGAGCCGCGCGATCTTGACCCGCTGTGTTGCGGGGTGATCGACCTCGAAGATCGCAAGTTCACTCCATGCCGCCGGTCTGCGCAGGAGAAAGGTGTCGAAGCCCGCGGCAAGGACGACGTACTGCCGGACTCCCCGGGAAACGGCCTCGAAGAGGCGTTCTTCGGCGAAGCGGCTCCGGGCGAGGATATGGGCCCGAACCCCTTTGAGGTCGCCGAAGCATCGTTCCGCGAGGAGCCAGTAGAGGAATCGGCTCCGGCAGGCCAGCCGCCATGGCGGACTCGTCATCTCGATCGCAAAGGGGTCGTCGAAGAGAACCGGTTTCTCGTAGGACCGGTGCGCCGCGCGGATCGCGGCGACGACTTCCGCGGTTCTGCTCGCTTTGCCCGCTTTCATGGCGCTTGAAGAGGGGAGGGCGCCGGGGGGGTCTCCCCCCGGCGCCGGAGAGCGGGTGGAGAGGGTACGGAGCGGATCAGAAGGAGGTCGCGAGGCTGCGGATCTGGGTGAGATCCTTCTCGGAGAAGCGGGTATCGTTCCCGTAGCGAGCCATGAAGCGATGGAGGACGTCGCGCGCCCGCGCATCGTCGCCGAGTTTCCGGTAGGCATCGGCGAGCATGGCGTAGGTCCCGGCGATCATGTGCGGCGGAAGGATCGGTGCATCACGCCGGTCGAGGCGGTCGGCCAGGGGTGCGAGATAGGCTGCCGCCCGATCGGGAAGCGCTGGGCGGATCTCCCCCCCCTTGGCGCCGTTCCAGAACTCCTGGGCCATGTTGCTGCCGAGTGCATAGCGGGCGTAGAGGGCGAGGGTCGTTTCGGGGAACCTTTCGATGATCTCCTCCATCGCGGCGATCCCCCGCGTCAGATGGTCCCCCTGGTTCCAAAGCAGGAAGAGTCCCTGCTCGTGTCCCATGGCCAGCTCGGCGGCGGCCCGGTCCTCGGGGGTCCCCTCGATCACCGTGAAGTGGAGGGTGTTGCTCTCGATCCGGGCGGAATCGGGGGTCTGTCCGAGGTAGGTGACGTGAATGGCGTAGTCCCCCGGCTCGGTGAAGACCCATCCCTGCTTGTGGAAGAAGACGGGCACATCCTCGATCCGATTCTCGTGGGGGAAGAGGGTCTCGACCTGGAGGTTCCCCCGGGAGCAGGCGATCGCCACCGGAGAGAGGCCATGCGTGCGCCCCTCCGGGGTCGTCACGAAGTAGTGCGCGAACTGGAACTGCGGGTCGAGGAGGGGTGCGATCTCCACGGCGCGATCCGAAATGTTCATCAGCGTCGCCCGCACGATGACCGGCTCCCCGATCCGGTACTCCGACTTCGGAAGGGAGAGGTCGATCCGAAGATCGGGGGAGATCGGAAGCTGCTGGGCGCGTTCGAGCTGGTGCTCGGCGACCTCCTCCTCGGGACGGTAGATGCCGGTAACGGGCTTCTCTTCGCTGGCCCGATCGACAGGCTCCACCGTAACCGGCGTCACGGTGACCGTGACGGGGAGTTCGTCGATCCTTCCGGCGGCCCGGGCCCGATCGAGGGAATCCGCCACTTTGCTGGGTGTAAGATCGGTTCCGTCGGGTCTCTTCGTGGGCGCACCGAAACCCGTCAGGAGGAAGAGGGCTGCGGTGGTGATCGTGATCGTCGTCCTTTTCATCGTCATATCTCCTTCCCTGATGGGGATCGGTTCTCAGCGGCAGCAGAAGAAGCGGAAGAAGCAGCCGAGACTTGCGTGTCCGCGAGCGTGACTGCTCGTCATGTTGTAACTTCCACCCGTGGTGAAGCTCTTCCCGTGGCCGGGACGAATGTAGTCCACCGGATCGTTGTCCACGCTCTGGATCGTGTTCCAGCCGAACTGCCACCGGACCGTATTCGTGAAGGAGTAGCCCATGATCGCGCTGTAACTCTTGAAGCTCGCTCTGGCTCGCTTGTAGGGGCAGTAGTCTTCGTGATGCTGGTTGTAGCAGTGTCCCTGCTCATGGGCGGCACTGAGCATCCGTTCCGCGTCGGGATTGGGCATCGTGTTGTGGGCGGCGTAGAAGATGGCGCACCCCTGCCGCGGTTTCCCGTCCGTATCCGTGGAGCCGTCGTCGAACATGATGCCGAGCGTTCCCGGCACCGTGGAGTTGACCGCCATGAGGAGGTAGCTGTACCAGTTCGAGGGGGAGTCCTGGTTCTCGTAGCTCTTGTGCGAGACCATGTAGCTGTGGAGTTCCGCGTTCGTGGAGACGGAGTCACGCGGGATCGTGTCGCTGCGTCGCAGGTTGACGTTGACCCCAATGCTGGCGAAGGCGGATGCCACGCTCTGCATCTCCCCCTGGACCTCCGCGCTGTCGGGAACCCAGTCCGTCGTGTTCATCCGGTCGTGCTCGATCGTGGCCGAGACCGCGGAGACGGAGAGCGCATACATGTCGGGGCCGCTCAGCGTACCGGTCGTGCCCTGAAGGCGCGTTTCGTACCAGAGCACGATGTCGCTCCCCCCGATCGGGTAGCCTTCCCGGGTCACCTCCGCGATCTTTTCGGCGCGGCTCGAAACGGGGGGGCGTTCCATCGTCTCACCGGGGCGGTAGGCCGCCACGTAGAGGCGGGCATGGTCGCTTTGCGCCGCCGAGACGTAGAACTGCGTCAGGTTGTGCATCGTGTTGCGGCCGTTGACGATCCGTGCCTGATAGCGGTCGAGGTATCGTTTCCCCCCGAGTCCCCAGACCGTCTCGCGGGCGAGGGTTTCGAAACGGGTCTCTCCCGAGCGGGTGCGGAGCACTTCGAGCCGGTCGTTCTCTGCACCGGCCAGGTCGGGATCGATGCGCCAGAAGAAGTCGTAGTCCCCTTCCGGACCGGTAAATTCCACCCAGGCGGAGAAACGGCCCATATTCTCGTCGTGGGTGGCGACATCGAAGAAGTTCCAGGAGAGCGTGGCCCGCACTTCCCCATCCTCGACCGGAACCCGGTAGGTCGCGGCGAAACGGGTGAAGCCCTCCCCATCGGCCCGTGTGAAGGGGGTGATCCGGTGGGTCTCGTCGAGCGTGTAGCGCACCCCATCCTTCAGGAAATAGGGGAGCGAAGCGGAAGCGATCCATTCCTTGCCGTCGTAGTCGGCTCGCACGGAGACGATCCCCCCCTCGCTCGAGAGGGAAAGATCACTCCAGCGCACCGTCGCGGCGAACACCTGGGAAGCAAGACCGAAGACAAGCAGCGCACCCAGAGAAGAGGTCAGGGTTTTCCAAACTTTCCATCGAGGATACATCGTATCCACCTCCATGAGTCGTAGCAGGTCAAAGCAACATGGAATCGCACAAGCACCTTTCGCAGTCGCGTGCATCCATCGGAAGCGGGAAGATTGCAATTTGTGCTCCAATGGCACACCCGGCAAGGAAAAAGAATGACGACCCGGGGGAAACCCATGATTTTGCATGAGGATTTCGTCGAGCGTTCCTTCCTCCAGATTCACGATCGGGGGGGCTTCCCTCCCTTCCCTTCTCGACCGCTCGCAGGAAGGGGTGCAGGAAAATCCGGCAAGTGTGGGGAGGATTTCACCACAGTGGGGGGAGCGTGTTGCGAAACGCAACGGGAGGGGCGGTTTGACATGTAGGACTCGCCGCGCTATTCCTGGAGGGCGACGCGGCGGGGGTCGTGCTTCCTCACGGCGTGTGGCCTCCGTTCAACCACACCCTCTCCCTTCCGGAAGGCGGGGATCTCCAATCCAGGAATCGGATGAAGTTTCGCAGGGTCTGGCGACGTGACATCTTCTCCGGCGATGCCGGGGTGATCTTCCTCCTCCTCCTCTTCGGGGTGCCTGCGGTCCTCCCCCTGCTGGAGCCGGTGCAGACCTTCGGGCATAGTGCGCTGATCGACTACTGCCGGGTGGTCGAACTCGACCGTTGTCTTCGGGGGGGGGATCTCTATCCCCGCTGGCTCCCCGATCTTTGCGTGGGGCGAGGCTATCCGCTCTTCAATTTCTATGCGCCCCTCTCCTACGACCTGGCCGTCCTGGGTACGTGGATCACCGGAAGCGTTCTTCATGGGGTCAAGTTCTGCTACCTGCTGGGATTCATGATGGGGGGGATCCTGGCCTTTCTTTGGGGGAGGATCTTCTGGGGGCGGTGGGGGGGATTCCTCTCGGGGGTGCTCTACCTCTACGCGCCCTATCATCTCGTCGATGTTTACGTCCGGTCGAATGTTGCGGAGTTCACGGCGATCTCCCTGCTCCCCCTCCCCTTTCTGGCGCTCAGCGCGCTCGCCTCGGGAGGGGGGAAGGGGTGGCGGGTGGCCGGGGCCATCGGTGTTGCGGCGATCACGCTGGCGCACAACCTCACCGCCTTTCTCGCGGTTCCGGTCGTGGGGGGCTACGCCGCCTGGCTGGGGGTGAAGCGCCGGGAGGTGTGGCGGGAGGGGGCGCTCATCCTCCTTCTGGGGGTCGGGCTGTGCGCTTTCTTCTGGATCCCTGCGCTTGCCGAGCGTGACTTCGTACGGCTCGACGAGAGCGTCCGGGGGGGGGAGTTCCACTATGCGGATCATTTCGTCGAGCCGTGGCAGTTCCTCGACACGACCTGGCATTTCGGGACGTCACGGCCGGGGCCCCACGACGGGATCTCCTTCCAGATCGGGACGGTCCATCTCTTTCTTTCCCTCATCGCACTCCTCCTCTCTTTCCGCCGGGAGGTCCGGGGAGGGATCCGTTTCTTTCTCCTCTCCTTTCTCCTCCTTCTATGGATCGGCTCGATGTTGATGATGCTCCCCCTCTCCCGTCCTCTCTGGGATCGAATTCCCCTTCTGCCCTATCTCCAGTTCCCCTGGCGTTTTCTCCTCCTCTCGGCGCTGGCGACCTCTTTGCTGGGGGGAAGCGTGGTGTTGGGCTTCGATCGGCCGGGGGTGGGGCGGGCGGCTGCGCTCTTCTTCGCCTGTGCGGCCGTGGTGCTGGCCTGGCGGGGGGGGCAGACGAAGAGCCTCTACCTCGTGTGGAACACCGAACACGACGCCCCGGAGAACGTCGAACGACCCGAAGAGGCGACGGCCACGGCCGAACGGCGTCCGATCGAAGAAGTCCTGACGATCGACTGGATCCGCCGCCATCCGGTGACGACCACGGCGAAGTTCGACTATCTTCCCCGCTCGGTGGGTCGTTTCCCCCTCCCTCCCGTCGAACGTCCGGTGAGCGGGGATCCCGATCGGGTCGCCATCGGGGAGATCGAGAGCGGGCCCGTTTCGCTCCGTTTCGTCGCGGAGGTGACGAAACCGGCGGAGTTGACGGTTCATACCTTCGACTATCCCGGCTGGCGGGTGGAGACGGAGGGGGGCGTCGTCCCCCATCATCCTTGCGAACCGACGGGAGAGATCTGTTTCACGCTCGAGCCGGGGCGCCATCGGGTACGCGTCCATTTCGGGACGACGCCCCTGCGAAGGCGTGCCGCACGCCTCTCCCTCCTCTCCCTCCTCCTCCTCCTCCTCTCCCTGCGATGGCCGAGGAGAGCGGGGCCAACGTCGGAGGCCTCCTTCCGCTCCACGCCTTCGGCCTCCTGAGGGGAAGATGGGAGCCGTATCGTGGCAAGGGACTGCTCACGTGACAGACGCTGCTCTCCCCTCCGTCGGCTCGAGAGATGCGTTCCGATCCTTTCACGCCGGATGCTCCGATGCCATGCGGATTCCGTGGATCATGGGGATTCAAGATTCGATCGGCCTGGCGAACTCGGCCACTGCGATCGCACTCGGGATCTGCCCGGTGTCGCTTGAAGTACGATCTCTCCGTCATCTTATACGTCTCGCAACATAAGAAGCACAATGGAATGTTATGCGACTTCAAGCAATTTTCGTGCCTGCCAAGACCGATAGCATCGAGTTTTGAGAAAAACCATTTTGTTTCAAGGGGCTTATCTATCTTGTTCTTTGTTGACTTTTCTACCGGCGTATGATACCTTATCGGACATCCGATTGAGAAGTCTGCAGACAAGACCAGAGAAAGGACGATTTCAGCGTTTCGAGTTCCGGTTGAGGCTTCCCGTTATATTGCGGGCTGCATAACGACCCTCTCCCTTCCCTTCTCCAGCGGAAAGGGAACAAAAAGTTACTCGCAGCTCAATAGGTAGTTATGCGGAACCTTCACTCTTGAGCGGCGGCATATCATGACGAACGGCACACGT
>CAZTSL010000138.1:0-12050 GCA_964616915.1 uncultured bacterium
GTCGGGTCGTTATTTCGTGGCCTCTCCGTTGAAGCCGAGGGGAACGATCACCTGGTCGGCCTGGACGGTGGCACCGTTGATCTCGAGATGGAACTGGAAGCCGAGGTTGGGGCCGGCATCGAGCTGGAAGAAGACGATCTCGAGGAGATGGATGCCAGGGGTCACCCGATCGACGGCGACGTTCTCGCGTGCCGAGTCGTTGGCGAAGCGGTTTCCGGTCGTGGCACGCCCCACTTCGGCGAAATCGAGGAAGATGACGGCGCCGTCATTGACGGAGAACTCGAAGGCAACCGTGCCCCCCTGCGGGAGGTAGAGGTTGGCCGTATAGCGGATCGCGAAGCGGGTTTCGAGCACGCCGCAGGTCGGATCCCCGAAGCCGGAGACGGTGTTGAGAGCCCCCCCTCGTTCGACCACGAAATCGAGGCCGTTGTCGGTGGAGCTGAAGAGGGGGATCGCCTCCCGGCAGCGGGGAGAATTGTTGTCGATGAAGCTGAGCACCGCGTCGAGACTGGGATTGTTGCCGAGCGCATCGTTGAACTCGTAGACCTCGGCCTCCAAGCCGTTGAAGATCGCTGGATGGGAAAGGGTAGCGGCGGTGTTGCTCTTGAGGGCTTCGATCTCCACAGCGTCTTCGAAGAAATCCTTGTCGGAGTCCCGGGCTCCGGTGTCTCCACCGCCGGGATCGCTTCCGAAGCGGACCTCGTCGCTGTCGGTTGCGCCGTCGTTGTCGGTATCGGCGTTGTTCGGATCGGTGCCGAGGATCGCTTCCCGGGCGTCGGAGAGGCCGTCCTGATCCGTGTCGATCTCTTCCTGAGCCGTGCCTTCCGACGAGGTGGTGGTGTTGTTCACGGTGTCCCCACAGGCGAGGATGAGTGCGAGCAGGGTGATGGGCAGGATGATCGGGAAGATGCGGATGTTCATCGTCACTTTCTCCTCCGTCTCGAACAGGGGGTCCTTCGTGATCGATCGCCGGCTCGGCCGAAGTTGCGGCGCAGGGGGAGCGAGGGAACCCCAGGATCAATAACCCTCGCTGAGCTTGCGGCGCAGGTACTTGATCTTCCGTTGGGCGTCGATGTTTCTCGGGTCCTTGCGATCGGGGACTTCGGCCAGGATCAACTGGAGTGCCCGGATCGCGTTCCTGTAGTCACCCGATCGTTCGGCGCGGATGTAGCGGAAGCGGTACTGGGCGATCACTTCCTGGAGTTCTGTGCGGCTGCGCTCGAGCTTCTTGTGGATTTCGTTGTAGAGTGGCGGTTTGACGATTGCGCCTTCGAGGTGGTCGAGCGCCTTTTCGTAGTACCGGATCGCCTCGAAGAGATTTCCGCGGTGGATCTTGCGTTCATCATACTTCGCCTCTCCGAGGCGGTAGTACTTCTCCGCTTCGATGGGATCGGGGGGGGGGAGGATATCCTCCTTGACCCGGACCTTGCGCACGGCCCACTGCTGGATCGGTTCTCCTGGGGGCGGGGGATTGAACATGTTGTCGAAGATGATCTGGTTCTCCTCGTTCTTCGTGAGATAGCGGATCGGCAGGGGGAGGTATTGCGTGCCCGACCAGAATGCCGAAGAGAGGGGGGCGTCGGCGATCTCGTAGCCGTTGAGGAAGATCTTCACCTCCCCCTCCCGATCGATGTCCCGCACGTCGTAGAGGAGCGTCGCCTTCCCGCCATCATAGCGAAAAGTGAAGATGACCTTGTCCGGGTGCGTGTTGTCCACGGGGTTGTAGCCCACCGCATACTCGGTCCAGGGGAGGGGGATCGGAACGTCGGAGTTATCGACCGGTCCGCTGACTTCCGCGCTCTCCTGTGAAGGGGGAAAGAAGAAGAAGATCGTCACGGCCACGACGAGCGCGATGGGGATCGCAATGAGCAGGATCGTCTTCAAGGGGGAGGAACGACGGCCCCCCTGAAATTTCCGGATGTCCTTGATCATCACGGTCTTTTCGTCGTCCGTGTCGATGATCGCACTGCGGCGGATGTTCGGCGACGAACGGGGCACGCCTCCCCCTTTGCTCGAAAATTTCGGGTTTTTTGGAGAAGCCATCGTTATCCCCACGCTGTACGTATCGATGGAAAGGCCGTCTCTGGGCTCCCCACGATCAGATACCGATGACGAACCATTCGATGATCACGGGTGCGAAGAGGATGACGAAGACGGCCGGGAAGATGAAGGCGATGAGCGGAAAGAGGAGTTTCACCGGCGCCTTCTGGGCCAGTTCCTCGGCACGCTGTGAGCGTTTCTGCCGCAACTGTTCCGACTGGATCCGAAGGACGTGGCCGATGCCGGCGCCCATCTGGTCGGCGAGGATGAGGGAGGTCACCAGGCTCGTCACGTCGGGAATCTGGCAGCGGTCGGCCAGCGATCGGAGCGCTTCCCGGCGGGTCTTTCCCATCCGGATCTCCTTGAGCGTCAGACTCCACTCCTCCTTGAGGGCGCTATCCTTCCCCTTCTCCACGACCTTCTGAAGGGCGCTGGCGAAATCGAGCCCTGCTTCGACCGAAAGGGTCAAGAGGTCGAGATCGAAGGGGAGCGCGCGGATGATGTTGAGCTGGCGACGCTGGATCATCCCCCGCAGGTCGAGGCCGGGGAAGATCCATCCGAAGAGCGGGAGGCCGAAGAGGCAGAAGTACTGGAGGAGCGCCGTCTGGTTCTCCATCAGGCGGTAGAGGAGAAGGCCGAGGATCGTGAAGAAGACGAGGAAGATCTCCTTGAAGCCGATGAACTCCAGCGGCGTGAGATTTCCCGGTTTCCCGGCCATGACGAGCTGCTGGCCGATCCGTGCCTCGTAGCCCTTGAGGTTGAGCTTCCGGTTGTGCGGCATGAGCCAGCGCGCCAGGGGACGGGTGATCTTGAAGGGGAAGGAGAGTTCGTCGCTGTACTGCGGCCGGTTCGCCTTCGTCTGTTTGATCCCTTCGCGGATGATGTTGAACACCCCCACCGACGTGAAAAAGAGGCTGATGAAGGTCAACAACAGGATCAGAAAGGTCATGTTACCTCCTCGAAAGGCGACCCGACGATCAGATGTCGATCGTCACGACTTTCTTGATGAAGAAGGCGCCCAGGATTTCGAGAATGATGATGATCGTGCACAGAATCCATCCGATCCAATGGGTGAAGAGGAACTGCATCTTGTCGGCCTGCATCATGTAGAGGAAGAGTGCCAGGATGAAGGGCATGGCCCCCACGACCATCCCCTGCATCTTCCCCTGGGCGGTGAGGGCGCGGATCCGTCCTTCGAGACGGTTGCGCTCCCGGATCGTGGCCGCGATCGTCTGGAGCATCTCCGCCATGTTCCCGCCGAGGGAGCGGGCGATGTTGAGGGAGTTGACCACGAGCTGGAGATCTTCGGAGCCGACGCGGTCGGCCATGTTCTGGAGCGCTTCCTCGACGCTGCGGCCGAGCTTGTGCTCCTGGAGGACGAGCGCGAATTCCTGGGAGAGGGGCGCGGGCTCTTCGGTGGCCACGAGATCCATCGCTTGCAGGAGGGTGAATCCCGCCTGGAAGGAGTTCGCGATCGAATCGAGTGCCGGCACGAGCTGCGCTTCGAACTTCTTGAGCCGTTTCTGCTTGAGGATCGCGATCACGATACGCGGGAGGAAGAAGCCGGCCACCCCCATGAGCACCGTCAGGAAGAGGTTGAAGGAGATCAGGAAGCCGACGAAGGCCAGCAGTACCATGCACATGAGGGAGAGGGTGAAGACCTGCTCCGGGGTATAGAAGAGGAACATCTGGTCGAGCGACCGCGTGGTGAGCGCGAGGTATTTCTCCCGGTACTGGTTGTAGGTCTTGAAGAGGAAGTCGATGAGGAGGAAAGTCATCATGCTGACCGACAGGAAGACCGATGAATTGATCGCGATTCTCCACAGGTTCTCTTCCATTACCGTCTTCCTCCTTTCAGGGGGACCTTCGCCGTGAAGATATCGGTATTCACCGGAATTTTGCGTTCCCGCATCTCGTCGTAGAACTTCGGGATCATTCCGGTCGGAACGAGTTCGCCCATCACCTTCCCATTGGCGTCGTAGCCGTACTGTTTGAAGATGAAGAGGTCCTGCATCGTGATGATCTCCCCCTCCATTCCGATGATCTCGCTGACCTGGGTCACCTTTCGCGTTCCGCAGGAGAAGCGGGTCTGCTGGATGATGATATCGACCGCGGAGGAGATCTGCTGCCGGATGGCGGGGAGGGGGAGTTCCATTCCGGCCATCAGGACCATCGTCTCGAGTCGCAGGAGCGCATCGCGCGGCGAGTTGGCATGGAGCGTGGTGAGGGAACCGTCATGGCCGGTATTCATCGCCTGGAGCATGTCGAGGGCCTCGCCGCCGCGGCACTCCCCCACCACGATCCGGTCGGGGCGCATCCGAAGCGAGTTGCGCACGAGATCGCGGATCGGGATCGCGCCCTTCCCTTCGATATTCGGGGGGCGGGTCTCGAGGGAGACGACGTGGTCCTGGGGAAGCTGCAACTCCGCGGCGTCCTCGATCGTGATGATCCGTTCCTCCTCCGGGATGAAGGCGGAGAGGACGTTGAGGAGCGTCGTCTTTCCCGATCCCGTTCCTCCGGAGACGAGGATGTTCTTGCGGAACTTCACGCAGACCTTGAAGAATTCCGCCATGTCGCGGGTGATCGAGCCGAAGCGGATCAGATCCTCGACGGTGATCGGTTTGGCGGCGAATTTCCGGATCGTGATCGTGGGGCCGTTGAGCGCAAGGGGGGGGATGATCGCATTGACGCGCGAGCCGTTCTTGAGGCGGGCATCGACCATCGGGGAACTCTCATCGATCCGCCGGCCGATCGGAGCCACGATCCGTTCGATCACCTGGAGCACGGCGTTGTCGCTCGAAAAGGTCTTGTCGCAAAGGACGATCTTCCCCCCCCTTTCGATGTAGATCCGGTCCGCGCGGTTGACCATGATCTCCGTGATCGTGGGATCTGCGATCAGGTCCTCGAGGGGGCCCAGTCCCAGCGCCTCGTTGAGGACGTCCTTGAGGAGTTCCGGTCGGGAGACCGAGGGGGGGATCTCCTCCTTCATGTCGTCGATGATGTTGATGATCGTGGCCTTCGTCTTTTCCCGGAGGTCTTCGTCCCCGATCTTGTCGAAGCTCATCCGGCGCAGATCCATGATCTCGAGAAGGCGGGCGTGGATCTCCTTGATGAGTTCCTGGTGGGAGTAGTGGGCGAAGCGGGGTTCTCCCTTCCGCCCCTCCCCGCCGGGAACGACACGCAGATCCCGTTCGATCGAGCCGGATGCGGTTCGGCGCACGCGGGGGATCTTTCCGGAGGCGGAGCGGATCTGCTTCTCCTCGAGCGGACGCACCGCGATCGAGAAGGTACCGATCCGGATCGTATCCCCCGGCTGAACCTCGGTCCTGCCCTGGATCTGGACTTCGTTGACGAAGGTTCCGTTCGTGCTGTTCAGGTCCTCGATGAGGATGCGCGACGCTTCGCGATAGAGCTTTGCGTGCCGGCGGGAAACGCCCTGCTGGGGGAGCACGATGTCGTTGTCGAGCGATTTCCCGATCGCCACGGATGGCTTCGTGAAGGGCTCGATCTTCGTCTCCCCCTTGCTGTTCTGAATGATGATCTGATACTCCATCCTGTCTTCTTCTCCATTCAGAGGTTCCCCGTCCGGAACGGGCGCAGGCCGAAGCTCAGTCGAGGATCGAGAAGTCGAGATCGTTTCCGGCCTGCTCGTAGCGTTTCTTCCATTCCTTGAGGGTCTTCTCGTTCTTCGGATCGGCGCTGTGGGTGAGTTCCGGGGTCACCATCACCATGACTTCGGTCTGGTTGTCGGTGAAACCGCGCGTCTTGAAGAGTTCACCCAGAATCGGGATCTGGCCGAGAATCGGGAACTTCTGGACCGATTTCCCCGAGGTGTTCGCCAGGAGTCCCGACAGCGCGATCGTCTGTCCTTTCCGCAGGTTGAGCTGCGTCTCCACGGTCCGGGTGATGAGCCCTGGGATCCCCTGAACCGTCACCGATTCATCGATGTCGCTCACTTCGATCTTCATCACGGTGAGGATGTTGTCCGCGTTGTCCGTCTTGGGCTGGAATTCGATCTTGATGCCGTACTGCTTGAACTCGACATCCACGCCTCCGAGCTGATTCTGGATCGGGATCGGGAACTCTCCCCCCACGAACCACGTTGCTCGTCCGCCGTTGCGGCAGACGACCGTGGGGTTCGAGAGAATCCGGATGATCCCGTCCGAGATCAACGTGTTGATCGTCACGGGCAGGACGTAGTTGAGCTGGAGGTTCGCCTGCAAGGGGATGTCACTGCTGCTGTTCTCGGTGTTGTAGAGGCCGCCGACGAAGACTCCGGTCGGGTTGTCGGTGGCGTCGAGTTCCACGATCTGGCCGGAACTCGTGAAGAATCGGCTCGTCACCGAGGAAGAGCCACCCCCTCCGATGCTCGCCGGCCAGGAGAAGCCCAGTTCCCGGGCTGCGGAGGTGCGGATCTCGATCACCTTCACGTCCATGAGGATGAGGTTGTCGTAGGCGATCCCGACGTTGAGGAGGTTCGTCACCTCCTTGGAGATCGAGGTTGCGATCTCGAGGGCCTTCTTCCCCTCTTTCTCCGTGGCTACGCTCCCTTCGAGGAAGATCGAGGAGCCCTGGGCCCGGGCCACCGCGCCCTTGAGGCCTGCGTCGCGCAGCGCCCGGTTGATCTGCTCGACGACGAGTTTGTTCACGTTCGGGCTGACCCGCACGAAGTTCAACACCTGCCCCTGGTAGATCTCGGCGACCTTCTTCACCCGCTCGAGGTCGGTGTCCTTGAGGACGGTTCCGTCGAGGATCACTTTGTCTCCGATCGTCTTCACCTGGACCCCTTCGATCGGTCCCAGCAAATCCTGGATCTCCTGCTTGACGACCTGGGGATCGCGGGAGAGGACGCGGATCGTGATCGTGGTCTTCTCGTCGTTGATGTCCCAGACGATCAGGTTCGTCGCTCCCTCCCCCTTGCCGAGGATCATCACCTGGTTGTTGCCGATCACGCGGACGTCGGCGATGTTCGGGTCTGCGATCGAGACGCGCTTGAGGGATGGAAACTTGAGGACCTTCTGATCCCCGATCAGGAGGGTCTGATCTTCCGCCCACCCCGATCTGCCGGCCAGGGAGAACGCAAGAAAGGTCAGGATGAAACAGGCCAATACCACCGCTTCGTGTCGCTTCACGCTACGCTCTTTCGACTGGAACCTGGAATTCGTCAATGTCGTTCCCTCCTTCCACGCGATCGGGGCGAACCGTAACCGGAGTCCCCACGATCTCCGCTGCTGTCACACGAGACAGACGCTGCTTTTTTCGTTCGATCGTTCGATGATTCCGGCGCAGGCCGCCGGATCCCGGGTCATCTTCGAGGGTCTTCGTCCGCAGGGGACTACTCTCCGGTGTGGATCCGCTGTCCCCCCTTGATCACTTCGATGATCCGCCGGTTCCGTTTCTTCTGGACCTTTTTCACTTCTTCCTTTGCGATGATGTCCGTGATCTTGATCCGGCGGAATTCCTGGTCGGTGTTGATATCCTCGGAGTTGCGGAGCATGAAGGTCAACCCCCCCATCTGCTGGGCGAGGGTGAGCATCATCGCCTCTTCCGGGGTGACGAGGATCGTCACCGTGCTGATCTGCATCGGGCCGCTGCGCCGGCTGCTCCCCGGTCCTTGCCGGTTGTCTCCGGCGGCCAGGATCGTCACGTTCTGAAGGAGGGTGAGCGTCACCGCCGTTCCGTCCGAGGGGTCCGCGAAGGTCCCGATGATATCGATATGGTCGTCGGGGCGCAGGAAACCGTTGATCGAAGAGAGGATGTCGCAGGGCATCGTGTAGGCGCGTTCCCCCTCCTTGATCACGTCGGAGAGTTTCTCGCCGATCCCCATATCCACGAAGTTCGACCAGACGAGAGGGTCCCCCGGCTCGAGGGGGGTGAGGATCCGCTGCCCGATGATGTCGTCACGCTGTGAAGGGGTCACCGCATTCTTCGGCGCGAATTTCTGGGGGATCTTGCGCGTCGTGAGCATCGAGGTCGAGAGGGGGGTGCCCGCCGGAATCCCGTCCGCCGCCGCGATGATCTCCACGAGATCCATCCCCTCCGTGAGTTCCCGCTGTTTGTCGTTGATGTAGTTGTGCACCATGAGCATCGCAAGAAGGCCGAAGACAACACCGATAATCAGAGGTGCTTTGTTGCCTACCATCGCTTTGACTCCTTCACTCTTTTTGATTGACGAACCGGCGCGATCCGTACGGGGACCGATTCGCTTCCTTCTCCTCTACGGGCGGCGCTGCGTGGATCCTCCTCGAACCGGTGCGGAACCTTCCGGAAGGGGATCCTCCATACCATCATCCCGGATATGAAGTGGAGATCGTAGCACATTGGGTGAGGCGGCGCTCTTTCCCACCCGCATCTGGCGGTGAAATCCCACCCTGACACCCCTCATCGGCTCGACCGGCCCTCTTCGATGGAGGGGACTTCGAGATCGCTTCTCATCGAAACATGGCGAGGATAATATAACAGAAAAGCGCCAGAAAACACAAGAGGAAAGAAAAAAATCCTGGCTTCCATCGCTCGATGGAAGGGATTCACGCCGTAGGGGAGGGGGAGGAGGCAGGGGATGCGATCCGATCGGAAAGCCTCGGAAGCGTCACCCGATCGGCATCGCCAGGACGAACTGGATCCCCTCCATGTACTGCCCGAAGCCCCAGATCGTCCATTCGATCAGGCTTCGTCCGAGGCCGTCCCCGGAGATCGGGAGGGGGAAGCGGACCATGAGGAGCGGCATGAGTCCCCATACGGTCACGACGATGTACTCCGTCATCGCCTGGGCATCCTCGTGTGCCAGCAGACCCTTCAACTGGTCTTTCAACCCTTTGAGTCTCTTCATCTCGACCCCCTTTGCGGAATCGTGATTTCCTGATTATTCCATGAGGTTGATGACGACGTAGCTCTCCCCCTCCTCCCGGGTGATGCTCACGAAGCAGGTCGCTCCCCGTTTCATGAGGAAGAGGAACTCCCCTCCTTCCATCCCTTCCGGTTTCTCGAGCCCCGAGAGGGGGCGCCACCCCTGCATCCGGAAGCGTGCCCGGTAGAAGGCGAGGTTCTCTGCGATCGAGGCAGCGTTGCGGTGGACGACCATCACCCGCCGCCGCCCCCCCTCGTTCGATTCGGTGCTCGTCATGACCTGTGACTTCGGGAAGATCGGAACATATTTCGGGTTCTTCCCGAACCCGGCGAGTTCGAGCGTGCTCGTGGAGGGGAAGACATAGGTCACGTTCTCGCTCGGTTCCCGGTAGGCCATCACCGACTTGACGAGGTTCTTCTCGATATCGACGATTGCGGTCAAGACCGAGATCTCCCCCATCCGGTCGCGGTGAATGAAGTGGTGCCCCTTGATCTTCCACTGCTGTTCGTAGAAGTCGAGCACCCGTTCCACCGGGTCGTGGGTTCGGAAGTGTTCGATCGAGACCGGAATCCCGTTGGAAACGATGTTCTTCCCGATCGATTCCTGCGTGCCGATCTTGCGGGGATATTCCTCGATCTTGGTCGTTCCGGCAGACGCGGAAGCGACGGTGAGCGTCAGGAGGAGCGTGATCGAAGCGAACGTGCGCACGGGGTTTTTGCCTCCCTCGATCCTCAGAAGGGGATCGGCAGATCGAAGATCCGCGGTGGGCGGACCGGTTTGCTCTTCACCTTGTCGAATTCATCGATCGGACTCGGCGGAACGTCCCCGAAATCCATCCCCACGAGCTTGCGGTCGCGCAGGAAGCCGGTCTCCACATCGACCCCCCGGATCAGCTCCGAGGCGTGGTTCGGGATCCCCATCATCCAGAGGTTGCGCACCCCCTCTTCGGCGTGCTCCCGGTCACGGGCCATCCACGTCTCCGTGATCAGGTGGTACTGCTGGCGGTCCCGCACGAAGCCGAAGAGTTCCCGCCAGGTGGGGTAGAGCATCGGCGGGATGAGACGCACCGGCGGATCCTTCTGCACCTCGATGATCGAGCTGACCGTCCCCCGCGGATAGACCCGCAGATAGGCCAGGAGTGTTGCGAGCTTCATCTTCTTGAGGAGTCCCAGATCGGGGAATTGCCCCTGGGCCACGTCGGGGCTCTGGAAGTCGCCGAAGAGGAAGGGGAGGGCATCCCAATCGACGTACTGCCGGAGCCCTGCGATCCTGAGATCGACCATCGCGTTCTTGAGGAAGCTCCCCATGTCGAGGTGGATCAACCGGTCGATCGTCAGGGTTTTCACCGGGAAGTCGCGCCGTGTCTCCGTCGGAGGATTCGGGAAGAAGCGGTAGTCGGCGGGATTCGTGATCTCATCCTCGATCTTCTTGTACGACTTCTCGGGCCGGGTATAGAGACGATCGACGTTCCTGTCGATTCGTCCCCCGCCCCGCGTGTCTCTTCCCGCGTACGCCGCAAGATCGGCCGCGAACTGCGGCAGGTTCACGTCGCGGTACGCGGTCCGTTCCCAGGCCGCATAGCGGAGTGCCTGGCGGGTCTTCACCCGCAGGTCGTAGTACTCGTAGAAGTGCATGATCCAGAAGAGGAGGGGGGTCAAGACGGCCACGGCGAGCGCGGTCTCCACGACGGCTTGCCCCCCGTTCCCCAGTCGGTTGCAAAGGCTTTCGAGGAATTCCCTTCCTTTCGCGCGCATCTTTCCGCCTCCTCGTCTCGGCATCGGGGTCTTCATCGCAGGATGATCCGGCCGTCGGCGCTGTTGCCCACGGGGAAGCTCCCATCCCCGAGCATCCCCTGGATATCGGGGCGGGCGAACTGGACGCCGAGGTTCGCGATGATGTTCTGTTGGACCGTTCTACCCGGGGAGACATAGGATCCGGGCTGATCCGCATCCCCGGTGCCGTCGTTCGGATCCCCCCAGAAGGGGTAGAGCTGGACGTTCCAGTAGGGGTTGAAGAGGCTGGCGACTTTTGCTGCGTTGTTCGTCGTATCCCCGGCCGTGGCCTGGTCCCCCCGGTAGATCACCCGGGCGCGCGCCATCGCCACGAAGAAGTCACGCCCCGGTCCCCCGGTCGGCTTGTAGACCCCGATCACCGGGGAGCGCTTGTGGTTCTTGCGCATCCCCTCGATGATCCGGTTGCGCCACAGGGACGCCGGCGCCACGAAGGTGTTCGTCAGGGCGCTCGTATCCCCTCCCTGGATCGAACCGGCGATATCCCGGATGTCGCTGGCGCTTCCGATTCCCGAATCGTCCACGACGAAGCCGCTCGTCTTGCGCACGAGGCGGTTCGGCTTGGAGAGGACGACGAAGACATCGGGGAGGACGACGTTGCCCCCATTGCGGTCCCGACGGAACTGGACGAAGCTCGGAACCCCCCGGAACCGTTTCATCGGCCCCTGTCCGTTGTCGGGAGAATGTTCGCAGTTGTCTCCGCTATTGCTCCCCCGGCGGGGCCTAGGGAACCGATCTCCCCCACCCAGGCGGTAATTCCCCCCCGTCTGGATCGTCTTGAGGTTGCACCGCGCAAAGCTCAGGGCGTCGCGCTTACACCAATCGCACCGGGCGGTGATCTTCCTCTTGCAGAACTTCTCCTGCCACTGGTCATGGGCCCAGAGGTTGTTGTCCGAGATGTGGTTGTGATCCCAGAACCACCGTTCCCCGATGCAGTTGAAGGGGGGGCAACCGAGGGGCCAGATCACCCCCGTTCCCCGCGATTCCCCGCTGCCGTTCAGGAAGAAGCGGTCGAGTTGCCGGAAGAGCCGCACCGCGCCGATCGTTCGGAGCTTCGGCACGCTCCCCGCGACCATGCCGGTGTTCACGACGTTCGGCCCGTTCGGCTGCATCGTTCGCCATCCGTTGCCAGCCGGATTGTCCGTCAGGGGGACCGGACTCGTGCGTAGATGGGGATTGTCGTGGTAGTGGGGGACACCGTGGCTCGACTCGATATGGCGGTAGAGCTTCGGGTTCCCCGGAGATCCGGTCAAGGCGAAGAAGTTCTCCTGGAGGAGCGTGTTGCGGGTCCGGATTCCCGCCTTCGTGATCCGCTGGACGTCGGCCCGCGGATCGTTGAACCTCGCCATCCGCTCGATCTCGGCATGCACGAG
>CAZTSL010000139.1:0-4315 GCA_964616915.1 uncultured bacterium
CGCTATCTCTCGACACAGGAACTTCACCCCACCATCGGAACGGCCCATTCCAACCCCGATATTCTTCCCTGTTCGCAGGAGGAGGGGCTCAACGAAGAGAATGCGACCGCGATTCGCGACATGCGTCCGAACATCGGTCCGGGGGAGAATTACCAGGATGTCGAGTTCCTCTTCGAAAATCCGATCTCCCATTTCGAAGTCGTCTCGATCGATGCGGATGAAGCGATCACGTTGCGGGGCTTCGACGCGGAGGGGAACGAACTGGCCACCGACACCCGGTGCGGGGCGAGCGATACGGCCGCGGTCCTCCTCGACATCGATGCCCCGGAGGGGAAGACCTTCAGCCGCGTCGTCCTCGACATGGTTCCCGGGGGTCCGGAGTTCTACGACAACGTCAAGGTCGTCTTCGAACCGGCATTCACCGTTACGGTGCAACCGTGAGGAGCGATAGGGCGTGAAGGGATACGATGGGAAGAGGGAGCGAGGGAGACGATGACCGCGAATGCATGTGATTTCGTCGTCCGCGAAGGACGGATCTTCGATGGGAAGGGATCTCCCGGCTGTTTCGGTGACCTGGTCGTCAAAGGGGGGAAGGTCGTCGAGATCGTCGGCCGGTTCTCCGGCCGGGCCCACCGGGAGATCGATGCGCTGGGGAAGTGGGTGATGCCTGGCTTCCTCGACATCCACACCCACTACGACGCCGAGGTGGAGGCGCTCCCCGGCCTCGAGGAATCGGTGCGCCATGGGGTCACCACGGTGATCATGGGGAACTGTTCCCTCTCCCTGGCGATGGGGCGGGAGAAGGATCTCATCGACCAGTTCTGCCGGGTGGAGAATCTTCCGCGTCCGATCATCGAACGGTGGCTCTCCGGAAGGATCGAGTGGCAAAACGTCGAGGACTACTACGAGCACCTCGAGACCCTCCCGCTGGGCCCCAACGTCGCGACCTTCCTCGGGCATTCCACGATTCGCGCCCACGTCATGGGGATCGAACGGAGCCTCAGGGTGCCCAAGGCCACCTCGGCGGAACTCGCCGCCATGGAGCGGATCGTCCGGGATGCGATGGAGGCGGGCTACCTCGGCCTCTCGATCGATATGCTCCCCTGGCACCGGATGGATGGGGAACCCTTCTGCGGGATCTCGATCCCCTCCCAGCAGGCCGCAACACGCGAGTACCGGCGGCTGGCCCGGATCGTCCGGCAATACGAGCGCGTCCTCCAGGCGACCCCCAACGCGCTCCTCAAGCGGAGCGTGCTGCAACTCGTGGGGATGAGTCTCGGGGTGGGGCGCAAACCGCTGCGGACCACGATCGTGGCCGCGCTCGACGTCAAGACGGACCGATCGGTCCACCGGCAGGCGACCTCCCTTGCGGACTTCGCCAACCGCCTGGGGAATGCCGATCTCCGCTTCCAGGCGCTGGCAACGCCCTTCCACGTCTTCGGCGACGGGGTCAATACGCCGCTCTTCGAGGAGTTTCCGACCGGCGCGCGGGCCATTGGGGCTTCCAGCGCGCAACGACGGGCCCTCTTCTCCGATCCGGCCTTCCGGGAAGCCTTCCGCAGGGATTGGACGCAACCGGGAGCGCATGTCTTCCACCGCGACCTTGGAGAGATGTGGATCGTCGCTTCCCCTCGACGGGAGGATGTCGGCAAATCGTTCCGGCAGGTCGCCGAGGAGAAGGGGATCGATCCGGTGACCCATTTCATGGATCTCATCGCGCAGTACGACGACCAGATCCGCTGGCGCACGGTCGCGGCCAACGACCGGGACGAGCCTCGCCGAGCCCTTCTTGCCCACCCTACGACCCTTCCCGGTTTCAACGATTCCGGCGCCCATGCGCGCAACATGGGGTACCAGGACGGCGCACTCCAGATGCTCGCCCAGGCCGTCGAGTTTCGAGGATGGATATCGGAGGAACGCGCCGTCGAACGATTGACGGGAGAACCCGCGGCCTGGTTCGGCCTCCCCTGCGGAACACTGACACCCGGTGACGTGGCCGATCTCGTCGTGATCGACCCGGAAAGGCTCAAGAGCGACATCTCGAAGGATCCGATCGAGATCGAAGATCTCCGACTGGGGGGCGCGATGCGGATGGTCCGCCGATCCGGTTCGATCGTCTCCCTCGTGGCGATCGGGGGAAAGATCGTCTTCGAGAACGGCAGGTTTGCTCCCGATTTCGGGAAACGACGCTACGGCAGACTCCTGCACTCGACGCACCGTGGAAATGGAGGAACCCGATGACCGAAGTGCGCCGTCATCCCCTCCTCGAGGATCATCGGATCTTTCTCGTGGCCGGCGTCCATGACGCGCTCAGTGCGAAGCTGGCGCAGCGAGCCGGTTTCCACTCCGTGGTCCTCACCGGATTCGGTGTCTCCGCCGCCCGTCTCGGGGAACCGGACGTCGGTCTCCTCACCCAGACCGAGATGCTGGAGACCGCCCGCCGGGTGATCGCGGCCGTCGATATCCCCGTGGTCGTCGATGGCGACACGGGCTACGGCGGGGTCCTCAACGTTGCGCGGATGGTACGGGAACTCGTCCAGATGGGGGCTGCCGGCATCCTTCTCGAGGATCAAGTGTGGCCCAAACGGTGTGGTCACCTGCGGGGGAAATCGGTCGTCCCCCTCGAGGAACATGCGGCCAGGATCGCTGCGGCCAGGGAGGCGCGCGGAGATGCATCCCTCTGGATCACCGCCCGTACCGACGCGATCGCCCCGCTGGGTCTCGATGAAGCGATCCGGCGCGCCCGCGCCTACAAGGCGGCAGGGGCGGACTTCATCTTCGTCGAAGCTCCCGAAAGCGTCGAACAGATGCGCCGCATCGCAGCGGAAGTTCCCGGCCCCCTCGTCGTCAACATGATCGAGGGGGGAAAAACCCCGCTCCTTTCCCTCGAGGAACTCCACGAACTCGGCTTCATCAGCGTGGGGTACGTCTTGTCGGGGCTCTTCGCCGCAGCCAAGGCCCTGGCCACGACCTATGCGTACCTCCTCGAGCATGGATCGAGCCGGGGTCTCGAAGGGGAGATGATCTCCTTCGAGGCATTCACCCGGCTCCTCGGTGTCGAGGAGAAACTCGCCTGGGCGGAACAGTTCGAGGGCGATTCCCCCCCTCCGACGGAGGCGTAGGCGCAAGCGCGGGCAGGACGCTTTCGATTCCCCCGACAGATCCCCTTGGAACTTCCCCTCCAAATCAGGCGGCTTGCTATTTCTCGCGGTCGTCCACGAGTTCGATCTGCCACGAGCCGTTCCGTTGCAGGGCGCTATAGAGGTCGCACTGCCGGTCGTACTCGACGGTGTCACACGTGTCGAAGCCGATCAGGGCATCCCCCCCCTCCGAGAAGGCAAGAGAGAGGGTTTCGATCTTCGTCCCCGTGGGCGCGGAATGAACTTGTTGCTCGATCCAGCCGGCATGCCGGAACGTCACATAGAGCGAAGTTCCGCTCGCATAGGCGATCCCCTCGTAAGCCCCATTTTCCGAGATGGAGAGGTGAAAACGTCCCTCCGTCGAGAAAGGGGCAGGAAATGGCAACGTCTCCCTCGTGATCTCCCCCTGGGTATATCGGATCAACTCGATGGAACTGGCAGGATAGGCGACGAGGATCGTATCCGCCCCCTCCCGAGCCATCGAGACGACATTCGGGACCACATCCGTGAGGGGGAGGCTCGTCCACCCCCCTTCGGGAGGGCGGATCGCCAGCATGATGGCCTCAGCCGTTCGATACGAGACGTAGCGGTTGCCGGCGGAATCGATGGCGACATCGACGGAGCCGAGAACTCCTTCGCGCAAGACTTCGGTTTGGAAGCGGCCATCGACCTGCTCGAAGAAGGAGAGACGCCCCTGGTTGAGGAAGGTGCCGAAGGGCGCACCCGTCGCGGTGAACCCCAGAGAAAGCCCTTCGATCTCCGGTTCCTCCGTATTCCGGTGAACCACCACGGTTTCGGCCCGTGCCCCCACCCGCGGGACGAAATCGAGCGTACATGTCCCCCGGTAGAGCTTGCAGTGGCTGAAGAGGTACGCCAACGCACCCGAGGGCGCACGAACCGCCGTGAGATCCGAGATGAAATCCTGACGCTCCGAATAGAGAACGTCGGGATTCTGCGACCACCCCTCCTCGCTCCATGCGGAGAGCCGCAGCGTGGCGGTCATGAAGACGAAGGGGAAATAGGTCATGTTCCCGAAACTCCGCGAATAGATCATCGATGGCGTTCCCTGCGCATCGAAGAAGGCCACGGGCTTGACGATGGAATTCTCGCATCCCCCCTCTGCGCCCAGGAGCATGAGGGAAAAGAGGGCCAGCGCAATGAGGACGACCCGGCGG
>CAZTSL010000139.1:4415-11910 GCA_964616915.1 uncultured bacterium
CCGAACAACCACCACGTTCCCGGTTCCGGAACCGGCGCCGTGAAATTCATCGTCACGGACCAGTTGTCGATCCCTCCGACCTTCGTGCCGATTCCCCCCGTTCCAAAGAACACCTGGCTGAAGAACCCGAATTGGATCGGGGCGCCGGAAGCCGAAAAATCGGGATGGTCGGCCCCGGCGCCCGCAATCCGGTAGAAGGAGATGGCAGAGGTGAAGGTCTGATGGATCGTTCGCCAACCCGTCGTCGTATACCCGAACCCCCCCGCGATGTAGTAGGCACCGTTCTGGTAGAGGAGCAAGCCGAGCGCGAAGGAGACGTACCCCGAACCCGAGATCGGGAGGGAGAGGATGTCGAACGTGTAGGAGAGGGAAGTGATCGCCCCCTGTGTGGCGGGATCGAAGATCGCCCCGTTTCTGAGATGCGCCTGCCGAACGAACGTCGAAGTGGGACTCGGCGTCGTGCGAACGCCGGAAAACTCCCGATATGCGCCGGGATTCCCCCCGCTGCCCTCCTGCTGGTTGGAATAGGCGATATCGGGATCGGAAAAGAAGAAGAGGGGGTCCGTCCAGTCCGAGTCGGCGAACGTCCCATCCGAAAAGGAGATCGAATCTCCGAAGGCGTTCGTGGCAACGAAGCAGCAGAAGGCCACCACGAGGAGAGAAAAGGGATGGAGCATCTGGAATCTCATGAATCACCTCGATCGAAGGTCTCCCCGAGGATCGGGAAGAACGTTTCTGTGAAGAGCACACCCGCCTGAGCCGTTGCCCCATCCTCGGAGATCCCGGAGAATGGTGCGGACATCCTCGTTCCGTGAAGCATGGTCGCTTCGACGACACCGCCATTGGAAGGGGTCGATCCCCGAGGCAGACACCCGCGGGGCGAACGGTTCATACCGGTCCCGGCCCGGTGCCGCAGTACCCACGGTAACCCCATCCATCAGAGGTACATACCGCGTTGTCGAGGAGAAATCCGATTTCACTTTTCAACGTAACACGCCTCCGTCTTCCGATCAATCTGTCGCACTTCCTCCGAGAGGCTTCACGAAGCGCTTCTGCATGCGCTTGCCGGAATATCCGGGGGCAATGGAGGTGTGTCGTGGCGGGTGTCGGGATTCGGAGAGGTGGTGGGTTGAAAGACGGGTTTTCCTATTTTGCCAGTTTCATGATAGACTCCCTTCCACTCGACGACCGGCTCGGGTACACGAACCGTCTGGAATCGGATGACTTCCTCGTGATCCGGTTCGCACATCCAAGGAGAAATTTTGAAGATGACACGGAAAGTAGCGATCATGATCCTCTCGCTCACCCTCACCTCCGCGGTCCCGGTGCTCGCCCAGACCGCGGACGAGATCGTCGCCAAACACGTGGCGGCGATGGGGGGAAAGGAGCGGATCGATGCGGTGAAGACCGTGAAACTCAGCGGCAAGGTCACCATCAACGGCATGGAAGCCCCCTACACCCTCCAGTTCAAGCGCCCCTCCTCGATGCGGATGGATACCGAGATGCAGGGCCAGAAACTCACCCAGGCCTACGACGGAACGAACGCCTGGATGCAGATGGGGGGCCGCACGATGCAGATGCCGCCGCAGGCCGCCGCGAAGATGGGGCAACAAGCCGACATCGCCGGCCCCCTCGTCGATTACAAGAGCAAGGGGCACACCGTCGAACTGATCGGCAAGGAAGATGTCGATGGCAAACCCGCATTCCACCTGAAACTCACGAAGAAGGACGGCGAAGTCAGCGACATCTACCTCGATGCGAACTCCTACCTGGAAGTCAAGAGGGTCCAGAAGCACAAAGGGATGAACGGCGCCGAGATGGAAGTGACGACCTGGCTGGGGGACTACAAAAAGGTCGGCGGGATCCCCTTCCCCCATACGGTCAAGATGGCAGGCGGACCGCAACAGATGGAGCAGAAGTTCGAGAAGGTCGAAATCGATCTCCCGCTCGACGACGCGCTCTTCAAGATGCCCGCCGACGCCCAGCAGATGCCCGCCCGTCCCCACCGGCGGTAGCGGAGGAGTGAAGGGATGGCGTCGCGCTCCCCCCTGATCGAGCGGGCGGCCGAGGCGATCCTGCGCTGTCGATGCGCCGTGGCGTTGACCGGGGCGGGGATCTCGGTCGAGAGTGGGATTCCCGATTTCCGGAGTGCCTCGGGCCTCTGGCAACGCTTCGACCCGCTCGAATACGCGACGATCGAAGCATTTCATCGCAATCCCCGCAAGGTGTGGAAGATGCTTGCCGAACTCCACACGATCGTCTCAGCGGCTTCGCCGAACGCGGCCCATCGCGCGCTGGCCGAACTCGAGGCCGCGGGGCGTCTTGCGGCGGTCATCACCCAGAATGTCGATCACCTTCACGAGAAGGCCGGGTCCCGCAACGTGATCACCTTTCACGGTGACGCCCAGAGGCTCCGGTGCCTCTCCTGTGGGGGCACCTTCCCCGCCGAAGGGGTGAAGGAACTCCCTCCGCCCTGTCCCGAGTGTGGAGCGATTCTCAAACCCGACGTCGTCCTCTTCGGGGAAGCGATCCCGCCGGAGGCGATCGCCCGGGCCTGGGCGGCGGTGGAGGCGTGTGACCTCCTCCTCGTCGTTGGAACCTCGGCCGAAGTCTTTCCCGCAGGGGAGATCCCCTACCTCGCCCGCGAACGGGGCGCGACGATCGTCGAGGTCAATCCCGACCGGACGAAGATCTCTGCGATCGCGACGCTCTCGATCCACGCCCCCGCCGGGGAGGTCCTCCCCCGGATCGTCGCGCGAATCGAGGCGCTCGAAGGTCAGGGGGAGACGTCGGAAGGTGGCGGGTGATCCACGCCTCCGGTCGAGCCCCCCAGGCCCACCCCTTCCACTCGTGGAGGGATGGAACGCATCGTGGAGGAAATGCCGATGAAGCGATCCGTACGTAAGTCGTATGCCCTCCTCCTCCTCCTCTTCCTCTTCCTCTTCCTCTCCCCCGCCTGCAGCCACCGAAGTGGAGAGCGGGGGGAAGGGAATCCGTCCGAGGGGCGAGCGCATGGAAGCAGTGACGCGCCCCGGGCGCGCAAGAAGGCCGGTCCCCTCAACGTGGCCCCCCTCCTCGAAGCCGTGGCATCCTCCCCGGAGGGAGGGGCCTGTCCTGCTGGATCTTTCGATGTCGATGAGGAGGGGGATGCCCTCACCGGCATCGTCGTGACCGCACAGAGCGACACGAGCATCCCGGTGGGGGGAACGCTCCAGTTGACCGCCGAGGGGATCACGGCGGGTGGACATACCCGAGACATCTCCTGCTACGTCACCTGGACGAGCGAGGACCCGAGCGTGGCCACCGTGGACGCATCGGGCCTCGTCACGGGCCACACCCCTGGATTCACGGTCGTCTACGCCACCTTCGAGGCGGTTCGTAGCAACAACGTCATCGTGACCGTCCAGTAGGTGAGGAGACCTCCATCCCCACGAAGCGTTCGAGGAGGGGGCGCACCTGGGAGAGGGTCGGCATCTCCCGGAAGAGGAAACCCCGTTGCGCGAAGATCGGCGATCCCTCGATCGCCTCCGCCACCCCTGCGTCCTTGAGGAGGACCCGTGCCACTCCGACGATCAACGGAACCTCGGGGTGGCGCTCCAGGAAGGCGAGCCGCACCCGAAGCTGCCCCGAATGCCAGGGGTGGAACAACTCCATCGAAACCGTGACCCCACTTTCGTGGCGGAAGGTGTAGTCGGGGAAAGCGTAGAACTCCCCGGGAAAGGGGATGAAGATCCCCTCCCCCTCGATGCGCCACCCCTCGACCTCCTCTGTGAAAGCGCGCTCGAAGAGACGGATCTCCTCCGGCACGTAGGCATGAAAACGGTGCGTGTAGGGACGAAGACCGCACGTTTCGTCGAGGCGGAGATCGTAGCACTTTCCACTCCGCAACTCGATCTGCGCCCGTAGCCGCCAATGTGGCTGCTCGAGAAGGGCGGGGAAGAAGAGCGCCAACTGGAGGCCGTACTTCCGCGTCTTGTAGAAGAGATCGAGCGGCCCATCGACCTCGATCGCGAATCCCTCTCCCACCCGGCGGATCGTGGCGAGAAGCTGGTGGAAACGGAGATGCTTGAACAACTGGCGTAGCTTCTCCGGGGTCGCTGCCGGGATCTCGATCGAAAGCGCATGACTCTTCATCAGAAGCCCCTGCACCTGCGCAGCGTTGTACCGGTGCAGGAGCCGTTCGGGGGAAAGACTCTTGAAACTCTGGATCTCCTGGAACTCGGGGAGATCGGCGTAGAGCCGGCTCGAAAGTTCGGAAGGGGGAAGCTCGAACGCCTCACCCACCCTTCGCCGGTAGGCCTCGGTGTCATCGAAGTTCTCTTCGCTCAGCCAGCGCCCCGTCCGGGAGAAGACCTCGGCGCGGAAGCGCTGCAACGACACGTCCGGGGAGGTATCGAAGATGGTACGGTCGAGAAGGAGCTTCTCCAGGCCACGGACCACGATCGTCTCCGGATGACCGGAGGTGACGAGGGCACATGCCTCGCTCAACTCCGCGCGCGTGCGCCCCACGCTCTCCTCGAAGACCTCGATCAGCCGGCCAGCCACCCCCAGGAAGTCGGGATCGGCCGGATCGAGGAAACGGGGTTTGATCCGTCCCTTGTATGCCCGATAGCGCAGGAGATTCTTCGTCAGCATCGGGCTTCTCCCTGGCCCTCCCCCTTTCCCTGATAGGCGTCGTGACGCCGGCGCCGCTGGTTGACGAAGAACTCCCCCGTGTTCTGGGTGACGAGTTCGTAGAGGAATGCCTCCTTGCCGGGGCGGGCGCGCAACACGCGGCCGAGGCGCTGCACATGCTCGCGCACGCTGCCACTTCCCGATACGATGACGGCCACGTTGGCCTCCGGGACATCGACCCCTTCGTTGAGGACCTTCGAGGTGACGAGGACGGGATAGGTGCCGTTTCGGAACCCTTCGAGGAAGGCCTCCCGCTCCTTCACCTTCGTGTGGTGGGTGAGGACCGGCAGGAAGAAGCGCCGGCCGATCTGGTAGGCGAGATCGTTCTGCTGGGTGAAGATGAGGATGCGCTCTCCGCGGTGAGCGGTGAGGATGCGCCAGATCTCTGTTTCCTTGGCCTGCGCGGCCTGGCTGAGCCGCTTCTGGACGAGATACGCCTCGAAGGCCCGACGCCCCGCCTCGCTCCGGCTCGAGCGCCAGAGGAACTTGCGCCACCCTCCCGGATCCCGCATGTCGATCCGCTCCTGTCGGAGGAATTCGAGATAGACCGCCCGGTTCTCCGCATAGGCCTGTGCCTCGGCCTCGCTCAGTTCCACTTCGCGGGTGATCACCCGGTAGGGGGCCAGGGTCGATCCCTCGAGATCCCGGATCCGTGCCCGATAGCAGACCGGTCCCACGAGATCGTCGAGGAGACGATCCCGGCCGTCGGCGCGCTCCGGGGTCGCCGTGAGGCCGAGCCGGAAGGGCGCGATCGAGCCGAGCGCGGCGAACTGATACTGGGGACCGGGAAGATGGTGACATTCGTCGAAGACGAGGAAGCCGAAACGGTTCCCCTTGCTCGTGACATGCAGGAGCGCCGAGTCGTAGGTCGCCACGGTCAGGGGCGCCAGTTCCTTGTACCCTCCCCCGAGGAGACCGATCTCTCCCCCGAAGTGCTCGGAGAGGACCGCATACCACTGGTGCATGAGATCGATCGTCGGGACGTGGATGAGCGTGGGGCGCCGGGTTTTCTCGATCAGCAGGAGCGCAACGATCGTCTTCCCGGCTCCCGTGGGAAGGACGATCACCCCCCGGCGCCCTCCCGAAAGCCAGGCCCGCATCGCCGCTTCCTGGTAGTCCCGCGGGCGCAGCCCCCCGCGCAGAGGGAAATCGGTGGGCGAGAAAGCCCGCGCCCGGTCCGCGTACGGAAGCCCCCGCGCGCGGAGCAACAGTACGATCTCCCGGTAACGGTGCGCCGGCGCCCGCCAGGTACGGGTCCGCTCGTCCCACTTCACCTCGAGCGCCGACTCCGTGAGGAGCGCCGGAACCTCTTCGAGGATCAGCGTTCCTTTGTCGAAACGAATCGTCGTCTCCCTCGATGCCACGTGTCTCCTCCGCCGGAACGAACCATCGGCCGCCATTATGACACAGGGAAGGGCGGGGAGACAAGACGCATCGGAGGCCACGAGGTCAGTGGGGGCAAATGGGGCCCCCGCATTGCCGAGAGAGAGGATACCGACGGCTCAGGCGGCTTGCTGCGCCTTGACGCAAGGAGATACCCCGAACTTCTCCAGCACCCACATCATCGGGCACCAGTTCGTAAAGGCGGATTGCAACAGGTTCAAGCCGACGAAGCCCGTGAAATAGAACCAGTTCGTAGAATGGGTCATCCCCAACACCACGCTGAGGAGCACGAAGGCGCCTGCAATCCCGCGAAGCATCCGTTCGATCGTCATCTCTGCCTCCTGAATCGGACTGGTGGAACGTGAACGGTCAAGCAGCGTGGGGACACCACGCAGCGCCCTCCTCCTTCTCGAAGGAGGGAAGGCGATCTCCCGCCGCTCTTTCGGAGTGAGGTCTTGCTACGCCCTTCCCCGATGCGATTCGTATGCCAAGGAGGCGGGAAGGGGAAGCCTTCCCGGAATGTCGGTCTTTTCCCCCACAGCATCGACGAGGACGTGTAAAGACGATCGTTAAGGCCCTCAGCCTCGGGTTAACATTCCTGACCTTTCCCGCCGAGCACCTCGGAGAGAAAAAGGTCGAAGAGACGTTCGATACGGGGGAGCTGGTCGAGGAGGCGATGATCCCCATCGAGGAGGAAGAGGGGAATCGAGAAACGGCGACAAAAGGCGATGACCCGATCGACCGGAACGATCTCGTCATGCCAGCCGTGAACCGCCCAGATCGTTTCCCCCCGGGGGGCAAGGTCGCTCCGACCGAACCCCTCGATACCGACCGCGGGGGCCAGCACGAAGATCCCCTGCGGTGTATGGATCTCCGAAGCGGCCAGCGAGACGTAGCCCCCCAGACTCGATCCGACGAACACGAGATGTTCGGAGGCAGACGGCTTCGATTCGCAGAGGAGACGAACCCGTTCCTCCGGATCATGGATTTTCCGGTAATCGGGGACTACGATCTCGAAGCCCCGCCGCCGGGCGATCCGTGCAAGGGCCCGGATCTTCCTGCCATGGGGACTCCCTTCCAAACCATGCGCGAAATAGGCGACGTTCCTTTGCATTCCTCCCTCCTTACCTTTCGGCGACCCGGGTCCTCCCGGCTCCCCCTCTCTACCTTCGCCACAGCGAAGAGAAGGTTCATCCGTTGCCGGAAGGAGTGTCCCGATCCTGCCGGAAGACGCGCATATCGGAGGATCATAATGGAAACCCGGGAGTTCGCAAGCGGCTGGTGGGGACCCACCGTGGTCGGCCGGCGGCGGGAACCGCTGTTCACGACGCTGATCCCGGCGGTCTGGCTGTGGGCACGGTCTTGCCCCTGCTGACCCTGCTGACCGATGGGGAAGCCTCTTGGCTCATGAGGCGGTACTGCTGATTGGTTGTTGTTT
>CAZTSL010000140.1:0-11768 GCA_964616915.1 uncultured bacterium
CTCCTGGCGATGGCGTTCGCCCCATCTGACGGTTCGTGTCAGACCTATGCGGTCGGGGGGGGGAACGGCGCGCTCTTCCTGACGCGCGATGGGGGGGGGAGCTGGACGAACATCGATCCGGAAAACGCGGTGCCCAACCGCTTCGTGACCGACCTGGCCTTCGACCCGCAGGACGCGAACGTCCTCTACGTGGCGCTCTCCGGTTTCGACGAGGGGACGCCGGGGCAGCCGGGTCACCTCTTCAAGTCGGCCGGGCTCCTCTCCTCCCCGACCTGGAGCGACGTGAGCCCGCCGGTCGATCTGCCGATCAATACGATCGTGATCGACCCGCAGGCACGTTCGCACATCCTGGCCGGTTCCGATCTCGGCGTCTTCGAGAGCCTGGATGGGGGGGGGAACTGGAATCATTTCGGCCCGGAGAGCGGGATGCCCAATATCGCGGTCTTCGATCTCCAGATGACCGACGCCCAGCTCCTGGCCTTCACACACGGCCGCTCCGTCTTCATGCGGTGTTCGAACACCGCACCGGATCGTGATGCGGACTGTGTCGTGGATGGATCGGACAACTGCCCCGACGCCGCGAATCCGGAGCAACGCGATACCGACGGGGATGGCAGCGGCGACGTGTGCGATCCGAACATCGACGATGACGCCTTCCCCAACGATCGAGACAACTGCCCCGACGTCGTGAACGACGGTCAGGAAGACCTCGACGGCGATGGCGAGGGGGATGCCTGTGACAGCGACATCGACGGCGACGGGATCGTGAACGACGAGGACAACTGCCCAAGAGCGGCCAACGAGGATCAGGCCGACAGCGACAACGACGGCGTGGGGGATGCCTGCGACGACGATCGTGACAACGACGGTGTGCCCGACGATTCCGACAACTGCCCCGAGATTGCGAACGAGAACCAGAGCGACCAGGATCTCGACGGGGTTGGGGATCCGTGCGACTGCGACCCCACGAACACGAACGAACCGGGGGAGGATGGCGTCTGTCCCGGTCCCTGTGCGGGGAACTTTTCTCCCCCTTCGGGAAGCGGGATCCCCCTTCTCTTGCTCCTCCCCCTCCTGATGGGCGCGGCCCTCTGCCGGCAGCATCGTCCCCCCGCGCAAGGAAGGAGACGCTCCGTATGAAGAAGAGACCCCTGGCCTGGGAACGGGTTCGTTCGGAGAGAGGCCCCGATCTGGGCCTCTTCCAGGTCCGCTTCGACTGGATGAAGAATCCGAGAAACGACCGTCTCTTCCGGCGTCTCATCCTCGAGACCTACGATTGGGTGAACATCGTGGCCAGAACTCCGGAGGGGCGCTTCGTCGTCGTGCGGCAATACCGTTTCGGGACCGGCCACGTCACGAGTGAGATCCCCGGTGGGATGGTCGAGCCCGGCGAGGACCACCGCGAGGCCGCCATCCGGGAACTTCGGGAGGAATCGGGCTTCACGAGCGAACGCTGGACCTATCTGGGCGCGGTGGAGCCCAACCCCGCGATCATGAACAACCGTTGCCACCAATGGTTCGCCGATCAGGCCGTGCGCACCGAACCCCTCGCCCAGGACGAGGGGGAGGATATCGTCGTGGAGACGCTCTCCCTCGAGGAGATCCGCCAGGAGATCCGGGCGGGAAAGTTCTGCCACTCCCTGGCACTCCTGGCACTCACCCACGTCGTCGATCTCTGGGGCAGGAGCGATGCGCAGAGGGACGCATGAGGGCAAAGATCGAGAAACTCCAGCGGGAATTGACGATCCTCAACGAGATCGCCCGGGCCCTCAACGGTGAGGCGGATCTCGATCGTGCACTGGCCGTGACCCTCGAGAAGGTCACCGAACTCTTCGGTCTCACCACGGCGTGGATCTGGCTGATCGACGCGGAGCGTGGCCACCCCTTCCTTGCCGCCGCGCGCAATCTCCCCGAAGCGTTGCGTGCCGATCCGACCCGGATGGCGGGGACGCGCTCGTGCTACTGCCTCGACACCTATCTTGCCGGGGATCTTGCCGGGGCCACGAACATCGACGTCGTCACCTGCACCCGGCTGCGCGATCTCGTGGATGGCACGGACGGTTTGCGCTGTCATGCGAGCATCCCCCTCTATACCCAGGGGAAGAAGGAGCGGCTCGGTATGCTCAACGTGGCGAGCGCCGCCTGGGAGGAGCGCTCGAGCGAGGATCTCCAGCTCCTCCACACCGTGGGGGATCTCCTGAGCATCGCGGTGGAACGCGCCCGTCTTGCACGAAGGGAACTCGAAGTGCGGCTCCTCGAGGAACGCAACCGGATGGCACGGGAGATCCACGACACCCTGGCCCAGGGACTGACCGCGATCACCCTCCAACTCGAGACCGCCGATGCGCTGCTCTCTGCCGGCGAGGAAGGGGAGCGCGTCCGGGAGACGATCGGTCGCGCCCTTACGGTCGCCCGAAACAGCCTCCGCGAGGCTCGTGGAACCGTCGTCGAACTGCGCGCCGAGCCCCTCCAAGGATGCACGCTCGGGGAGGCGATCGCCTCGCTCGCCGCGGAACGGCAACGAGACGGCGGCCTGCGGATCCTCGTCCATACCGAAGGAGACGATCCCCCGATCGACGCGCGTACCGGCATGGGGATCTACCGGATCGTTCAGGAAGCCCTCTCCAACGTCGCCCGTCACGCCGAGGCCGCGAACGTCACGATCCGGCTCCGGCGCACCCACCGGCAACTGACCGTCACGATCGCAGACGACGGCAAAGGGTTCGATCCCGGCCAGATTCGGGGGGAACATTTCGGTCTGATCGGCATGACCGAGCGGGCCCGCCTCCTCGGGGGAACGCTCACCATCGAGAGTGGCCGCAAGCAGGGGACTCGAATCGAGATCACCCTCCCCCTCGAGGCGGTCCCATGAAGCGAATCCGGATCATGATCGTCGATGACCACCCCGTCGTGCGTGAGGGGCTTCGGGCGATGCTCGCCACCCAATCCGACTTCGAAGTCGTGGGGGAAGCTGCAAACGGTAAGGATCTTCTCGAACGCTACCCGCAGGCGAAACCCGACGTGATCATCCTCGACCTCGAGATGCCGCGAATGGACGGTCTGACCGCGATCGAGGCCCTCGCCAGCGCACCGGTGGCGATCATCGTCCTGACCGCCTTCGATACGGACGAGCGGATCGTCTCGGCGATCAAGGCGGGTGCTCGGGGCTACCTCCTCAAGGGGGCCGCACGCGAGGAACTCTTCACCGCGATCCGTACGGTTCACGCGGGGGATTCCCTCTTGCAGCCCGTCGTGGCCACCCGCCTGATGCGTCATCTCCGACACGATGTCTCCGAACTGACCCCCCGGGAACTCGAGGTGCTCGGACTCGTGGCCCGGGGGCTCCGAAACCGGGAGATCGCGGAGGAACTCTTCATCAGCGAGCGGACGGTCAAGTTCCATCTCCGTTCGATCATGGATAAACTCGATGCGAAGACCCGAACCGAGGCGGTCTCGAGAGCGCTTTCCCGCGGCCTGATCGACCCGAGATGAACCGCCGCGATCCTGCTGTTTGACATTTCGCCCCTTCTTCCCTATCCTTTCCCCGGATTCGCAGATCGATGCCTTTCCATGAGACACCGGACGTTTTGTTCCGGACGTTCGAGGTTTCCACACGATGAAAATCATGCTCAACGGAGAATCCTACGAGTTGGAACAGCCGATTTCGGTCGCCGAGCTGATCAGGCGCATCGGGCAATCGGAGAAGCGCGTGGCGGTCGAACGAAACCGTGAGGTCGTCCCGCGCTCCGCGCATGCTTCGACCCTCATCCAGGAGGGGGACCGGATCGAGATCGTCCATTTCGTGGGAGGAGGATAAGATGTCTGATGTTTTGAAGATCGGCGACAAGAGCTATTCGTCCCGTCTGATCGTGGGGACGGGGAAGTACCGCGATTTCGAGGAGATGCGCCGGGCCCTCGACGCCTCGGGCGCCGAGATCGTGACCGTGGCGCTGCGGCGGATCGATCTCTCCGACACCTCGAAGCCCTCGCTCCTCGATTCCATCGATACCGATCGGTACACGCTCCTGCCGAACACGGCGGGATGCTATACGGCCGAGGACGCCGTTCGCACCTGCCGGCTGGCGCGGGAGTTGGGGATGGGGGACCTCGTCAAGCTCGAGGTGATCGGGGACCCGAAGACGCTCTTTCCCGACAACGAGGCGCTTCTGGCCGCGGCCCGGACCCTCGTGCGGGAGAACTTCCTCGTCCTCCCCTATACGACCGACGACCCCGTGCTCTGCAAGAAGCTCGCAGAGATCGGCTGCGCGGCGGTGATGCCCCTTGGGGCGCCGATCGGCTCGGGGTTGGGATTGTGCAACCCCTACAACATCCGGATCATTCTCGAAACCGTCGATCTGCCGGTGATCGTCGATGCCGGGGTGGGCACCGCCTCGGATGCTGCGATCGCCATGGAGATGGGGTGTGCCGGCGTTCTGATGAACACGGGGATCGCCTGCGCGAAGGATCCGGTCCGGATGGCCTCGGCGATGCGCAAGGCGGTCGAGGCGGGACGCGAGGCGTTCCTGGCGGGACGGATTCCCAAGAAACTCTATGCCACGGCCTCGAGTCCACTCGAGGGAACGCTTTCGTGAGCCACCCGATCGACTTCGACCTCTACCTCATCACCGACCGCCGCCGGGTGGAGCCCCACTGCACCCTGACCGAGGCGATCGACGCGGCGGTGGCGGGGGGAGTGCGGGCGGTTGAGTTGCGGGAGAAGGACCTCGAGGGGGGGGAATACCTCGAACTGGCCGCTTCCCTACTGCGCCCGGGGGTGTGGCTCACGATCAACGACCGTCTCGACGTGGCCCGCGCGCTCTCCCTCGAACGGGGCGTTCCTGTCGGCGTCCACCTCACCCGGCGCAGCATCGCGGCCGACGACGCACGCGCCTTCCTGGGGAAGGATGCCCTGATCGGCGTCTCGACGCACGCGCTCTGCGAGGCTCAGGAAGCGGAACGCCTCGGCGCCGACTTCGTCACCTTCGGTCCCGTCTTCGAGACCCCCTCCAAGCGTGCCTACGGCCCCCCCCTCGGGCTCGAAGCGCTCAAAAGCGTCGTCTCCGCCCTCTCGATACCGGTCTTCGCGCTCGGGGGTGTCACCTGCGAGCGTCTCCCTGCGCTTGCGGCCACCGGCGTTCATGGGATCGCGATGATCTCCGCGATTCTCGGAGGCACCCACCCCGCAGCGATCCGGGACGCGGCCGAGGAACTCGTCACGCGCTGGCAAGGAAGAGCACGGGAGGGAAAACCGGCTCCGCGAGGCACACCGGACGCCGGTCATCCATGACGACACTTCGGGCGAAAGGCTTCATCCAAGGAGAGTAGCGATCCGATGACGGAAAGAGTCGAGATATTGCTCCGGTCCTTGAAGGAACGGATCGTCGTCATCGATGGTGCGATGGGGACGATGCTCCAGAGTTACGGCCTCGGGGAAGCGGCGTTCCGGGGGGAACGCTTCGCGGATCACCCCTGTGAACTGCGCGGCAACAACGACATCCTCTCCCTCACCCGCCCCGACCTCGTTGCCGAGGTTCACCGCAAATATCTCGAGGCCGGGGCCGATATCATCGAGACGAACACCTTTTCCGCGACTTCGATCGCGCAGGCCGACTTCGGGACCGAGGCGTTCGTCCGTGAGATCAACTTCGAGAGTGCGCGGATCGCGCGGGAGGTGGCCGATACGTTCGAGCCGATCCGCTTCGTGGCGGGTGCGATCGGGCCGACGAACCAGACGGCGACCCTCTCCCCCGACGTCAACCGCCCCGCCTTCCGGAAGGTCACCTTCGACGCCCTCGTGGCCGCCTACCGGGAAGCGGTCGATGGTCTCGTGGCAGGGGGTGTCGATCTCCTCCTCGTCGAGACGATCTTCGACACGTTGAACGCCAAGGCCGCGATCTATGCGATCGAGCGGTACTTCGCGGAGACGGGACGGCGGCTTCCCGTGATCCTCTCGGGGACGATCTCGGATGCCTCGGGGCGCACGCTCTCCGGACAAACGACAGAGGCATTCTACAACTCGATCCGCCACGCCCACCCCCTGGCCGTGGGCCTCAACTGTGCGCTCGGGGCCGCACAACTTCGCCCTTACATCGCGGAACTCGCCCGGATTTCCGAGACGTACGTCAGCGTCTATCCGAACGCGGGCTTGCCCAACGCCTTCGGCGGCTACGACCAGACGCCCGAGGAGATGGCGGCCTTGATCGGGGAATTCGCCCGGGAGGGCTTCGTCAACCTCGTGGGAGGGTGCTGCGGGACGACCGAGGCGCACATCCGGGCGATCGCCGAGGCGGTTCGAGGGATTCCGCCGAGAAAGATCCCCCCCATCGAGCGGAAACTCCGCCTTTCCGGCCTGGAGCCGCTCAACATCGGGAAGGATTCCCTCTTCGTCAACGTGGGGGAACGCACGAACGTTACCGGTTCCGCGCGTTTCCGCAAGCTGATCAAGGGGGGGGACTACGAAACCGCCCTCGAGGTCGCCCGCCAGCAGGTCGAAAACGGCGCCCAGATCATCGACGTGAACATGGACGAGGGGATGCTCGACGCCGAGGCCGCGATGACGAAGTTCCTCAACCTCCTGGCCGCCGAACCCGATGTCGCACGGGTGCCGGTCATGATCGATTCCTCGAAGTGGTCGGTCCTCGAGGCGGGACTCAAATGCGTCCAGGGCAAGGGGATCGTCAACTCGATCAGCCTCAAGGAGGGACCCGAGCGCTTCATCGAACGGGCCCGGGAGATCCTGCGCTACGGTGCCGCGGTGATCGTGATGGCCTTCGACGAGGCGGGACAGGCCGATACGCTGGCGCGCAAGATCGAGATCTGCGAACGGTCGTACCGGATCCTGACCGAGGAGGTCGGCTTCCCCCCCGAGGATATCATCTTCGATCCGAACATCTTCGCCGTGGCGACCGGCATCGCGGAGCACGACAACTATGCGGTGGACTTCATCGAGGCCACGCGCCGGCTCAAGGAACGCTTCCCCCTCGCTCACGTCAGTGGCGGGGTGAGCAACGTCTCCTTCTCCTTCCGCGGGAACAATACCGTTCGCGAGGCGATGCACGCCGTCTTTCTCTACCACGCGATCCAGGCCGGAATGGACATGGGGATCGTCAACGCCGGTCAGTTGGCGATCTACGAGGAGATCGACCCCGAACTGCGGCAACGGGTCGAGGACGTGATCCTCAACCGCCGCCCCGACGCCACGGAGCGCCTCGTCGAGATCGCGGAACGCTACAAGAAGGAGAAACGCGAATCGCCCAGGGAGGATCTCTCCTGGCGCGCCTGGCCGGTGGAGAAACGTCTCGAACACGCCCTCGTCAAGGGGATCGATGCCTTCATCGAGGAGGATGCGGAAGCGGCGCGCCAGAAGCTGCAAAGTCCCCTCCAGGTGATCGAAGGCCCCCTCATGGCGGGGATGAACGTCGTGGGGGACCTCTTTGGTGCCGGAAAGATGTTCCTCCCCCAGGTCGTCAAGTCCGCGCGCGTCATGAAGAAGGCGGTCGCCTATCTCGTTCCCTTCCTCGAGGCGGAGAAGGCCGCAAAGGGGCAGGAGCACCACGCCAAGGGAAAGATCCTCCTCTGTACCGTCAAGGGGGATGTGCACGACATCGGGAAGAATATCGTCGATGTCGTCCTGCAGTGCAACGACTTCGCCGTCGTGAATCTCGGCGTCATGGTCCCCTGCGAGAAGATCCTCGAGGCGGCCGTGGAGGAGAAGGTCGATATCATCGGCCTCTCCGGTCTCATCACCCCTTCCCTCGACGAGATGGTACGCGTGGCCGAGGAGATGGAGCGCCGCAACTTCCAGATTCCGCTCCTGATCGGGGGTGCCACGACCTCGGTCATCCATACGGCGGTGAAGATCGCCCCGAAGTATCACGCGCCCACGATCCACGTGAAGGATGCCTCCCGCGCCGTGGGTATCGTCCAGAGTCTCCTCTCCGAGGATCTCCGGCAGGCGTTGATCGAGAAGACCGAGGCGGAGTATGCCCGGCGCCGGGCGATCCACCTCGACCGGCAGGCGCATGCCGAAATGCTCTCCATCGAGGCTGCCCGGGAAAACCGGCTTCGGCTCGACTGGGATGCCTACACGCCCCCCCGCCCCAGGTTGCTCGGCATCGAGGTCTTCGACGATGTCCCCCTGGAGGAACTCACAGAACGCATCGATTGGACCCCCTTCTTCCGAACCTGGGAGTTCTCCGGCCGCTATCCCCGGATCTTCGAGGATCCCCTCGTGGGGAAGGAGGCCAGGCGTCTCCATGAGGACGCCAGAGCGATGCTCGCCCGCCTCGTCGCGGAGAAATGGGTTCGCGCGGCCGGGATCATCGGCCTCTTTCCCGCCAACAGCGTCGGCGACGACATCGAGATCTATGCCGACGAGGGGAGAGGCCGCCTGCTCGGGACCTTCCATCACATCCGGCAGCAGCAGAAGAAGCGCGGCGATGCGCCCAACCTCTGTCTCGCCGACTTCATCGCGCCCCGCCAGAGCGGAAAGATCGACTACCTCGGCCTCTTCGCCGTCACGGCGGGGATCGGGATCGACCGTCACATCACCACCTTCGAGGCCGGCCACGACGACTACGACAGCATTCTGCTCAAGGCACTGGCCGACCGCCTCGCCGAGGCGTTCGCCGAGTGGATGCATGAGCGGGTGCGCAAGGCGTTCTGGGGGTATGCCCCGCAGGAGGATCTCACGAACGAGGAACTGATCGCCGCGGCCTACCGGGGAATTCGTCCAGCGCCGGGCTATCCGGCCTGTCCCGACCACACGGAGAAGGCCACCCTCTGGCGGATCCTCGACGTGGAGCGCCGTACCGGTATCCGGCTGACCGAAAGTTACGCGATGCTCCCCGCCGCTTCGGTCTGCGGCTGGTATTTCGCCCATCCCGAGGCCCGCTACTTTGGCACCGGCAAACTCCTGCGCGACCAGATCGAGGACCTGGCCCGCCGGAAGGGATGTACGCCGGAGGAGATGGAGCATTGGCTCGGCGCCTGGCTGGGGTACGAGCCGTGAGTTCCGGGAAGAGGATCGAAAACCGGGCTTCCGCCATCCGGCATCTCCGGGGAGGAGAGTCCCCCGAGGCATGGATCGGAATGGGGAAGCAACCACAGGGTGCCCGACGCCCGAAAGGAGTCTCGTCATGAAGCGTTGGATCGTCCCCTTCGTCTCGTTCCTCACGCTTTTCCTCCTCGCTCCCTCCTGTACCCCGCCGGTGATCACGATCGTGGCACCGGAGGAGGGGGAGGAGACCGCCCTTCACAACGTCCTCTTCTCCGTGAATTTCGAGAACATCGATGACGCCTCCGGGATCGTCGTGAAACTCGATGAGACGGAGATCCAGGGTGACGGCCAGGTCGAGATCGGTGGAATGGTCGTCACGATCTCGGGGTATGCGATCAACCCTGTGGTCCTCGAGTTCAAGGCCCACGGGCTTCCCGAGGGGCGGCACGACTTCGAGGTGACCTTCGAGAGTGTTCGTGCTTCGGTCACCTTCACCGCGGCCGCGAAGGATCGCTCCTGCCTCGACATCCTGGAAAACGGCGGGGGCTTCGGCGACGGGATCTACCGCATCGATGTCGATGGTGCCGATGGGGTGTCCCCCTTTCCCGTCTTCTGCGACATGACCCTCGATGGGGGGGGGTGGACGCTGATCGGCAGCTTCCGAAACGGGGAGGATCCCTATTCGGGGAGTGACCCCTCTCTATGGACCCAGTTCGCCGACGGCGTCAACAACCTCGTCAACTGGCGAAACGAGGAAACCTTCGGTTCCCTCGATCGCTTCACCGAAGAGGACTACAAATCGCCCGCCTTTTTCCGTCTCCCGGCCGACGACATCATGGCCGCCGACTCGGAGGGGAATTTCCTCTCCTTCGACGATGTGCTCGGCGGGGGCACTTTCCTCGAAAAGGTCGTCTCCTACACGACCTGCCAGACCACGCCCTTCGTCAACCGGGGGGATCCCCGGATCGACTCGAATGTCCCCTTCGCCAAGGAGAACTTGATGCTCGCCTTCTACGGAGGGGATCCGAACAATGGGGGGCGCTGCGCCTTCAACAACCAGGTCTTCACGACCGACTCCTCGGTCGTCGCCTTCGTCGGTCAGGGGTGTGGAACGGCGGGGTTGGGGCATGTCGGATGGCGTAGTCCCTCGGGGCACGAGGATCGGGATCACATGTTCTGCCTCGCTGCACCGATCGGTCAGGGGTGTGGAGACTCGTGGTACGACGTCCCGTTCAGCGGCTGGTTCGACCCGACTCCCTGCGCGTATGCCCTCCTCTTCGTGCGATAGCCTCTTCTTCCTACAGCGATCGGGGTTTCCCCTCCCGGCAGGGTAGAGCGATTGCAAGAGACCTCATGAAGGTGGATCGTCCGCGCGTCTCCGTCATCATTCCCGTCTTCAACGAGGAGGCTTCCCTCCCCCTCGTCGTCGGGGATATTCCCCGCGACTGGGTCGATGAGATCGTCGTCGTGGACAACGGCAGCACGGACCGTACCCCCCTTGTGGCAAATGGTCTCGATGTGACGCTCGTGCGCGAACCGGTGAAGGGGTACGGGAGCGCCTGCCTACGCGGGATCGCCCATCTGGCGAAGCGGCGTCCCGATCCCGATGAGATCGTCGTCTTTCTCGACGGGGACTACAGCGACCATCCCGAGGAACTTCCCACCCTCGTGCGACCGATCGTGGCGGAGGGATTCGACCTCGTGATCGGCTCCCGGATGCGGGGGGAACGGGAGCGGGGGGCCATGCTCCCGCAGGCGGTGATCGGAAACACCCTGGCCGTCTTCCTGATCGCCCGTCTCTTCCACTTCCGCTACACCGACCTTGGTCCCTTCCGCGCGATCCGCTGGGGAGCGCTCGAAGCGATCGGAATGGCGGACCGGAATTTCGGATGGACGATCGAAATGCAGATCAAGGCGCTGTGCCACGGTCTGCGGATCACGGAGGTGCCGGTCCGCTATCGCCGCCGCGTCGGTGTCTCCAAGATCACGGGCACCCTTTCGGGGACGCTGCGGGCCGGAATCAAGATCCTCTGGACGATCTTACGCCATGGCCTCCTCGATCGGAAGGAAGGAGCATCCCACCGATGAAAGGGACGCCTCGCAGAGACCTGCTGATCCTCCTGGCCAAAGCCCCGGTGGTCGGAGGGGTGAAAACGCGCATGGAGCCGGCGCTCTCGCGGGAGGGGGCGCTCGAACTCCACCGTTGTCTCCTCTCCGACACGCTCCGCCTGCCTGCAACGCTTCCCGGGGTTACCTTCGAGGTCCACACCCCGACACCGGAACATCCCTTCTGGGATCCGTACCGGGGGCGTTTTCCGATCCGGGCGCAGGGGGAGGGGGATCTCGGGCGTCGGATGGCGCATGCCTTCTCCCTCGGGCTCGCTTCCCACGAACGGGTCGTCGTGATTGGAAGCGACGCCCCCACCCTTCCCCCGGCTCACCTGAGTGCTGCCTTCGATGCCTTGAGAAGACGGAAGGTCGTGATCGGGCCAGCCCGGGACGGGGGATACTACCTCATCGGGTTGCGGGGGGAGATCCCGCCGATCTTCGAGGGGATCGCGTGGGGGAGCGCCTCCGTCCTGGCGGACACGCTCGAGCGGCTCCCCCCCCGGCAGACTCACCTCCTCCCCTTCTGGTTCGACGTCGATACCCCCGACGATCTGCGTCTCCTGGCCGCATACCTCCCCTTCCTCCTCGAGGAGCACCCCGACACCCTTCCCCATACACGGGCTTTCCTTTCCCGGATCATGGGCACCCGTTCCGAGCGATA
>CAZTSL010000141.1:0-11694 GCA_964616915.1 uncultured bacterium
GGCCTGGAGGCCCGGGGGAGCCTGGAGGCCCGGGGGAGCCTGGAGGCCGAGAAGGTTCGGGTGCGAATGCACGATGCCGACCGGAAGGTGCAAAGATCCCCCCGCGCATCGCATCTGGAAGGGGTAGAGCGGAAACCACATCGGAGCAGCCGGAAACCACATCGAGAGACAGACCGGAAACGGCGCTCTTGGGCAGCCGTTCGACCGGCACGAGGCAATCCTACGTGTCCGGTCTCGGAGGTTTCATGACATCGAGAAGAATGGAAATCGCCGCGCAAAAGGGGAAGAAGAAGCCAGGCCTCAACGATCTTCTCGAGGAAGTCGAGCGACTCCACCAACGACATGCAGAACTCAACGCCCGCATCGAAAAGCTGAATGCCGCCGAGGAAATCGATCGGGACGAGGTATTCGAACGCGTCCTCTCCGGCTATCGGAACGAACTCCAGGCCCTGGCCGCGGAACTCGCGAAGAAGAAAGCGATCCTCGAACGGGATCTGGCAGCCCACGAACAGGAACGCAAAAAACTCGCCCACGATATCCGAAAGACGGAAGAACTCCTCAAGGAAGCCAAGATCCGGCACATCGCCGGGGAATACGACGATGCCAGGTACCAGGAGATCCAGGAGAAGTACAGCGCCCAACTCTCCACGATGAAGAAACGCGCGGCATCGCTCGAAGCGATCGCCAAACGGCTGAAAGCGTTCAAGACGATGGATGTCGCGGCCCCACCCCGGGAAGAAGCGCCGCCCGCTCCAGTCGAGAAGCGGACGAAACGTGGCGAGAAACCCCGCGTGGTGATGGAGGACGACGAGTTCGTTCTCGACGACGAAGATCTTCCAGAACCTCCCCCGCCAGCCGATCTCCCCGATGTCACCCCCCCCGAAGATGCACTGGTGGAACAGTCCGTTCGGCAGGTCAAACCGGTGACCCCTCCCCCCGAATCGGACGACAAGCTCGATCTCGACGACGACTTCGATCTCGAACGGGACGATGGATGGGACGACTTCGGAAATCCACTCACCGACGTCCAGGAGGAAGAGGAGGAAGCCCTTTCAGCAGAGGCGAAGGAGGGAGGTTCCCCCGATGCCGTGCCGATGCTCATGGTCAACAAGGGACCCAACTTCGGCAGCAAATTCCCCCTCACCACAGGGAGAATCACGGTGGGACGAAGCATCTCGAACGACATCCAGGTCCCCGACAGCGAAGTCTCCCGGAAACACGCAGAAATCTATTACGAAAACGGAAAGTACATCCTGCGCGACCTCGACAGTTCCAACGGCACCTTCCTGAACGGCAAGATCACGAAAGAGGCCGTCCTCAAACACAACGACGAGATCTCCTTTGGAGGCACCACCTTCATCGTCATGTTTCCCAAATAACACACGCCAGCGGAACGACATGGCGAGGAAACGAGAGAGGCAACGAGGGGGGGAGAGGTGCGATGACGACGGGACGGGAGACGGAGAGAGCGGAAAAGACGCGTCAGCGCGTCTCGTAGGTGCCGGTGAGATAGGTGGGAGAACCGGGAACGTCGCCAACGTAGAGTTCGTTGCCTCCCGAAATGAAAACGGCCGGAGTAGCGGGGAGGAGAAGAGGACGGGTGAAACGAACATCGAGGCTTCGTAGCCTTCGGACATCCCCTCCCCAGAGACGACGGCTCAGCATTTCGACCGCATGGGCCATCGTGGAGAAGCCGTGGAGGATCACCCCCTTCTGGCCGGCGGCACGGGCTGCAGCAGGGATCCAGTGAATCGGGTTGAAATCCCCGGTGAGAAAAGCAAAGGCGAGACCGGAACGCCGGCCGACGTGGAAACGCCCCACTTCCCTTGCATCCACCGGTACGGTGGGGGAAGCCTTCTTTTCTCCCCCCTTCTCTCCGCGACGGCCCAGGGGGATGAAGGCGATCACCTCGGCGATGAGCGCTTCGGCATGTTCCGCAGTCCCCGTGACGAGCCGCTGGGTCAGGATCGCGCGTCGCTCATCGGCATCGACCGATTCGAGCCGCGCCCGAAGGTGCAGGGGAACCCCCCGCGCAATGTCGTGTTCGATCACGACACGACATCCGCCGTTGAGGACCTTCGTGAGATCGTAAGGGATGTCCCGAAGGGTCCTGGCCAGGAGCGGGAAGCCCCACTGGGGAAAGAGATGGAAGGGGACGATCCCCGCGTAGGACCGAGGGTCTCCCCCCACATGACGGATGTAATCGTCGATCAACCGGTCGGGACGGGGGGGGACCGTCGCCTGGAACACCTCCCCCGGCGTGGGGGGAGGCTCCGGGATGCCTCGGGGTTTCTTCTGCCTGAGGGCCCGCAGCGCGGTCTGTGCCAGACTCGAGAGCATCGCGCCCTGGTAAAGAATGTGTCGGGGTGAAACGCTCATCGTTCTTCTCCTTCATGCCGCATCACTCTTCCCCGCCTCCCCCCTGGCCGAAAGACGCTGGAGGAGACGGTCCCCCGTCGTCGAGATCGTCCGGAATTCTTCCTCGACCCGCGGTTCCGCTCGCTCGAGGAAGCGGCAGAGGAGTTCCTCCCGTTCGGGGAACCGCAACGCCTGATCGAGCAGTACCTCACAAATCGCCCGGTGGCTCAGAAGACGCGTCAGACGCTCGGCGTGGAGGAGCGCCGGGGCGAAATCGCGCTTGGGATTCCAGTTCTTCCGGAGGGCCGAGAGCCATTCCGTGGCGGGAAGCCGGCGGATATCGTGAACCTTGAGCCTGAGCACACGCGCGATGAGGTGCTGAATCGCGCGCAGCGAAACAAGCTGAACCCGTGCGACCCGCCGCTCCAGGGGATGACGCGCGGTGAAGGCCCGCCGTCGGACGCGCAGCATCTCCTTGAGGAAGCGGCTCGGATGCTTGACGACCTCCCCCAGCGTATCCTTCATCACCATGAGCGCCTGAATCTGGCTCGTCCCCTCGTAGATCGGAAAGACCACGGCATCACGCAGGAGTTTCTCGGCGCCGTAGTCCCTCATGTAACCGTACCCCCCATGGATCTGGATCGCCCTACGCGCGATCTCGACGGCCCGTTCCGCCGCGTAGTACTTGAGCAGAGGCGTCAGCGCCCGGGCACGGCGCTGGTGAGCTTTCCTCTCCCGCTCGAGTCCGGCACGCTGCCGCGGATCTTCCGGAGGTTGGATCCGCAACGCGAGATCGAGCTTCCGACCGACCTCTTCGTGCCAGGCCGCATCGATCGCCAAGGCTCGAATCGCCTGGATCTCGGTGGCCATCTCTTCGAGGTAATCGGCGATCATCTCGTGCTGATCGATCGTCTTTCCCATGCTCGATCGTTGCGCCGCGTAGTCACGGGCCAGCCGCCACGCAGCCTCACAGAGCCCCAGCGACTCGAATCCCACGCCGATGCGGGCGTTGTTCATGAGGAGGAGCATGAGCCGGAAGCCTTCTCCCCGCTTTCCAATGAGATGGGCAGGCGTCTTCTCGAAACGGATCGAAACGGTTGCCGAACCGTTGTGGCCGAGTTTCTTCTCGACACCCTCGATCGTGGCGAGCCACCTCTTCTTCCCCTGCGCATCCTCCTCGTAGGTCGGAACGAGGAAGAGGGAGAGGCCCTCGAGGCCGGCAAAGGCGTCTTCCGGGTCACCCGATCGTGCTTTTTCGGTCCGGGCGATCACGAAGTGGTACTTCCCATGTCCCGAGGTAATGAAGATCTTGCGCCCCGTGACGTACCAGTTGCCCTCCTCGTCCATTTCCCCGACACATTTGAGTGCGGCCATGTCGCTCCCTGCGTCGGGCTCCGTGATATCCATGCTCCCCCACGCCTTCCCCTCGGCGATCTCGCGGATTTCCCGCTCGAAACGGGTCTTGGCGATCCGGATCGGATCGCGTTCGAAGGTGGTCGTCCCCTCGAAGAGGGAGTAGGCGAGCATCGCCATGGCCATCCCCTGATGGAAGCCGAAATGAGCCATCACGGAGACGTCGGCGCGGGCGAAGAGTTCTGCGGTGATCTGATAAAGGAGGACCGGGCAGTTCATCCCATCGAACTCCCGGGGAAGACACATCCGGTGCAGATCGAGCGCCCTCATCTGATCGAAAATTTCAGTGAGGGCCTTGGGCTCGATCACTTCCCCGTCCTGGAAGGTCACCCCCGTCTCATCGATGGCCCGAGCGCGGGGCGCAATCTCTTCGGCGGCGAATTCTCCCACCATCCGGAGGATATCCCGGTAGAAGGCCACCCCTTCCGCCACATTCTCGAAGGAAGAACCCTCCCCGAAGTCATACTCCGCAAAGCGGACGAGTGGGGCCCAATCGATCCCCTTCTCGACGTAGAACTGGAGATCCTCGTTGTCCTCGAAGAAGTTTGCCATCGTTGCTCCCACTCCTCTTCCCGTGCCCTCGCCGACTCGATCGGTACGATGGTGATGGCCGAAGGGACTGCGGCGGACTCGGGTGGACTCCCTTGCCTTCTCCGGCCAGACCAGCGCCATCGCTTGCCGCCATGTTACCACGAAGCAAAGGGGGGGGCAACAGGGCAATCGCACCCAGCAGGCAGTCCGCTGCCACCTCCCGCCAGGTTTCCCGCATCGGCTGTCACCAGGCGGATGATTCCGCTGCGGCCATGAACGGCGTGCCGTTCCTCGAGCATGACGGGCATGGCCCCAACCTCGTCGGTGCGCCCCTCGATGGGACGTCGATGGATGGGGAGGGCAGCGGCTGAGGAGATGAGCGTAGCCGTGTGGACTCGCACCACCGCATCGGGGAACCCTTCATTGATCGATCCTGCCATTCGAGCGTTCAGGATTGCCTTTCCCGCAGGCAGCGGGTATACTGCGGGGAACGCGACAAGGGCCTGCGCGGAGCGATTCCCGTGTACGGCCCCACAGGGAGCGGAGATCATGAGGTATTTCCTGCTGGCCGTTGGAATGCTCGTCGTCGGTTTCCTCGCCGGATCCTGGGAATCGAAGGGGACGGCCCTGCGTGCCCAGGCGGCGGCACGCCGCCTCGAAAAGCGGCTCGCGTCGGCCGAGGCCGATTGCCGCAAGCGTTCGATGGCGCGGGAGATGACGGAGCAATTCTTCCGTGCCGCACAGAAGCGCCCCTCCCCCCCCCCGCTACCGGAGGAACCCCTTCCGGCCTCCTCTCCCTCGCAGGCGACCCGCAAGACCCCCCCCTCCGCAGCCCCTCCGAGCCACGCCGAGATGATGGAGGCCGCCGCACTTGCCTGGCAGACGAGGCGCACCCAGGCGAAACAGGCCCTCATCGAGGAAGCCCACCTCTCCACAGAAGAAGCCGCGGAGTTCGAGGAGATCGTCTCCTCGATGAACGAACGGCTGCGCGAGGAGATCGGGGAGATCACCGAGGAACTGAGCGAACGGCTGGAGGAAGAGGGTGCGGATCTCGCCCCGAGGGAGACGCTGCGCTGGGCCGACCGGTTCCTCGAAACGCTCATCGAGACCGACGACGCCCTTCTCGAACTCGTCCCAGAGGAGGAACGCACCGGGATCACGGCCGAAAACATCGATCCGACCACCTACGTCGATCCCACGATCTTCGAGCCGGTCGTCAAACTCCTCGATGCCGTGGAGGAAGGTGAAGAGTGAAACCCGGGGGAACGGGAATCGGCGCCGTGGCCCTCTTCGAATGGAGCTACGCCTGGCGAAACCGCCGCGCGCTCGTGCTCCTGGCCCTCTACCTCCTCGGGGCGGTGGGGAGCGCGCTCCTCTTTACCCACGTGATCGGCAAGATCGAAAACGAGGTCGCCAGGGCACTCGAGGTCTCTCCGACCCGGAATCCGGGGGCGATGACGCAAAGCCTCCTGCAGCACCGGAAGGTACGGGAGATCATGACAGCGCTCGTGCAGGATGAAGAACTGGCCCGACAGTTGCTCGACATCCCGCTCTTCACCCTCTTTTACGGCTGGCTCTCCTTCACCTTCGTTCCCCTCCTCGTGATCCTCACCGCTTCGGAGGTCGTGGCCGCCGATCTTCGTCTCGGGGCCCAGCGTTTCCTGCTGCAACGGATCAGCCGCCTGGCCTATGCGCTGGGGAAACTCGCCGGGCAGGGGCTCCAACTCCTCATTCTCCTCCTGCTTTCGGTCCTTTGCACGTGGATCGTCGGCGATTTGCGGATGGCCACCTTCGAGCCGGTGAAGACCGCCGTGACGATGCTGGGCTTCACGTGCCGGGTCTGGATCTATACGCTTCCCTTCCTCGGCATCGCCCTGGGGAGTTCGCTCGTCACGAAGACGGAGAACGGCGCGAGATCGCTGGCGTTGATCCTCTTCTTCGCCCTGGTTGCGCTGCGGGGGGTGTCGGAGTACTACCTGGAGCGGGTGGATCTCTCCCTCGGTGTGCGGCAGTTGTGGACGACGCTCGTGCTCTTCCTTCCTCAGGAGCATCGCCTGACCCTCTGGCGGCCGGAGTGGGAGAGCCTCACGGCGGGGGGGATCGTCTGCCTGGGACTCATGTTCTTCTATTTCTCGATCGGCCTCTTCTTCTTCCATCGGAGAGACCTGTGAATCGGGTGGCGCTCAGACTCGATGGGGTGCGCAAGTCCTTCGGGAGGACCGAAGTGCTGCGGGAACTGAGCTTCTCTGTTCCCGCCGGTTCGATCTGCGGCTTCGTGGGCCCCAACGGTGCGGGGAAGACCACGGCCTTCTCGATCATCTGCGGTTTCCTTCAACCCGACGGCGGGAAGATCGACCTGCTCGGGGAGGGACCCTTTTCGGTCCGGCACCATCGTGGACGGGTCACCGCGCTCCCCCAGGATGCGATCATGCCTCCGCAGGCCCGTCTGATCGATCTCCTCGTCCTCTATGCGGCCCTCCAGCAGATTCCGCGGACCGCCCGCAGGGAAGAAGCGATGCGGGTGCTCGCCATGGTGGATCTCGCCGATCACGCCACCATGCGGGTAAAATCCCTCTCCCACGGAATGCGCAGGCGTCTGGAAGTCGCCCAGGCCTTCCTCGGCACCCCCGATCTCATCCTCCTCGACGAGCCGACGAACGGTCTCGACCCCCGCCAGGCCCTCACGCTTCGCCAGGCGATCGCGGCCCATCGCGGGGTTCGCACGATCCTCGTCAGCTCCCACAACCTCCTCGAACTCGAACGACTCTGCGATCACGTCATCATGATCGAGGGGGGCAGGACGGTCCAGGCAGGCACGATCGAGGAGATCACGGGGAAGAACGAGGAGGTCGAGATCCGTTTCGCCCCGGGGGAGATTCCGATCGCCCCCTTGCGGGAAGCGATGCCTGACTGCCACTTCACCCTCGATCCCGAGGAACACACGCTCCTCATCCGTTTTCGCCCCACACCCGATCGGAGCGCGGAGGATGTGATCACCGATGCCCTGCGCATCGCCATCGGAGCCGGGGCACGCATCGCCACCGTGTCGCGAGGCTCTTCCCTGGAACACCGCTTCATGGAACGTCTCTAGCCGCCGGGACAGGGGGGAGGAAGGAGAGGAAAAAAAAAGGGGCGGAGGAAACAAGCCCCCGCCCGAAACTTCGTTTGGATGAGTCCGGATATGCCTGTAATGGGTTGTTGGTCGGCGGAATGCCGAACCGTGATCAGGTTCTCTATCCTGGGGAATTCCTTCTGCAAGGGGAGTGCCGAAGGGACGTTCTTCCCGGAATGTCCCCCTTTGATCTTGCCATCCTCGCGAAATGGCAAGGAGAAATCTGCCTCGTGGATCCCCGGGAAGGGGAAGGGGGAGGGATCGCCCTCCCGGCCACACCCCTACGAATCGTAAGGGGAGGGTACGATTCGTAAGTTCTCCCCGCCTCCCTTCGGGGAACCTCGATGGCCAAGGAGTGGACCGATGCCGCGCTCGAACGATCTCCTCGATCCGATCGATCTTGCCGAAGGAGAACGCATCGCCGGGCGTTTCCGGATCCTCCGGAAGGTGGGGCAGGGGGGGCTGGCCGCCGTCTACGCGGCCGAGGACGAGGTGCTCCACATCGATGTGGCGCTCAAAGTCCTTCTGCCCCATCTCACGCGCCGGAAGGTGATCGTGGAACGCTTCCGACGGGAAGTGGCGATCTCCCGCCGGATCGCCCACGACAACGTGGTACGGATCTTCGATCTCGTCGAGGAGGAAGCACGCGGCCTCATCTGCCTCGTCATGGAGTTCCTCCCCGGCGGTGACCTCGAGGAGCGGATCGTGATGCAGGGCCGGCTCCCCCTCTCCGAGGTGATCGCGATCGGCAAGGGGGCGCTGGGGGGACTCGCCGCGGCCCACCGTGAGGGGATCATTCACCGGGACGTCAAACCGCACAACCTTCTCTTCGACGAGGGAGGGAACGTGAAGATCGGCGATTTCGGCCTGGCCCGCAGCGGGGACTTCCTTGGGTTCACGATGCAGGGGCACGTGATGGGGACCCCGGAGTATCTCGCCCCGGAGATGGCGGGGGCCGGACCGGTCGATGCGCGAGCCGACCTCTATGCCCTGGGCGTGACGCTCTACGAGGCCGCTGCCGGTGTGCTCCCCTTCCAGGGGAACGATCCCCTCGAAACGATGCGGATGCATCTCGAAGTGCCGCCCCCCCCGCTACGTAGCATCGCGCCGGAGCTTCCGGAGGGATTCGAGAGGGTTCTGGCCAAGGCTTTGGAGAAAGATCCGGGGCGCCGCTTCCAGACCGCGGAGGCCTTCATCGAGGCCCTCGATACGCTCAGCGTCCCCTCGGTGCCCGAGATCGTCTCACGGCATCCCTGTCCCCACTGTGGGGCAGGGGTGCTCGATGATTTCTCCTACTGTTTCACCTGTGGGCACCTCCCCCTCCTCCTGCGCCCACAACCGAAGGGGGAAGGGAGTTACCGGCTCGTCGTGGTGGGACCGGGGAAGGTGGCGGAACGGATCGGGCATGACATGCGGCGCAAGATCCTTGCCCTCTTCCGCGGCCTCGATCTCGACACGAACCGTCTCTCCAAGCGCCTCCCTCGCCTCCCCTTCGTGCTGATCGATCGGCTCTCCCGCCCGGACGCCCGGCTCGTCCAACGACACCTGGAAGAAGTCGGGATCGAGAGCCGAATCGAGGCACGAAAGCACACGCCTCCGATCGATCCCAAGGAGACCCTCGTGCGGAAGGATCTTCGTCTCAAGACGAAGACGATGTTTGGCCGCTATCTCGCCGTTCTGGGGGGAACATTCGGCGGAATGTGGTACTTCCTCGTCGGGAATCCCACGATGATCGCCGCTTTTTCCGCCGTGCTCCTTGCCCTTCCCCTCGGGTTGTTCTTCCGCTATCGGCAACCGGAGTTGCGATGGCGACGCAGGGGGGGGGAGGCATTTGCCCTTGGACCTGCCCTCCTTCCGATCGCAAAGCGGCTCCAGAACGAAAACCTCCGCCGCCTGATGGAGCGGATCGTGGGGAAGGGGTTTGCGATCCGCCGACAGCTTCAGCGATCGAAGGCGCTCTCCCCCCCCTTGCGGCAGGAAGCCGACAGGGCGCTCGTCGCGCTCCTGAAGACCGCTTCCCGCCTCCTCGAAGAAGCAGCCACGGTGGAGGCGAAAATCCGGAAGCTCGACGAAGCAGCGTGTTACAGGGAGCTTGCCCGGATCGAACGAAAACTCGAAGCCACGACCGTTCCGGAAGAGATCGCCCATCTCCTCGAAGTACGGGGAACCTGGATGGAGACGCTCGATACGTTCCACCGCCTCGAACGGCTCGAAAGCCGCCTCACCGACCGACTCTGTGCGATTTCGGCCCGCCTCGACGCCTTTGCCCTCCATCTCGCCGCACGCTCCGGCCAGATCGGCAGGGAGCAACTCCTGGCCCTCCTGGAGCCGCTTGCGGCGCTCCACTTCGAAATCGAAGGGGAACGGGAAGTCGAGGATGCCCTTGCATAGGAAACGCAGGAGGAGGTGGGCGGCTCGCAACGCCTCATCCATGACGCCGGGCTTTTGTTCCCGTCACTGTAGAGAGACAGAGGAGACAGAAGCCTCCTCGTCGCTCGGCACAGCCTGCTCGTTTTTCCCCCCTCGCGACCTTTGGATCGCTTCGTCGAGTTCGAGGATGAGCATGCCGTTTTCGGTCAGGATCCTCACCTCCCGCCACGAGGCCAGGAGGTTGAGGAGGAGGGCGAAGAGCGCGAGTGCCGTGTGCAGAAATTTTGGCACTGCACCGGTATGCACCCCCGCCCCCACGATGAAGGTCACCATCACGGCCACGATCGCGTAGGTCGGGAGGGGAAAACCCCGATGCTTGAAGGAGAGGAGCCGGCGGCGATACTCCGCCGCGTCGATCCCCTCTCCTTGGGCCTCCGCCAGGACCTCCTTGACCATCTTCCCCGTTCCGATGAGGTAGAACATCACGAGGCAGTGGGAGAAGAGCGTAAGGAGCGTGGCGGCGAGCGCCCAGAAGACGTGCGTCGCGGTTCCTCCTTTCGAAAAGAGACCAAAGGCGGTCAGGATCACGGCAAGGAGTGCCCCGTTCGATAGAAGGATGCCGATCAGAATCGCGAGGTTCATCGGAAACCTTTCCCGTTCATTCCCTCCCCCGAAGGGTGAGCGTGTCAAGATGGCGGCGCAGATGGCGTTCGAGACGGGGACGCATCGCTGCCGGCAGGTATCCTGCGATCGTACCCCGTTTTGGCCCCTTCCACCCGATCCGGAAGAAACGATGGTTGCCACGGGGGGGGCCAAAGGAGAGCGTCACCCCCTCGAGGGCCCTCCAGGGGATCTCCCGACGTCTCCCCCGGTACACCAGCGTGATCCCCCCGGAATGAAGGACGAGGTCGTTGAACCACCCCCACCGACGCCAGGAATGGCCCGCGACCCCCAGCAGGAGGAGGGGAAGGGTCCAGGGGAACCAGGGAAGGAGGCGAGGAAAGAGGAATAGCCCCACCCCCGTGGCCACTACGAACCAGGAAGCCGCGGCGAGCAGCGCGATCAGCGGCGTTCTCCGATAGATCGGAAAGACGACGCTCCCTTCGGGGAAAGGGAGCACCCTGCTCCTCCCCGCGAAACGCTCTCGTGCCCACGCCGAAAGACGATCGCCCCTTCGCGCCGTCACGAAGCCGGCGAGGACCCAGAATCCGGAATCGGCGAGAAAACACCACACCACCTGCCCTTCGATGCCGAAAAAGTAACCCGCGATCATCCGGAACATGAAGAAGGCAGCGATCCCGAAGAGGAGGACGAGGCTCGAGAGGATCACGAGGACTTCCGGCCCGAGCGCCATCTCTTCCCGGAGCACCCGGATCGCCCCACGGAGGAACCCCCGCTTCCCGACCCTCATTCCCCCCAGGAAGAAGGCTGCGTGCAAGCCCACGACGAGAAGGTAGGGGCCCACCTGGATCCCGAACGGATCGTCGAGACCCACGAGGAGTCCCAGGTGGATCGTCCCCGCCGACACGGTCCCCAGCACCAAGATCGTCTGGAACAGCCGCATGAACCTTCCCTGCCCTCCGCTGCTGGCCCCCGGCTCCCTCTGCTGGCCCCCCGCCACGAACGGAGGAGATGAGGCGCATCTTATCAGGTTCCCGTGGAAGACTCAACTCACTTCAGGGCAATCGCATCAAATTTCCCGATAAGATCCGCGATCCCGTAGGATCTCGACAGCAAGGGACTCCTCACATGACAGACGCCGGTCTCCCCGGCGTCTGGTCGGTCGATGCGTTCCACCCCTTTCGCGCCGGATGCTCCGATACCATGCGGACTCCACGAATCATGGGGTCACCCTGCCTCGATTTCAAAAATGTTGACTTTTCTTGAAAAAAGGGGTTATATTTCGGCCA
>CAZTSL010000142.1:0-11579 GCA_964616915.1 uncultured bacterium
CCGGCCCAGACGACGATCGAGGAAGCGGCCGAGTTTCTCATACTTCTCCTGGTCCGCCTTGGTGAAGGTGCCAAGGCCGCCCTTCATCTTTCTTTCCAGTCTTCGGTATTCCTGGACGTAATAGAGGAGGTTGTCCATCGTCAGGCGCCTCTCGTTCGATCGCGTTTCATGAGTCTCTTTCCCGGGAACCTCGCGATTCGGGCGTCGCTCCATTTCGAGGAGATCGATCCACCGGTCGATGCGCGAGGAGCGGGTCTCTTGCGGGGCGGTGCTTCCAGGGAGGCATGGACGCCGTCACGCTCCGTGGAGGAGGACGGCTGTGCGCCTCTTCCTACCTTATCGGCGCATCCTTCCAAAACCTGAGTGGAGGGGGCCCAGGGGGAGGGGAAGGGCATTTTGGGGGGGGAGGGGCGCACGAACGCTCATGGAGTCCGGCGGAGGGCGTTACGATGCCTCGCCCCCCTCGAGGGGAAGGTGCGCAGGGGGGAGGATTCGGGAGAACGCTTCCCAGTACCGGTCGATGACCCGCTCCCAGCGGAAGTTCTCGACCCGCTTGCGGGCAGCCTCCCCCATCGAGCGGCGAAGCTCCGGATGCTCGACGAGACGGCGGATCGCCTGCACGATGGCCTCGAAATCACCGGGGGGCAGGAGGATCCCCGTCTCCCCGTCGGCCACGGCGTCGGGGATCCCGCCGCTTCTCGTGGCCACGACCGGCTTTCCGGCACTGGCCGCTTCCAGGCAGACGATCCCGAAGCCTTCGATGTCTCCTCCCAGATCGAGGGCAGGGAGGATGAAGAGATCGCAGAGATTGTAGAGTTCGACGAGGGTTTCGTCCGTCACCCGCCCGAGGTGACGGACGTGCCTGGCCAGTCCTCTTTGCGCCACCGCGGTGCGGAGGCATTCGGAGACCTTCTCCCTGTGGACGAGGGAATCGCTCGCATCCCCTCCCGCCACGACGAGGACGATCTCGGGATACTCGGCCACCAGGGGGGGGAGGGCCTGTTCGACGAAGGGTACGATCCCCTTGCGCCACGTCAGCCGCCCTGCCGAGAGAATCACGAATCTTCCGCCAAGACCGTACTTCGCCTTCAACGTCTCCCCAGATTCCTCGTGGCGGAAACGCTCCGGTTCGACACCCGGTGAAACCACGCGAATCCGTTCCGGCACAACCCCTCGCGACACGGCGAGCCCGGCGGTGAAGGCACTGTTCGCCGTCACGAGGTCACATCGGGGGAGAAACGTCCGGATGAAGAACTGGTAGAGCGGGTGGGGAAAGACAACGTCGGAACCGTGGACCGCACAGGCACTGCGCCTGCGAAGAAGGGCCGCAAGCAGGACCGCAATCGGAGCGGTGAAGGCACTCGACGTGACGATGAGATCGATCCGCCGCGTCAAGACGAGCCAGAAGCCGCGAAAAAGGGCATAGCAGAGGAAGGGGAAGAGCCCCCCAACAGGGCAGGAGAAGAGGCGGGGATCGGGAGGAGGCTCCTCGAGGTGACAGGTGATCGTGAAACGTTCCCCCTTCCGGGAGAGCCCCCGGTAGAGGTGCTCCGCCACGACCTCCATCCCCCCCTGCTTCGGGGGAAAGTTCCAGGTGATGAAGAGGATCCGCATGCGCTGTTCATGATTCCTTCCGCCGGAGGCGGCGCAGAAGCACGAGGCTCAGAGGGAGGGGGAGCCACCAGGTGAAGAGGAGACCTCCGCTCGTCTCCCCCTCTCCCCCACTGCCGGCGCAGGTCGAGGAGCAACGGTTGTCCTCCCCAGGTTCGTCGGGGTTGTCCGGGTCGCAGTCGCAGGCGTCCCCTACGCCGTCGGTGTCGCGGTCGGTCTGCTCCGGGTTCACATCCCGCGGACAGTTGTCGCAGGCGTCGCCGACACCGTCCTCGTCGCCGTCCTGCTGGGCGGGGTTGGGATTGTTCGGACAGTTGTCGGGGCCGGCGCAGTTGTTCCCCTCTCCGTAGAAGTCACCGTCGGGGTCGAGGCAGTAGCAGTTCGCGAACGTCGCCCCCTCGAAATGGCCGATCCCGGATGCCAGCTGTGTGGACACATAATTCTCCCCGTCCCACGAGATCCGGAAGATCCCTCCCCCCGAGGCCTCCTGCTGGACGATGAGATCGTTCTCGAAGCCTGCGAAGTCTTCGGCCGGCGCGGTGACGATCTTCTCCGGATAGATCGCGCCGAAGTACGCCCCCCCTTCCTCGGAGAAGTTGCAGATCTGCCGCGGCACGAAGTTGGCCCCCTCCGCCCCCGGAATCCCGGAGGCGATCACGACCGTCGTCCCATCCGGATCGATCGCGAAGACCTTCCCCGTGTTCTCGGAGGCCACGATCACGGAACCAGCCACAGGGCCGAATTCAGGAGGAGCGATCGCCGGGTTCTCGACCGTTCCACCGGAGAGGTGCGCCAGGAAGGTCGTCTCCCCCTGGGCATCGACCCGCCAGACGTCCCCGTTGGGCGCGACCACGATCATGTCGTTGTCGAAGAACCCCACGGTGTCGAAGGTGAGCGAGGTGTGGGAGGAAACACTGCTCGATATCTCCGCAAAGAGCGTCACCTCACTCCCATCGGGCGAGATCCGGTAGATCTTCTTCGCCGCGGTCACGAAAACCTCGTTCTTCGTGAATCCTCCGAACCCGGGAGAGACCGCGATGTAGTTCTCGACACATCCGCCGGGGTCCGGAAAATCGGGCGCGAAGATCTCCTTCTCCCCGTTCGGGTGCACGAGGTAGATCTGCTGGGGACAGTAGGTCGTCACGAGGAGTTTGTCCTCGAACGCCGCAACCCCGATCGGTTTCGTCATGGTGGTGAAGTCGGAAAACGCCCCCCAGGCCGTGGCAGCCGGGAGCAGCATGAAGATTCCTGCTCCGAGCAGAAGACCGATGCGTTTCATCTCTCCTTCCTCCTTGTGCTCACTTCGGTGACCGATGCGGGCCGACACGATCGTGACCGCGCCGAAACGACCCATTCCACCGGCCGATCGAGCGGAAAGCCTTCTCGAGTCCCACGCTTCTCGAGCATCCTACGGGTCGATGCATCTTCGATTCATCCTAATCGGTTTGCGAAAGCGATGTCAATGGTTTCTTTTCATTCACCCAGGGCACTCTAGAGAGGGAATCATGGTTGTCAAATGGAAGGAAAAAGGATAGAATCGTTCATCCCTGGAATTCCAGAGGATGGAAGCGAAGAGCGGCTGGTCCTCTCCCGGCCGCTCGATCGGAAACACCGAACGATTTCGCACGAACGGGTCACGATGGTGAGAAGGCGACTTTCCCGTTCCCTCTTTGTCACGCTCCTGCTGACCGCTGCGCTCCTCGCGCAGGAGGCCGTGGCACGCGTCCATTTCCATTGGAATGCCCCGCGATCCGAACGCTTCTCCTCGTCGTTCGAGGATGAATCCCCATCCAGGCCAGGTGTGCCGCCGCGTCTTGCGGGCCCCTGCCTCCTCTGTGCGTTCCTGGCTCAGGCTCGGTTCGGCCCTCGTCCTTCCCCTGCCGGCCCCATCGTTTCGAGGGGGCGAATCCTTTCCCTCCTTCCGATGGGGGAACATCCGCATATCTCCACGATTCTCCTCTTCTTCGTCCCCCCCCGTGCCCCCCCTTTCCCCGCGTAGCCTCTGAGCACCACGATCGTTGAAGCGCCACACCCGTGGCCAAGACGGTCTCCCGCAAAGGGATCTTTTCCTCTCGAGGAGCGCCGCACCCAGGCGTCTTCCTGATGGGGTTCCCTCCCAGAGTCGAGTGTGTCGATGTGCAGCGAACCGATCGCTCGTTCCGCTGTCCGACGGCGCCTCTCGATCGATGCGGATCCCGCTTCGCATTCCGCTGCGAATGGCGACCCGATCCGCAGGGTGATCCGCGCTGGGGCCCGCTCCTCCCCTTCCCTGGAGGACGAACGATGAAGACGATTCCGATCTGGCCGATGGTCGTACTCCTTCTCCTGCCGTCATTCGCCGTTGCATCCGATCGAGAGAGCGCCGCTCCCCCTTCCGAGGGGGAGGCCACGAAAGAGGCCTCCCCCGATCGAAGCGAAGGGGAAGATTTCGAGACGCGCTTCGACGACCTCGATACCCGGATCGACGAACTGGACGAGAAGATCGAGGACCTGGCCGTGGAGGTGAGCCAGCAGGGGACGCAGCAACGCGCCAACACCTTCAACCCCGCCATCGGGATGATCCTCAACGGCCGGGCCATCCTCGTTCATCCCGAAGATTGGGCGTTTGCCCCCCCCGGATTCTTCCTCCCCGAAGAGGCCGGCCCGGGGGAAGAGGGCCTCTCCCTCGACGAATCGGAACTCAATCTCGATGCGAACGTCGATGACAAGTTCTATGGGAGCACCACGATCGCCCTGCTCGGGGGCGAGGCGGAGGTGGAAGAGGCCTATATCGAGACGATCGCCCTCCCCCACGGCCTTACCCTGAAGGCCGGGCGCTTCTTCTCCAACATCGGCTACCTCGAACGACGACATACGCACACGGACGACTTCGCCGAACGTCCCCTCCCCTACGAACTCTTCCTCGGCGGACAGTTCGCCGATGACGGGGTGGGGCTCTCCTGGGTGGCGCCCACCCCCTTCTTCTGGGAAACGGGGGGGGAAGCGTTCCGGGGGGCGCGATTTCCCGCCGAGGGGGGAGGGCACCGCGGCTTCGGCACATGGACGCTCCACTCACACGTGGGCGGGGATATCGGCGACAGCCAGAGCTGGCGCCTCGGGATAAGCTGGCTCCAGGCCCGCGTGGAGGGCCGTACCGACGAGACCACGGAGGAGACCTTCCAGGGCGACAGCACACTCCTCCTCTTCGACGTCGTCTGGAAGTGGGCACCGCACGGCAACCCCTACCGCACGAATCTCAAGGTGCAGGGGGAATACCTGCGCCGCAAGGAGACGGGGCAACTGCACACCGCCTCGGAAACCCTCCCCCTCGATACGGTACAGCCCGGGTGGTACGCGCAGACGGTCTATCAGTTCATGCCGAAGTGGCGCGTCGGGATTCGCTACGCGCGTATCGATCCGGAAGCGCTCCCCCCCGCCTTCGACCAGACCATCCTCGATTCCACGAACCACGATCCGCAGCGGCTCAGTCTGATGCTCGACTGGTCCAACAGCGAGTTCAGCCGGATCCGCCTGCAATACAACCACGACGCATCCTCGCGGCAGACGGGTGATCTCTTCCTCTTGCAGTATATCGCGGCCTTTGGCGCCCACGCCGCCCATGCCTACTGAATGGAGAATGGAGAATGAAGATGAAGACGACGTGTACGATGTTCCTGCTCGCGGTGGTACTCGGAGCCCCCTCCCTGGCCCGGGCCACGGTGCGGGTCTTTACCTGTGAACCGGAGTGGGCCGCGCTCGCCGCGGAGATCGGCGGGGATGCGGTCGAGGCCTTCAGTGCGACGACGGGCCTCCAGGATCCCCACCGTGTGGAGGCCCGTCCCAGCCTGATCGCCCGGGTCCGCAAGGCCGATCTCCTCCTCTGCACGGGGGCCGATCTCGAGATCGGCTGGCTCCCCCTCCTCCTGCGGCGGGCAGGCAACCCGAAACTCCACCCCGGTGCGCCCACCTACATGCTCGCCTCGGAGCATGTGCGCATCCTGGGAAAACCGAAGCGACTCGACCGGAGCCTCGGGGACATCCACGCCGCAGGCAACCCCCATGTCCAGGGGAACCCCAAGAATATCCTGCGGGTTGCCAGGGAACTCACGAAACGGCTCCAGCGGGTGGACCCGAGCCACGAGGCGCTCTACGCGGAGCGGCTCGCCGATTTCGAGAAACGCTGGAGAGCGGCGATGCGCCGCTGGAAGAAAGCGGCCCGTCCCCTGGAAGGCGTCCCTGTGGTCGTCCACCACGAGAGCTGGATCTACCTCGAGGACTGGCTGAAACTCGAACAGGTGGCCACGCTCGAGGAGAAGCCAGGCGTTCCTCCCACGAGCGGTCATCTCGCCGAACTGCTCGAACAGATGAAGACGCGGCCGGCAAAGCTCATCATCTACGCCGCCTATCAGGACGACCGTGCCGCGCACTGGCTTTCGGAGCGGACGGGGATTCCCGCGGTGAAGCTCCCCTTCACCGTGGGGGGCACCCCCGGCGCCACCGATCTCTTCGGGCTCTATGAGGACACGATCCAACGTTTGCGGGAGGCACTCCGATGACACTCAACTGGGATGCGCTCGATCTTTCGATTCTGGGACCGGCCTTTGCCGCGGGCTTGCTCGTGCTGGCCACCCATGTTCCCCTCGGCCGTTCCGTGCTCGCGCGGGGGATCATCTTCATCGACCTTGCCGTGGCGCAGATCGCCGGTCTGGGGGTGGTCCTCGCCGGGGCGTTGGGGTGGGATCCGCACGGCGCACCGGTCCAGATCGCGGCGGTGAGTGCCGCGGTCTGCGGCTCGATCGTGCTCCACTGGAGCGAGAAGTGGTTCCCCGAAATCCAGGAGGCCCTCATCGGGGTGGCCTTCGTGCTGGCCGCAACGCTGGGGCTGATCCTCCTGTCTCGCAACCCGCATGGGGGAGAACACCTCAAGGAACTCCTCGTGGGGCAGATCCTGTGGGTCTCCTGGGGAAAACTCCTTCCGGTGGCCTGCGTCTATGCCGGGGTGCTCGCCCTCTGGTTCCGCTTCGACGTCCAGCGGCGTCACCGGCTCCTCTTCTACCTCCTCTTCGCCTTCACCGTGACCGCTTCGGTCCAGCTCGTGGGGGTCTATCTCGTCTTTGCGAGTTTCATCCTCCCTGCCGTGGCCACGCGGGGGCTGGACGAACGACGGGGGCTTTTCGTGGGCTATCTCCACGGCGCGCTCGGCTATGGGCTGGGACTCTGTGGCTCCGCGCTCTTCGATCTCCCCTCCGGCGCGGTCATCGTCTGGGTCCTGGCGTTGCTCGTCCCCCTCGTCCGCAGGTTCGCAGGAGGAAGGGGCGCCGGCCTCCTTCGCTGAGGCGCGCCCAGCAACTTCCCTTCAGGGAAGCCTGCGCCACCACTTGATCGGATGGACCTCGAACCAGCGGTGACCATCGTCGTAGCGCACCGTGCCGAGCATCACGACGTGGGCGTCGAGTGGCGGGTCGGGGAGCGCACCGATCGGGTTGTCCGGATCCTTGTACGGGGGAGAGTTCTCACTCGACTGGAACGACACGGGCAGGGGTGGGGACCCCGAGGGATAGACGAGCGGGTGCTCGAACTGCGACTGGATGTGGGAATCGAGATCGCCCGGGTTGACGTAGGAGACCACGATCCGCGCTTCGAGACAGACCTCCTTTCCGGGCACGAAGCGGCCGGAAAGGACGTCATCGACCTGGATCATCCGGGGACAGATCTCGTCGAGCGGCGCGTCCCGATCGGGAACCTGGCAGAGGAAGCGTCCCGCGTCCCGATCCGTGTAATAGTAAGCCCGAAACGGCCCTTCCGCCTTGATCGGGTGGTTCGTGTCACAGAACTGCCCCACCGGACAATCCGCGTCGGTCGAACAGGCCCCGTTGACCCCCCGCGGATCTCCCCACCAGGGGGTTGGATCGACCTGAATGCACGTGCGCGACGCACGGCTGCAAACAAGGTCGTCCTGGCACTCCATGTCGTGCGAACAGGGGTCCCCGATTCCGGCCAGGGGAGGATGGCGCGATTCGAGAAGCTGAAACTCGATCGTGGGATCGATGACGAAGCGCTCCTCCCCATCGAAGGTCGCAACGCCCACCCTTCCGAGCACCTCGACGCGGTCCCCCGGATAGGGGATCGGAATTCGTTGCTCGGACCACTGCGCCTTCGAGAGGGTGACGCCGACGCCCCACTCCGCCTGCGAGGGGGTCAACCCCCCTTTCTCCGTGATCTCGAGGAGGACGTAGCGTTCCCCCTGTACGACGTAGCCTCCCCCCTCCTCCGGGCGGAGACTCCAGTAGGAGGCGGCCAGCACGGTTCCCCGGAAGCGGGCGGTGAACCCGATCGGCACAGCCCCGGTCACCACGTCGTCCGGGGTGAAGAAGGGGGGGAAAGCGACCTCGAAGTGCCGGGTATCGCGGATCTCCCCACTGTCGGTCGCCACCGTGGCCATGATCTCGTGCGCCCCTTCCTCGAGGGTGAGTTCTCCGATCGCCCGGGCCTGGGTACCGGTACGTCCGACGGTGAAGAGATCCGTTTCGTCCTCCCCATCGACGAGGACGCGTAAGGAGCCCTCATCCACCCCGCTCATCACGATCTCGACACCGACGGCGGGCTGATCGATGTGCTGCCCTTCGACCGGTGCGGTGATCTCGAGGGAGGGCTCCCCTGCACAGCGGCTCTGGGCCATGAGGCCCATGCCGAGGAGACCGAGAATGCCGAGAAGAAGGAAGACCCTGGCTGTGATGATCCGTTTCATCTCTCTCTCCTCAAGCGATCAGGGGCGTGGCCCCCTTCGTTCGATGCGTCACGGAGCCGCGGTGCGGCGTTTCTCCTCTGCTTCGCGTTCTTTCCCCACCTCTCCGAGCGCCACCTCGCGGAGTTCCCGCACGGCTTCCTCGCCGAACCCCTCGAAGACCCAGAGCGCGTCCGCCTTCGCCCAGGGGGCGAGGATGGTGCGGATGACCTGACGGTAGCGCTCGATCCGTTCTGGCTCCCGCAAGGCCGTACTCCAGCGTGAGCCGGCCTTGACGAAGGTGACGACTTCCTCCTCGTGTCGCTCGAAGACCGCCCGGTGGAGGGCTTCCCGCCGTTTCTGGGGGAGCGCCCGGTAGCGTGCCGTCCAGCCCGAGATCTCGGGGAGCCGGGCCTTCATGTACCCGGCGAGCTGCGCAATCGTGGCCTCTTCCGGAATCCGCGCTGTCTCGAAGGTGGTGAAGTGCTTGGCAAGCCCCCGATAGAGACGGGCGATCGTTTCGATCATCGCCTCCTCTTCCGGCGTAAAGGAGACGGCATCGAGATTCCGCCGGAGCACCGGCCGCTGGACCTCCCCTCTGGGAGGCGGGGAAGAGGGTCGGCTCTCACAGGCCACGAGGAAAAGGAGCAGGGGAAGGACGAATCCCCTCTGGGGGGGAAAGGAACGCATGATCCCACCCTCCAGGAATGAAACCTCCAGGAATGAAATCGGATACGACGGGAAAGAACGTTTCCCTCCCGGAGAGGCGGCTGGGGAAACGCTTGCCGAACGAAGACCACGATAGCAGAATTTCCCCCTGGAGGCAAACGGGTACCTGCGAGGCGAAAGCCCTCCGCATCCGGGACCCGTTCCTGCGGGGGAAGGATGGCGGGCGGTGCGGGCGTCCCGCCCGCGCTCCCGGGGAAGTGGCAGAGGGCTCAGCGGTGGACGAACTTTGCCGGCGTCCGGGGACCGTTCTCGAGGAAGTTCGACAGACCGATCCGGCAGTCCTCCGTGGCGAAGCAACGCCCGAAGTAGTAGGCCTCGCGCTTGAGACCCTCTTCGAGGGTCATCCGCGCGCCTTCGAGGATCGCTTTCTGGAGGATCTCGTCGATTTTTCTGGATAGATGACCGATATCGACATCGGGGAGATTCTCCGGAACGGCGATCGGCCCCTTCGGGATCGGAGGGACGGAACGTTTCCCTTCCGCGATCTCTCGGGCGAATGAGATCGCGGCTTCGAGGAGATCCCCCGACACTTCCTCCGAGATCAATCCGATCTCGAGGGCTTTTGCGGAGTCGATCGGCTTTCCGGTGCGCAACATCGGCCAGGCGTTCTCCATGCCGACGATGCGGGGGAGGCGCTGGGTGCCGCCGGCGCCCGGAATGAGACCGAGATTCGGCTCGGGCTGACCGGCGAGGACCTTCATCCCCTTGCGCGCGATCCGCGCGGTGCACCCCATGGCCAGTTCGTTCCCCCCGCCGAGCGCCAGGCCGTTGTAGGCGCAGACGACCGGTTTGCCCAGGTTTTCGATCTGGGTGATGACCGCCTGATCCCGCAGGGAGAGGCGTTCGGCCGCCTCTGGGGAGTCGAGTTCCGCGAGTTCCCGGATGTCCGCGCCCGAGACGAAGGCCTTGACGCCGAAGCCCTTGAGGACCGCAGCCTTGATCGCGGGATCCTGATCGATTTCGGCGAAGATCTCGGAGAGCTGGGCGGTCACGTCGCCGTTGAGGGCATTGAGGACCTGCGGGCGCCGGATCGTGACGACCGCCACGTCACCGTGATCCTCCCGGTAGACGACGGGGATCTTCCACGGTTCTCCCTTTTTCGCCTGGGTGATGAGGGGGTCGGCCACGGTGAAGCCGGGGAACTCCTCGGCATAGGCCTGCACGAGGGAGAGGGCGGTCTCGATGCCGAGGCGGTTCATCATCTTGAAGGGGCCTTCGATGACGAGCGCCGTCTCCACGGCGAGTTCGAGGTCCCCCAACTCCACGATCCCACTGCCGTAGACCTCGTTGACGAGACCGAGGTAGGCGCCCTGGAGGCGTCTGGCCACGGCTTCGTAGGTTGCCTCGTCATATTCCACGACCTCTCCCCGCCCCGCTGCGGGCCAGGGTTCACCGGAGCGGAAGCGCTCCTCCAGGCGGGGATGGACCCCGAACCAGGGCATGATCTTCGTGTGGTAGTGTTGCATCCCCCGGTAGGTGATCGGGGTGCCGCCGGTGAGATTCATCCCGGTGAAGGGACCAACCCCCATCTTGAGGGCCTTCTGGGCGATCGCATCGACGACCTTCTCCGAGGCATAGCCCCGATCGACGAGGAGGAGCGCCGCATGGAAGAGCCCTTCGAAGACGGGATTCACCGCGTAGCCGTAGCGCCCCTTCACCCGGATCGGCACCTTCCCGATCGCCTCGAAGAACTTCATCGCAAAGGTGGTGATCGCAGGATCCGTCTTGGCGTGGGGCACGATCTCCACGATCAGGTTGCGCTCCGCCGGGAAGAAGAAGTGCGCCACGAGACAGCGGTGGGCCGCACGGACCCGGTCGAAGATCACATCGGGCTCGAGGTGCGAGGAGTTCGAGGCCAAGAGCGCATCGGGCGCACAGACCCGCTCGAGTTCGGCGAAGATCTTCTCCTTGATCGAAAGTTCCTCGGTGGCCGCCTCGATCACGAGATCCGCTCCGGAGAGATCCGCATAATCGGTCGTAAACCGGATGTTTTCGGTCATCCGATCGGCGAAGTCGGGCTGGAAAGCGCCGCTGGCCACCCCCTTGTCGAGCTTCTTCCGGATCCTGGCCCGTCCCCGGTCGAGGGCCTCCGGCGCGATATCGACGAGAACCACGGGGACGCCGTAGGGAGTAAAGACCTTGGAGAGGAAGAGGGTGATGTCGGGTCCGATGTTTCCCGAGCCGATCACCCCCACTTTGTTGATTTCCCGATTCATTCCTGCAAACGACATGGATCTGTCCTCCCTCGATTCGAGATGAAGGGAGTTTAGAGAAAATCGTGCCACAAGTCAAATGTCCTCCCGGCGGGACACACCCCTGCCTTCACGATCCTGAGACCTCCGACGATCCGCCTCGCTTCCCTGAATGCTCCGACGCGGGCGTTGCAGATCAGGGAGGGCGGATGCGACCCGCCATCATCGTGCCGAATCGAGGGGTACTTCGTACCCCTCAGAGGTACTTCGTACCTTCATGGGTACTTCGGTACTTCGTACCACTAATGATAACTGTACCCAACTTTGGTGACTTGTAAAAGTTA
>CAZTSL010000143.1:0-9895 GCA_964616915.1 uncultured bacterium
GGGGGGAGACGCTCCGCCCTCGGCGCCGGGGCGGTGGTCACGATCTTCCGCGCGATCGTTGCGATCGGGTTGCGCTTGGCCGCCACGGTCGTCGTCTGAATCCGGGTGACGAGGAGACCTGCCTTCATCACCTCTGCGCTCGGTTTCTCGGAAGAGGGTTTCGGGGAGGCTTTTGCCGGCGCCGGCAGGGCGGTGGGGCGTTCCTCCCCGAGCGCAACGGGCGTCTCTGTCGCCGAAAGCTCCACATCCCCGTCGAGGGTGGCGGGTTTCGCCGTGAGCCGGGCCATTGCCCCCTCTTCCGGTTTCGCCAGGAGATCTCCGGCGACGCGCACTACCGTCCCCTTCCCGATCGCCGCCGCGCTCAACGTCAGGAGGAGGGCAAGGAGGAGGAACCCCGAAGCGAGTCGTTTGGCCACGGGGAGCTTTCCATCGAGCCAGAAGAAGGCGATCGGAAGGGGGGGGAGCAATATACCGGCGATCCCCCACTTCCACCCGTACCCCTGAAAGACCTGGACGATCAGCCATGTCTGGAAGAGGGCGATCGCACTCAGGGCCACCGTCGTCCCCTGCACCGGGTTGTCCCAGAGTGCCCAGGCGAGCACGATCAATACGATCTCTCCCGGCCAGATGAGCAGTTCGATCGAAGGACGCCGCTCTCGCTTCATCCGATTCCCCCTCCAGAAAAGGGCCTTCCGATCATCCCACTCCCCAAGGCCGTTCCATCACGAGGGGAGGAGCCTTCATCACGAACATCCATGCGTAACCCGACGTGGGGCCGGGCAACTTCGCCAATCACCTACACACCGTGCAGTTTATCGCCCTCCACCGGTGGTGTCAAGAGGCGCAAGAACCGGGTGATCGCATCTTCATCCCCATGATTCGCGGAATTCGCATGGCATCGGAACATCTGGAGATCCCATCCCGAATCGTAGGAACAACCTCCTGTGGTTGTGCTCTCCCCGAAGGATTGCCCGATCCTCGAAGGCCGGCACGGGGCCTGCCCCGACTTCCCCTGATTCACGGCCATCGGCGGGCACGAGGAGGAGGGGGGCACCGCCGGCGTTCTTTCGCCTCGTATGAGGGCCAGGTGCGGGCCGGCGCCCTGGAATTCGGGATACCTCGGTTGGATGATGCCGGATCGCCCAGGTCGGGTCGATTTGGATACGATTCCCCTGTTGGGTTGCTGAGAGCGCACGTCAGCACGGCTTCCAAAGTTCCACTTCGGGGACGTGCACCCGGTTGCCGAGTAGATCTTGCCTCTGCAACGACGATGTGGTATAAGGCGTCACGGATTCTCCGGAATCCGGTCCGACTACCTTGGAATTGCGATCGACTTCCCCTGTTCGCCGCTGTCGCTTCGCCAGATCGCCCGACAACCACGCCGAAACGATGGCCCGTCGCGGATGTGACGGGTCGTGATCCACGCCAGCCGCGATTGCGGTGGAACTTGGGTAAGGATCCAGGCCAATGTCAGAATTCCGAACGATCATCCGCGCGCTTCCCCTCCTCCTCCTTCTCCCCGTGACGCCGCTGCTTGCAGCGCAGATCGACAACCGGGTCGAAGGGGAGGGGATCTTCGCCGACCAGACGATCCGCTTCATGTACCCGAACGAACCGATGCCGGGGGCATCGCTCCGGTTGCGGATCCGTGCCTTCAAGAACGATCTCACGGCCGCGGAGATCCGGATCTGGAACGGTTCGGAGAAGACCTACGGGATGCACAAGATCGCCGAGGACGATATCTTCGAGTACTGGGAGGGGAGCGTCCCCGGCACCGAGGTGCGCGACGATCTCTGGTACCACTTCGTCCTCCACGACGGCACCGATACGAAGTGGTACAACGTCGATGGCGTGCGAAACAGCCAGCCCTACGAGCGGGACTTCCCGGTCCGCCCCGGATTCCGGACACCGCAGTGGGCCAAGGAGGCGACCTTCTACCAGATCTTCGTCGATCGCTTCTACGATGGGGATCCGAGCAACAACGTGCCGGACGAGGCTTACGCGCTGGGCCAGTACAAGGTCTATACGCACGACGACTGGAACGAACTGCCGGAGAATCCGGGGCACGGCAACGACTTCTTCGGGGGGGACCTGGCAGGCGTGGAGGCGAAGCTCCCCTACCTCCAGGATCTGGGCGTCACCGCGATCTATCTCAACCCGATCTTCCTCTCCCCGAGCAACAGCAAATACGACACGCGCGACTACAGGATCGTGGACAGCCCCGAGGAGTGGGGGTTCGGCTTCGGAGGGGACGCAGCCTTCGATTCCCTCCTGCGCGCCGCCCACAACGCCGGGATCCGGATCATCCTCGACGGCGTCTTCAACCATACGGGGGACTGGCACCAGTGGTTCGACCGGGCCGGCCAGTACCCCACCGACGGCGCCTTCGAGTCGAAGACTTCGGAGTGGTCCACCTTCTACACCTTCTTCGAGTGGCCCTACAGCTTCTGCCACTGGTCCACCTTCGGGATGATGCCGAAGCTCAACTACGCCGAGGAGCGCGTGCGGGAGGAGATCTATCGGAACGAGGACGCCATCGCCCGCTACTGGCCGGGGGAACGGGATACGGACGGCTGGCGGCTCGATGTCCCGAACGAGGCGGGTCCCTACTGCGAAGGGGGGGATCATTCGATCTGGCGCGAGTTCCGCAGCGCGGTCAAGGCCGCGCGGCCCGATGCCTACATCACCGGTGAGATCTGGGAGAACGCCACCCCCTGGCTCGAGGGGGACCAGTTCGACGCGGTGATGAACTACAACGGCTTCGCCAAGCCGGTCTGGCGCTTCATCGCCGGACGGGACAAGGACGACAACCCGGCGACCCTCGACGTCGATGCGTTCGACGCCTGGCTCTCCGGCGTCCGGGGGGACAACCCCCCCCAGGCGACCTACGCCCAGCAGAACCTCCTCGACAGCCACGATACCTACCGCTTCCTCACCCTGGCGGGGGGAGACTGGCGCAAGGTCCGCGAGGCCGCGATCCTTCAGATGACCTATGTCGGCCCCCCGATGATCTACTACGGCGACGAGGTCGGGATGGAGGGAACCCTCGACCCCGACAACCGGCGGACCTTCCCCTGGAACCAGACCCGCTGGAACCGGAACCTCCACGACACCTACACGAAGCTCGGCGAGATCCGCCGTAACTATGCCGCCCTTCGCACCGGTTCGATCACGACCCTCTACCGGCACAACGCGAAGAAGCTCTACGCCTATGCCCGCTTCGACGACACCCACCGCATCGTCGTCGCGGTGAACAACAGCGACCGAAGCCAGATCGTGAGTATCCCCGTCTGGCCGGCCGGCATCGGCAACGGATCCCGGCGTCTCACCGATCTGCTCCACGGCGGTACCTACGCGGTGACCGACGGCACCGTCACGCTCACCCTCGGCGCCTACGACGGCGCCGTCCTCCTCGACAACGTGACCGGATCGGTTCTGCCCCCCTGGATCGATACCGGCGTGGAGGTCGTCGTCTCCGACCCGAGCATTCCCGCCAATGGACGGGCGACCACACAGATCGAGGTCACCCCCCTCGACCCAGCGGGCAATCCCCTCGGATCGGGGCAGGACGTCTATATGGAGGCGACCTATGGCCGTCTCCTCGACAGCGTGACCGAAACGGCCCCCGGTACCTACGCCCAGCGGCTTCGGGCCCCCGAAGCCGGGGGAAAGGGGATCGTCACGATCTGGGTCAACGGGGTGAAACTCGATGAGGAGCCGGTCGTCACCTTCCGGGATCCTCTCGATCCAGGACCGGGATGCGGGGTCGTTCCCGCACCCTTCCCCCTCTCCCTCCTTGGGATCGGGGTAATCTTGTTCCTGTGGTGGATCGTTCCGATCCTCCGCCGATGATCTCTGCCCGCCGCCCCCCGGAGCCGAGAGGGGGCCGGTAGAATGAGACGCTCTGCGCTGTGGCTTTACCGGAAACGATTCCGAGGCGGGAGAGAGCCCCGGAAGGATCGGGAAGGTCCGAAGGGAGTTCCCGATCGCCAGAGATCGTTACCAGAAAGACATGCATCCGATCTTCCCGGGGGATATCCCCTCTGCGTAAGGAGCCAGTGGCGATGAAGACGAAGCGATTCCTCCCCCTCCTCCTCCTCCCGACGTTCGTGGCCTGCCAGAGCGCAAACCAGACCGGCCAGAGCGCCGTCGAAGGCGCGCAAGCGCACCTCGAGGCCGGCAAGGAGCAGGCCCAATCCGCCCGAACCCAGGCCGAAGCCGCCGCCACCGGGAGGATCTACATCGAGATGCTCGACCCGGTCGGAGACGACGATGGACCGGGAACCTACATCTACCCCACCGACCCGGTCTACACGCCCGGCTCCTTCGACATCACGAAGTTCGAGGTCGAGGAGAAGGGGGACCACGTGGAATTCCGCGTGACGGTGAACGCCAAGATCGAGGATCCCTGGGACTCCCGCGCATGGCAGGGGAACGGTTTCTCGGTCCAGATGGCCCAGATCTACATCGATATGGATCACCAGCCCGAATCCGGCATCCGTCAGGCGCTGCCCGGGATGAACGTCACCTTCGTCCCGGAGAGTTACTGGGAACGGTGCATCATCATCTCCCCCCAGGGCCCCAACCGCGTCAACAGCGAGATCAACGAGAAGGCCGCCCAGTGGAAGGCCCAGATCATCGTCCCCCAGGTGACCCGCGCCGCGGGAAGGACACTGATCGCCGTGGTCGGCAAGGATCAGCTCGGCGCCCCCCCCTCCCGCAAGTGGGGCTACCAGGTCCTCATGCAGAGCAACGAAGGCTTCCCCGACAAGACCGACCTCCTCACCCGGAAGGTCAACGAATACGAGGGACAGCACCGCTTCGGCGGAGGGAACGACTACGACTCCGACCCCCACGTCATCGATATCCTCGTTTCCCCGGCACGGGGAGGAAAGGACGAGATCGAACGGCAACACGCGATCCTCGGCGCCTACAAGAATCTCGAAAAACCGACGATCGATGACCTCGTGGCTCTGCCCATGGTCTACCTCGAATAGCGCAGGGAGGCGGAAACCGTGAAAAACGCACGATCGTTGCGGCATGCGCGCTGGCTATGCGTAGCCCTCCTCCTCGGCCTCCTCCTCCCCCCCACCGTGGACGCCGATCTGCGCAACTTCAACATCCACGGCAAGATCTACACGAAGTGGCTCTACCGCAACAACGCTTCCCAGGGGACGCTGAGCTACGGCAACCCCTTCTGGCCCGAGAACTTCTCGGGGGACAACGGCGTGGGAAGCGAATTCGAGATGAACATCGAGGGGAAGGTGAGCCGCTTCGTCCAGGCCGGCGTGCGGATCAAGAGCCGGTTCGGCTCCGACTGGCACGACTGGTGGGAGAATGGCGACCTCAAGGTCGATTCCGAAGGACGCCCCGTCCCGGTCGATACCTCGGGGGAGAGCCTCGGCCTCAACCACGCCGAATACATGAAGCTGCGCGGCTACTGGATTCGGATGCGCGCTCCGATCCCCACCGTCCGCTGGATCCACGTCGGAAGCTCCGATCTCGGGATGTTCAACCCCTGGACGATCGGAAAGGTCCGCTACATCGACCGCGACAACGCCAAGGGGGTCTTCGTCCTCGGCAGACTCTGGAAGTTCCTCGACTACCACGCCGCGGCGATCGCGCTGCCGAAGCTCTGGACCGGCCCCTACTGGAGCACCGGAGAGGGGGACCCCGCGCTCGAAACCCCTTTTCTGACGAACGACTGGGCCTATGGCCTCAAACTCCGCACCCGCCCCTTCCTTGGCGCCAACACGCTCGAGTTCATCGCAACGACGACGGTCGATCTCGAACAGGACATCTTCGACCCCGACGCGATCGGATCGAAGAACCCGAACGGGGAGAAGGATTTCGCCGTCGATCTCGATCAACGCTACGGCAACACGAACGCCACGCTCGAGTGGCAGGGTGATCCCCTCGATTTCCTGAGCCTCGACGTGCTGGGCGCCTTCTCCTACAGCCACTTCAACAGCCTCTACACCGCCAATGCCGTGGCGAACAACGCCGGCTTCTCCCCGATCGTCTACGACAACGTGGCCAGCTACGCGGTCAAGGTGCTCGCCGAGTTCAACGATCCCTTCGGAAAGGGGCTCAGCCCCAAGTTCGAGTACTTCAACATCGGAGAGGACTACAACGCGATCTTCGGCGCCCGCCGGGAGGCGGACGTGCTCCTCACCGACGGCTTCATCGAAGGGGGGCAGTTGCCCACGCTCAATCTCGCCAACGAGTTCGTCGATTTCGACGAGAAGTGGTACGAGAGCGCGATCGGCTGGCATGGGGCGACCCTCCTCCTCGAACAGATCGTGGGCCGGAATCTCTTCTCCGCGGAGTATACCTTCCTCACCTACAACACGAACGGGCAGAACCGGGACGTGGAGACGGTCTACCCCGATTTCCTCCACACGGACGGCTATACGGACACCGACCTCTTCGACTATGCGAACGTCTACGACCGGGGGCGCGATCTGCGTTCCGTATACCGGGAGAACCAGGATCGCACCTCCCATATCGCGGTGCTCCAGGGGCGGATCAACCTTCCGATGGGGCGGGGGGTGTCGATCGTCCCGAAGTTCAAGTACATCCGCGACCTCGATCGCCGCGACATCCCCGATGGCCCCGACGACCGGAGCTACTACGAGGCGACCCATCCGGGGCTCACGGACAACTACGTCGGGAACATCTTCATCGGCCGCGTCAACTTCGCCTACCCCTTCACCGACGAGTTCAAGTTCGAGATCGGTGCCCAGATCGACCGGTGGTACGAGGACAACCGCAGCGGCTCCCCCGAATCGGGGTACAACGACTATACGACCCGCAAGAACAAGCTCTTCTCCGCCCTCAACTACAGCTTCGGGGGCGCGACCTTCCGCTACTACGTCGAGGTGATCGACAAGGATCTCATCCGGAAGTTCGGAGAGGGGGATGCCCGCCAGGAGGACAACCTCTACTGGAACGTGGTCCGTTCCAAAGCAACCCTGGAGGTGTCGTGGTGAAAGGGAATCGTTCCTTGTATCCCTCCCGGGGACCGGAAGATCTCGCGGCCCCGAGGGGAAGAGAGGGAAAGAAGCACGCAACCGCACCGCAATGGCACAGCGGATGGCGCGCGCCGGCCGTCGCCCTCCTCCTTGCCGCTTTCGTTGGAATCCTCGGGGGCTGCGGCGTCGATGCGCTCCTCGTCAATGCGATCGACGGCCAGGAACACGCCCCGCCGGTCACCCTCGTCAAAGGCACTCTTGACGGAATCGACGGGGAAGCCACCTTCGAGATCGTCGGCGGGGACGGACTCGTCGTGACCCCCCTCGAGATCACCTGGGAGGGGCGCGATTTCACCCTCGATCTCCCCCCGAACGTCGATTACCGGAACCTCCAGATCTCCGCATCCGCGGGGAATATCACCCTCTTCACCCTGGTTCCGGAAGTGCGCAACGACACGACGGTCGAGATCGGAACCCTGGGCCCCGAATCGACGGCGGCCTTCCTCCTCCTCCAGGCACGGCTGGCGATCGGCTGTCTCTCCCTGGCCCAGCTCCCCCCCGAGCGCACCGCAGCGGCATGGGGGGTGATCGAGACCACTGCGCGCGACGGCGAAGGGGCGACCGCCGCCTTCTTTGGTATGGTCGATCGCCTGATCCGGGTGTATGGGGATGAGACCTCCGAGGGCGCACCGATCTTCGTCCCCTTCTCCTTCGTCCTCGAGACGAACACCCTCTCCGGAGGACTCTCCGAGGACTTCCTCGCCGCCGGCACGGTGGACTACGATGGCGACGGGCAGCCCGACCCCTCGCCCGAGGCGTTCCTTGCGCTCGTCGAAAGCGCGGTGCGAACAGAGATCCCCTTCCCCGAAGACTTCGGGGCGGACTACGTGCTCATCCGGGTCGTCATGACCACGAACCTCAACGAAGGGCAGAAGGACGGCAACTGCGCCACGCTCGACCGCTTCAAGTGGGTCAACCCCGACCCCGGCGATTCCGTCTTCTTCACCGGCGGCATCCACGAGGACTCCCCGATCCAGGACGACGCGATCCACGAGATGCTCGGCGCCTGGACGCCGAACGAGATCCCGATGTTCGACGACGGCACGAACGGAGACGAGGTCGCCAACGACGGCATCTGGACGATCGTCTTCGATCTCCCGGTCGGACTCCGCTTCGGCTACAAGTACACCTACGGCAAGGCGGGGGAAGGGTGGACCGGGACGGAGGAGTGGCCCGGAAACAGCCGCATCCTCGAAGTCGTCGATGTCAACGGCGACGGCTTCGTCGTGCGAAACGACAACTTCGCCGACGAGGCCACGAACAAGGACAAGGTGAACCTCAACCAGAACGGCGACGGAACCCTCGCCTGGGACGACGACTGGAACGGCGACGGGATCCCCGATACCCGGGAACGCCCCGACGACACCGACGGCGACTGCATCCCCGACACCTGGCACACCCCAGGAAATCTCGAACCGATCGAATCGGCGTGCCAGTGATTCCGACAAGACTTGCGTTCCCCCCCGAACGAGGGGGAGAAACGATCGCTCAACCCAACGGGCCTGCGGCCGACGACACGGCGATACGCCGCAGCGTCCCACAAGAGGAGAAACGAAGATGAAGATGGAGAAACTCTTCACGACCATGGCGGTGCTCAGTGCCCTGACACTCACCGTCTTCATGGTCGCAGCCCCCAACTGCGGCGGGGGAAATGGAGACGCCGGAAAGACGATCTTCATGGTCGATTTCAACGAAGGCAACATCGATGACAACGGCGACACGATCAACCGCGGGAAATGGACCGGTCCGGAGCATGGATGCGATCCCCTCGACGCCCCGGGACGCACGATGTGGATCGCCGGCGCCGTCCATCACGACTTCCAGGAAATGGAAGACCCCGACGGCACCTACAGCGCGAAACTGGGGGACTGGACCCCGAACACGATCCAGATGTACGACGACGGAACCCACGGTGACGTCGTGGCCGGCGACAACGTCTACTCCCTCGAACTGATGTTCGAGGATGGGATGCATCTGGCCTACAAGTATACCTGGGGCACCGCCGGACAGGACTGGACCTGCACCGAGGAGTTCCCCGGCAACAGCCGCATCCTCGAACTCAAGGACAACAGCGGCGACGGCATCACGATCCGCTACGATGAATTCGCCGACGAAACGACGAACAAGGATGCCGCGAACCTCAACCAGAACGGCGACGGCACCCTCGACTGGACCGACGACTGGAACGGCGACGGGCTCCCCGACGCCCAGGAGCGCAAGGTCGATACGAACAACGACGGCACCCTCGACGTCTGGCCCGAGGACGCATTCTGAGCCCCGACCGGAAAACCTCCCTCTGCCGCCCTGCCCCCTTCGGGGGGGGGGGGCGGCTCGTGGGGCACGGAATCCCGTGCCCCTTGGCTTCCCTCGATCCCCGAACGAATGGATGAACGCCTGAAGATTGCACGCTGAAAGCAGTTCCTGGGAGCCGTCGGCCCGGTCTTCCGCTACGCTCCGAATCCGCAGCGCATCGGGATCGGTCGATCATGCGGTTGTATCGGGAAAGAGGAAGGTTCTCAAACGCAAGCGCACGAGCGAGAACCCATCGATGGGAACGGTCCGTGGATGGGAACGATCCGTGGCTCGGATCGCTTCGACCGCCGCGGTAGATCATCGGAAGGAGAAGACGACATGAAACGCCACATCATCCCCGGCCTCCTTGCAGTGGCCCTCTTCCTCGTCGTACAGACAGGATGCAGCAGCGACGATACGGAGAGCACCACCACCTCCGAAGGAACGACGACCGGCGCGACGAGCATGGAATCGGCCGCAGGGACGGAGGGCGTCTCGACCGAGACGACCGCCGGCACCGAGACGACCGCCGGCACCGAGACGACCGCCGGCACCGAGACGACCGCCGG
>CAZTSL010000143.1:9995-11493 GCA_964616915.1 uncultured bacterium
GCACCGAGACGACCGCCGGCACCGAGACGACCGCCGGCACCGAGACGACCGCCGGGACGACGATGCAGCGGGAGGCATGCCCCGAGAACGCCGTGACCCTCACCTTCGCAGCCAACGACGCGGCCAACCAGACCTATACCCCCGGCGAGATCGAGTGGAAGGGCTCGTTTGCCTACGACGCCGACTCGAACTTCGTCACCTTCGACCCCGCCTGGCAGGGGCCCTTCGTGAAGGTCTACGACGACGGCCCGATCTCGCAGGGGGGACATGAGGCAGAGCAGGCCCTCGTGGAGGACGCCGAGGGCAACTGGGTCGAGATGCCGATGAGCGCCGACGACCACATCTGGAGCGTGGCGGTCTGCTACCTGCCCAATGCCGAGGACGATCCCGACGGCGATGGGATCGTGACCTTCAACTACGGCGCGCAGGACGACAAGGGGGGATGGATCTGGGTCGGACCCAACGGCGCCGTCGATGTCCCCCTCGAAGGGAGCGCCGGAACCACGATCCACGCGCAGGGACTCACGATCCCCCCCTTCGGCCCCTGGGATCTCAAATTGACGATCGACATCAACGCCCTCTACGAGAGTTTCAGCATCAAACCGACGGACAACGTCGAGGTGAAGGGCTCCTACACGAGCTGGGGGAAATATCCCTGCGTCGATGATGGCACTTTCGGGGACGATACCCCCTTCGACGGCGTCTTCACCTGCGTGCTCACCCAGAACGTGGGCCCCGGCACCGACTTCCCCCACAGCGGTCCGCTGGGATGGGGTGTTGCCGCCGAGTTCGTCTTCCTCTTCCGGGGTGACCCCGAGGATCCAGCCAGCGGCCTCGAATACAAGTCGGGTTCCTGCGCGGCCGACGAGGGGATCAACGATACCGTGCCCTGCAAGCAGGGGATCAGCGCGTACCTGCGCAACTGTGAGACCGTCGAGTGCGGAGATGCGACGACCGGCTGGGAGAGCACGGAGATCACCCGATCGGACCGCAACGCCGACAAGAACACGCAGGTCGTGACCCCCGAACAACCCTGAAAACGTACCCTGCCCCTCATCCCCTCGAACCACTCATCATTTCGTCCCTTCCCTGAAAACGTCTCTCCTCTTACCCTTCCACGTCTCCTGTGGGAGCGAAGGCCTCCCAGACCATGGCATCCAACGCCTCCGCGAGCGCTTCGGCCTGCATCCAAGTTCCTCCTGCAGGGCAATCGCATCAAATTTCCCGATAAGATCTGCGATCCCGTGGGATCTCGAAAGCAAGGGACTTCTCACATGCCAGACGCCGGTCTCCACGGCGTCTGGTCGGTAGATGCGTTCCACCCCTTTCGCGCCGGATGCTCCGATACCATGCGGATTCCACGAATCATGGGGATTTTTAATGCGATTGCCCTGGTTCCTCCTGAATGCTCCCTTGACGCTCGTCTCCCCTCGTGGTATCATTTTTTCTGCACGTGGGCTGGCGTGCATCGGTTCCGATCCGTAGAAGCCCAATGCTT
>CAZTSL010000144.1:0-11300 GCA_964616915.1 uncultured bacterium
CTTCCCTCTCCTCCTGTCGATTCCGCCCTCTGTCATTCTAGGGCAAGGGGACCGGTATGTCAATCGAGGATCTACCCCCCAAATTCATCCCCTTCCTCGATGAGCCACCACGCATCTGGAATCCATCACTCGATATCAGATGGAAAAGATTGATTTTTTGGTTTTACTTGTCGTAATATGGGCTATAATTGTCATCTATCACAGGTCAAGGTATCCGTGGCCGGTGATCGGTCGAGGAGGTAGAAACAGATTTGAAACCAACCTATTTGAAGCGGTAATGGAGGGGGGATGGCGTAGCGTCTCACGGAAGAGAGGAATCTGAAGATGAGAAAGAAGAGCTGGCAGACAGACTGGAGAATGTGGAAAACCTACCTGCGTATGTGCTCCCGAAGCGCACACGACTACGACCCCACAGAGGTCGAGGAGTTCTACGACTGGTTCATCCAGGATTCGGCGGCCGAGATCTTTCACGGCAACATCCACTGGGGATACTGGCAAAACGGCGCGAAAACGATCGAAGAGGCTGCCGATGCCATCGTCGATCTCCTTGGAGAGAGCGCCCAGATCGGCGAGGGGGAGCACTGTCTCGATGTGGGGTGCGGCATCGGAGGTCCTGCCCTGCGCCTTGCCCAAAGACACCACTGTCACATCACGGGGCTCAACATCTCACCGGCTCAGATCGAGAAGGGGAGGCAGCTGGCCGAAGAGGCCCGAGAGGCACTCGAAGCGTGTGGGGCCTCCGTGGAGTTCGTCTTCGGCGACGCGATGAAGATGCCCTTCGAGCCGGAGACCTTCGATCATGTCTACGCACTCGATTCGATGATGCACATGAACGACAAGGGGCGCTTCATCGCCGAAGCGAGCCGGGTACTCAAGCCGGGAGGCAAATTCACGATTCTCGATTTCTCGTTGAACTTCGAATTCACCGGTCAGGAGCGCAAACGGATCGAACGGGCCCAGAAGTTGTGGCGGGCTCCCGATCCGATCTCTTTCGGGGAGTTGACCCGCTTCCTCGAAGCCAACGGTCTGGAGATCCTCATCGAGAAGGATCTCTCCGAAGACTTCCGGCAATCGATGGAGGCATTCGAGAAAACCTTCTCGCTGCTCAACGTGCTTGCGAGGCAGCGCAACTTCATGAAGGCGATCGCCCGGGAATATACCCCCCTCGGTCTCCTCCTCTTCAAGCGGATCCTCGACAGCCTGATCGATCTCAAGCTCTTCGCCAATCGGACCGACGTGAAGATGGCCTACTTCCTGGTCACGGCGCGGAAGCGTGGATGAGCCTGAGGTTCACCTTCCTCCTGCCGTGGCGGGATCAGGGTTCGGCGGGGACTCGGGGATCGAGGGGAAAGCGCGTTCTGTTGCGGCGAAGTCCCGCAGGCGATCGAGACCGAATGCCGTGTAGAGGTCGTAGGCGCTCTCGAACCCCTCGCGGTAGAGGTCGGAGCGGTTCTCTTCGATCATCCTCATCCAGACCCGGGCCCCCTTCTGCTGCAGGAAGAGATAGCTGAGGAGTTCGGCGATGCCTTCCGTGACGATCGTTTCCTGATCCTCGGGCGCATGGCGGGCCTGCCAGGCGTGGACGAGTTCATGGACGCAGACCCCCTCGAAGAGGGGTTCGGGAAGACCGGAGAGGATATAGATATCGAAGGTGTCCCGCAGCGTCTTGGAGAATCCGAAGGGCAACTCGATGATCGAGGTTCGCCGGATGAACTTTCCGAGTTGCGCGCTGTCGGTCGGTCCTTCGAGCGCCCGGAGTCTCTCCCGGCTGACGAGGTGGAGTCCGACGTCCTTTCCGACGGGGAAGCCGAAGGATTCCTCGAGGACCCAACGGACTTCGTCGAAAATCCGTTTGGCCCGCTCCTCGGAGAAGACCGCAGCCATTCCACAGCGCTTGCACAGATGCCGGCCGTCTTCGAGTTCGAATGCCGCTTCGGGATAGTGGCAGACGTCGCAGCGGGCTTCTCCGTCGTGGCGGGGGCAGTAGATCCGGCCGTAGAGATCGACGTGATAGCTCCCCCGGATGAGATGCCGGCAGAGGGGGCATCTGAGCGCATTCCGTTCGCAGTCGGCATGGATCGGGCCATCGGCTGTCTGGATGCGGCGTTCCCCTGGCACGATCGCCTTGCCGCATACGACGCATTTGGCCGCATCGTGGTAGCAGCGTTGGTGATAGACTGCCTTTCCCACGGAGACGTAACGTCCGCGATCGATCGTGAGGCCGCAGATCCGGCAACGGAGCGCGCGGTCGTGGCACGCCGGGTGGTAGTGGCGCGAGCCGTCCCCTTCGATGACGATCCGGTCCGTGATCGGCCGGCCACAGAGGCGACAGATCGGCATCCGGCGGTAGCAGGCGGCATGGTAGCTCTTGCCTGCCACCGTATAGTAGCTGCCCTGGAGGATCTCCTGATGGCAGTAGGCGCATCGCAGCGTCTTTGCAGCCAGCGGTTCGGCTGCGGTGAAGGAGATGAGGGAAAAGAGGAGGATGACGAACGGGATTCCTGGTCGTTTCATATCTTCCCTTATCGGTAGGGGAAGGGATCGGCTTGAACCGACATCCTCCCCTTCCGCCCCGGTGTTTCCCTTCCGGAGAGCACATCGAAGAGGGCGGTGGCGGCTCTGGGGTTGAGCGCTTTGAGCTTCTGATAGGCATCCCACGCTTCGGAGAGGTCGCCCCGGAGGCGGTAGGTGAGCCCCACCGCGAAGAGCGCCCGTTCGTAGGTGGGATCGAGGCGGAGCGCCTGGAGGAAATACTCGATGGCGCGGTCGTAGTCGTTCATCGTGCGGTAGCAGAGACCGAGGTTGAGATAGACCTCGGGGTCCCGGGGGGCGAGTTCGCGGATCTCCTGCCAGGAGGTGAGCGCCTCTTGGTACCTGCCGAGTTGGAAATCGGCCTTGGCCAGCGATCGTTTCAGTTCCGCATCGAAGGGGGCCAGGGCGCTGGCCCGCCGGAACACCTCTGCTGCGGCCGCGTAGTCCTCCATCTCGAAGAGGAGGCGGCCCAGGGATCGATGAACCGGGATATCCGTAGGGTAGACCGCGAGGTAGTCTTCATAGACCTTGCGCGCGAAGATCCGCCATCCTTTCCGCTCGTAGAGGGAAGCGAGCTGGATCATCGCATTCCTGGGCGCGTCGCCCAGAGAGATCGCCTGGCGGTAACATTCGATCGCCTTGTCGATCTCGCCGTTGGCCTGATGGACGTTTCCCAGAAGTTCCGCGATCTCGGCGCTCGCTTCGAGTCGCAGCGCCTCGCGGAGTTCGGCCACGGCCTTGGAGGATTCCCCCTTTTCGAGGTAGGCCTTTCCGAGGCCGACGTAGGTGGAGGCGCGGGGAGCGTTCAGGAGCGCCTCCTGGAAGTTGGAGATCGCATCCTCGAAGGCTCCGGTTTCGAGTTTGATGTATCCGAGGGCTTCGTAGGCATCGGCTCTCGTGGTATCCCCTTCGAGGGCCTTTCGGAGTTCCTCTTCCGCCCTTGCATAGTGGCCTGCCTCCTTGAGTGCGATTCCCTTGCGCAGGTGCCGGGCGGCGATCCGGTCGGGGTGCAGGGGGACGAGGAGGATCCAGACGACGCCGAGGCCGGCGGCGAGGAAGAGGAGCACCTTGAGCAGGAAGGGAAAGGGGGTGGAATGCTCTTCACCCACGAGGGGAGGCAGGACGAGCGGCTGAAGCGGATCGGAAGTGATCCGACGCCGCGCTCCTCCACCCAGATGACCGGAACTGGGGCGGCCGGAAAGCCGTCCCGGGGTCAGGGAAGCCGGGGTCAGGGAAGCCGGGGTCAGGCCCGCGGGCGTGCGTCCCATCGGCGCCATCGGGCCGGAACGGCGTCCTCCGGGTGTAATCCTGCCACTCCCCCCCCTGGCGCTGGAGATCTGAAGCGTCCGGTCGGAGAGCATGTCGGCCCGGCACCCCGTGCAATAGCGGCTCGTCAGGGGCAGGATCGTCCCGCAGTGGGGGCAGGAGCGGAAGAGGGCGAAACCGCACTGCTGGCAATAGCGGGCGTTCCCCGTATGGACCGTCCCACAATGCCGGCACACGATCCGTTCCCCGGGGGGCGGAAGGGACTCGGTGACTTCCTCGCGTACGATCTGCCGGCGCGGCTTGGGCGCCGGAGGCTCCACGACCTCCCGAAGTGCCCGAGCCATCTCCTCCGCCGAGGAGAATCGCTCGGAAAGCGCTTCCCGCGTGGCCTTGACCACGACCTTCGAGAACGCATCGCTCAACTCGGGATTGAACGCGTTGGGGGGATGGTTGCGCATCTCGAGCAGTTCCCCGGGATCCCGGGGATCGAGACCGGTGGCCAGCCGGTAGAGCGTCATCCCGAGGGCATAGAGGTCGCTGCGTGGTTCCGGTTTCCCCGCCACCTGCTCCGGCGGCGCGTAGCCATAGGTTCCGAGCGTGGCCGTATGGCTCGAGGGGAGGAGTCGCGTCTGATACTTCCCCACCGGTGCGTTCGAGGTCCGCGAATCGACATCGTAACGCGCGGCCCCGAAGTCGACGAGAAAGGCCCGATGCGTCTTTTCGTCGATGATGATGTTCTCCGCCTTGATATCCCGATGGATCAGTCCCCGTGTGTGAACGAGGGAGAGCGCATCACAGATCTCGATTCCCCACGCAACGATCCGGCATTCGGGAAGGGGGCCATCCTGGGCCTGCGCTTCGAGCGTCTCCCCCGCGATGTAGTCCATGAGGAGATAGTGACGCTCCGTGATGTGGATCGGGAGGGGTCCCCCCTCCTCGCAGGTGGGACAGATCGGACGATCGAGTTGCGCACATTTCGGGCAGAAGTAGATCGAGACGGGGGTGACGATGTAGATCGCCCGGGGAATGTTCGTATGACGCAGTTCGTGCAGGATCTTCGCCTCCCGGCGGAATCCCTCCACCAACTCCGCGCGAGGGGGGGCGTTCGGATCGTCTCCGCAGACGTAGTCCATCTCCTTGCAGGCCAGCATCCCGCCGATCAGTGTATCTTCGACGCGGTAGACCGCACCGAAGCCTCCCTCCCCCAGGAAGTCCACCACCCGGTAGCGATCGGCGATCATCTCGCCGACGTCATGCCGTTTGAGCCGCCATTGCATCGTTGGAATCCCGGGTTTCCTTCCCTGGAACGGCTTCTCCTTCGCAGGAGGCCCGCAGGCCCTTCGAGGAGGCGATCGTCTTGCGTCATCCTCCTGTGACACCTCCAATCTCCGTCCCTATGATAGCAGGTTTCCCGACGAGTTCGAAGGGGCAGGCAGATCCCGGCTTCCGGCCATCACGCCATCTCTTCATGGAGCGCCGAGGATCGAAAATTCTCTTGACATCTCCCCCGAAAAGATGCTTTCTTCTTCCCGATCGGCAAGGCGGACTTCTTCCCCTGCGTTCCTGTGGAATGCCCTTTCCCCCCCTGCCAAAGGAAGGGAGAGGAAGGAAGGGGGAGGAGGCGCGCGAGAAAACCGGCTGGCGGCGAAATTTTCAGGGAGCCAGAGAAGCGTGAAGAAGATCGAAGCGATCATCCGCCCCTTCAAACTCGACGAGGTACGGGAGTGCCTCGGGGAGATCGGTGTCTCCGGAATGACGATCACGGAGGTTCAGGGTTTCGGCCGACAGAAGGGACATACCGAACTCTACCGCGGTGCGGAGTACCTCGTCGATTTCCTCCCGAAACTCAAGATCGAGATCGTCGCACCCGACGAGTCGGTGACGGAAATCGTGGAGGCGATCGAACGATCGGCCAGAACCGGCCGGATCGGCGACGGAAAGATCTTCGTCTCCGAGGTTGCGGCGGTCGTCCGGATCCGAACCGGAGAACGGGGAGAGGATGCCCTCTGATCCCCGACCGATCGGATGCACGATCGGATGCCGGTCCGCGGCGCGGATTCCCTTCGCCGTCGGCGAAAGCGCAACGAAGGAAGGATCACCGGTCCTCTTTCGGATCGGTCGCACACGGAAAGGACGAAACAATGAGCCCCGCTGAGGTCTTGAAACTCGTCAAGGAGCAGAAGGTCGCCATCATCGACCTCAAATTCATGGATTTCCCAGGGATGTGGCAGCACTTTTCGATTCCGGTCGAGGAGTTGACCGTCGATTCCTTCGAGGAGGGATTTGGTTTCGACGGATCGAGCATCCGGGGGTGGCAGCCGATCAACGCGAGCGACATGCTCGTTTTGCCCGATCCGGCCACGGCGCGGATCGATCCCTTCATGGAGGTGCCCACCCTCTCCCTCATCTGTGACATCGTCGATCCGATCACGAAGGAGCCCTACTCCCGGGATCCCCGCAATATCGCCAAGAAGGCGGAACTCTACATGAAGTCCACGGGGATTGCGGACACGGCCTATTTCGGGCCGGAGGCGGAGTTCTTCATTCTCGACGACGTGCGTTACGCTTCCGAGCCTCATCGGAGCTTCTACGCGATCGATTCGCGGGAGGGACACTGGAACACGGGGCGGGAGGAGCACCCGAATCTCGGGTACAAACCCCGGTACAAGGAGGGGTATTTCCCTGTTTCCCCGAGCGACTCCCTCCAGGACATCCGCTCCGAGATGATCCTCACGATGCAGCGGGTCGGCATCCGGGTGGAGAAGCACCACCACGAGGTCGCCACCGCTGGGCAGGCCGAGATCGACATCCGCTACGCCCCGCTGCTGGCCTGCGCCGATGCGCTGATGTGGTACAAGTACATCGTGAAGAACGTGGCCAAGCGTCACAACAAGACGGCGACCTTCATGCCCAAGCCGCTCTTCGGCGACAATGGCAGCGGGATGCACGTCCACCAGAGCCTCTGGAAGGGGGGGCAACCCCTTTTCGCCGGGGAGGGATATGGCGGGCTCTCGCAGACGGCGCTCTACTATATCGGCGGTCTCCTGCGACATGCGCCGGCGCTCTGCGCGCTCGTGGCCCCGACGGTCAACTCCTACAAGCGGCTCGTCCCCGGTTTCGAGGCGCCGGTCAACCTGGCCTACTCGAGCCGCAACCGGAGCGCGGCGGTCCGCATTCCGATGTATAGCCCGAGTGCGAAGGCGAAACGGATCGAGGTCCGCTTCCCCGACCCTTCGTGCAACGGCTATCTTGCCTTCTCCGCGATGCTCATGGCCGGTCTCGACGGCATCCAGAACAAGATCGATCCGGGTGACCCGCTCGACAAGGACATCTATGCGCTTTCCCCGGAGGAACTCGTGGACGTCCCCTCGCTTCCAGCATCGCTCGATGCCGCGCTCGATGCGCTGGAGAAGGATCACGCCTTCCTCCTCAAGGGGGACGTCTTCACCCGGGATGCGATCGAGACCTGGCTCGAATACAAGCGGGAGCGGGAAGTGAATCCGCTACGGCTGCGTCCCCACCCCTACGAGTTCACGCTCTACTTCGACATCTGATCCAGGGGGATCATGGAACGGCTCGATCGTTTCTTTGCCATCTCAGAGCGGGGCAGCACGCCGGGCACGGAGATCCGGGCGGGGGTTGCGACCTTCCTGACGATGGCCTACATCCTCTTCGTCAACCCCGAGATCCTGTCGGCCGCCGGGGTGCCGCGGGCGTCCTGTATGGCGGCGACGGCGCTTGCCGCGGCGCTCTGTTCGATCGCGATGGGGATCGTGGCGAACTTTCCGTTGGCGCTCGCTTCGGGGATGGGGTTGAACGCCTTCCTCACCTACACGGTGGTGTTGGGGCTGGGGGCGTCGTGGCAGGTGGGGATGGGGCTCGTCTTCATCGACGGGGTGATCGTCCTCCTTCTCGTCTTCGTCGGTTTCCGCAGGGAGGTGATGCGGATCATCCCGATCGATCTCAAACGGGCGATCGGGGGGGGGATCGGGCTCTTCATCGCGTTCATCGGCCTGGTCAACGCGCGGGTGGTCGTCGTGCCGGGGGGGACGCTCTCCGTGCTCTGCAACCTCTCCCCCGGGGCGCCCAGACCCGCGCTTCCCCCCGTGACGACGGGGGAGCTGGCCTCGATCGGGATGCTCGTCACCCTGGGAAGCCTGATCCTTACCGTGGTCTTGCTCGCGCGGGGGGTGAAGGGAGCGATTTCGATCGGGATCGCGGGGGGGACGATCCTTTCGCTCCTCCTCGGGATGGTGGAGTGGCCCTCGACGCTTCCGCACCCCTCGTTCGAGACGATCGGTGCGCTCGATCTGCGCGGAGCGCTCTCCTGGTCGCTGGTGCCCTACCTCGTCGGCTTCGTGATCGTCGATTTCTTCGACACGATCGGCACGGTCACCGCGATCGGCGAGCAGGCGGAGCTTCTCGACGAGGCGCACGAGGTTCCGAGGATCGGACGGATTCTCGGGGTGGATGCGGCATCCGCGATCGTGGGGGGACTCTTTGGGGTCAGTTCCGTCACGGCGTACATCGAATCGGCCGCAGGCGTGGCGGAAGGGGGGCGAACGGGGCTTTCCGCGGTGACGGCAGGGGTTCTCTTCCTCCTGGCGATCCTGCTCGCGCCGCTGGCAGCGCTCGTTCCCCCCGAGGCGACGGCCCCGGCGCTCATCGTGATCGGCTTCCTGATGATGAAGACGGTCACCCGTATCGACTTCTCGGAGATCACCTCCGCCTTCCCCGCCTTCGTCGTCTTCCTCACCCTTCCCCTGACCTACTCGATCGCCCACGGGATCGGTTTCGGCTTCATCACCTATGCGTTGACCGCGCTCTGTACGGGGAAGGGGCGGCAGGTCCATCCCCTCCTCTACCTCGTCTCGGCGATCTTTCTCCTCACCTTTCTCCTCGTCCCCCTCGGGTGAACCTCACCGCTCCTTCCCCTGGCCGAACAAGGCGGGGATGGAGTCGCGGTATTTGGCGAAGTAGGGGGTGAGGTATCCCGCCTCTCCGACGAGTCGCACGGCCCCCTCGGGACAGACCCAGAGGCAGTTGAGACAGCGCAGGCAACTGGGCGCGCTCGCCAGATCGAGGCGTCCATCGTCCCCTTTCGCTTCCCGAAGGATCGTCTCCCAGTCGGCGGGGCAGAACGTTTCCCCATGCGGACAGTCGGGGCAGACCCCGGGATCGAAGTAAAGGGCCTCGATCGTGGGATTGCGGGCATCGTAGATGTCCTGCAAGAGGCGCAGGTGGTAGAGGAGGCGCATGACGGGTTTCCGGGAAAAGATCGGCCGGGTGAGATCCCGGAACCACGTCATCCGGTTGTGCGTGAGGACGCGGGCGAGCCAGCGGCGGGGGGGGGGCTTCTCGATCCTCACCCTGGCCGGCAGGCTTTCGAGCGCTCGCCACGCCTCCTCCCCGATGTGTCCCTTCCTCCGTGCCACGAGGAGGGCGGGAACCTCGGAGAGCGCAAAACCGGTCATCCGCGCGATGCAGCCATCGATGAGGAAGGGGTCGCTCCCGGAAAAGAGCCAATCGAGGCGGCGGGGACGGCCGTCCCCGGGGCCGTTGCCCTCCATGGCGATCAGGGCGTCCACGATATGGAAGTCGGGGCGCACCGTCTCGTTGAGCGCCACGATGTTCTCCGCCAGGGCGTCGTGGACCCGCTTCTTCTCTACCCCCACATTGATCCCCACGAGGTTCTTGAGGCAAAGGGAGAGGCCCGCCTCCGCGTGGGTCTTGAGCTTGGGGAGGTTGATGAGGTAGTCCGCTTCCCGGATGAGCGTGGCGATCCGAGTGGGGCGGGGGGTGGCCAGTTGCGTCTCTTTGCCCTCCGTGTGGTTGAGATCGCAGAGGGCGATCCCGAGGTGATCGGCAAGGGCCCGCAGGCCGAGACGGTCGAAGACATCGATGCCGAGGCGATCGATGCCGACGTTCGGGCCGTCGGCGACCGTGATGTCGGTGTAGCCGCGTCGCTGCAGGCCGGCGACCACCGCGTGGATGACGCGGAGGTCCGTGGCGTTTCCCACCACTGCGGGAAGGTCGCTGTTCAGGTTCGGTTTGAGGACGATCCGGGCCTTCGGATCCGTGGGGAGATCCGCCTGATCGAGCATCTGGTCGACCACCGCGAAGATCTCGGGGCGCGTACGCGCGGTGGCGTGATGGATCGGTTCACCACCGATCCGGATTTCCGTGAGATGTCGCATGCGTCTTTCTCGATTGCGCTCGTCACTCGGGCCAATAGGCCACGCCCGTCTCCACGAGGTAGCCTTCGAGGAGGGGGAGCATGGCCCCTTCCAGGTTGAAGGAGGCCCAGCCGTAGCCGGTGGTGAAGATCGTGGCACCGATCACGTAGGCGTCCTTCTGGATCTCCCGGTCGTACCAGGCGAGCTGTTCGAGGTAGTAGGCTTCGGGGTCGGGGTGGTTCCCCCCTTCGGGGGATGCCCAGTAGGCGGCGAAATCCTTGTAGCCCTGGGCATCGGGGGGACCTGGGCGGATACCGGGGAGCACCCCACCGTCGATGCCGTTCTCCGTGATCGCGATCGGGATGAGGAGTCCATTGGGGTGGAGGAACTGGCGGAAGACCTTCCGGTAGCGGCCGGTCAGCCACCCCTCGTCCCCCTCGTCCTCGTCGGGATCGGCCTGGTAGTCTCCATAGGCGAAGTTCATCTCGGGTGCGCTGTATTCGTGGAGGCCGAGGATCCCCCCTGCCGCGATCGCTGCTTCGATCGCGGGACGGAACGGTTCCCATCCCCAGTCGAGGTCGGGGGTACCGGTGGCAAAGTTGCCGATACAGGCCCGAAGACCATGCTCCGCGAGGAGCCGGGTCCGCTCCGCTTCCCATGCCCCATACCACGCGACCGCTTCTGGCGAACCCACGTCGGGTTCGTTGTAGCCCTCCCAGTAATCGACGGCGGGATTGGCCAGCATCTGGGGAAGGTGGGTGTTCACCCAGGCCTGGGCCCGCTCGACCGGATCGCCGTCCTGCGGCTGCTCCGGGGTGAAGAAGCGGCCGATGACGAGGGTGCGGGGAGAAGCGGCGTGAATCGTGGCCGCAGGGGAAAAGTCGTCGATCAACTTGACGATCGCCGGTTTTCCGCGCATGATCGTGTCGTTCGTCTGCTGGCTGTAGGCCCCGTTCACATGGATACCGAGCTTGCTCGCCACCGGAATACAGGCATCCCCAACCCCATCTTCATCGCTGTCGGCCTGGTCCGGATTCGCGACTTCGGGACAGTTGTCGCGTCCGTCGGGGATCCCGTCCCCATCGGTATCGTCGCCGCCACAACTCCCCGGTGCCAGGAGGAGGATCGGCAGAAGGAGAAGAAGGAAGCGGAGTGACAGCCAGGCCCATGCCGGGCGAATCAGACTCGAAGGTGCTTTCGGAACGACCATCGCGATACCTCCACGGCGCATCGTCTCCTCTGGGGCAGAGGGGTCACCGGATACGTTTCGGCCCTCTTTTCGCTCGGAGCGCCAGGAGGAGCCCGAGCGGGAGGAGGAGGAGGGGA
>CAZTSL010000145.1:0-11176 GCA_964616915.1 uncultured bacterium
GGGCGGGTGGCTGGTTCCCCGCCACGGGTTGGGCGGGTTGCTCGCCAGCCGCGGGCTGGGCGGGTGGCTGGTTCCCCGCCACGGGTTGGGCGGGTTGCTCGCCAGCCGCGGGTTGCGCGGGTGGCTGGTCCCCCGCCGCGGGTTGGGCGGGTTGCTCGCCAGCCTCGGGCTGGGCGGGTGCCTGGTCCCCTGCCTCGACGGGAGCGGGAGCTTCCTCCTGGGCTGCATCGGGCTGTTCCACAGGAGCAGGGGCTTCCTCGTAAGCGCCTTTCCCTTTCTCGTCGGCCGAGGCGGGGGCCGGAGCTTCAGTCCCCTCCTTGCCGGATGCCGGGGCTTCCTGTGTCGTCGGTTCGGCGAGAAAATCCGCAGTATCGTCACTCGTGGCGCATCGGGAGAGGCTGAAGGAAGTCAGCATGAAGATGACGGCGCCCACGGTGGTCAATTTTTCGAGGAAACTCGAGGCGCCTGCGCCTCCGAAGATCGTCTGGCTCCCCCCCCCGCCGAAGACCGCGCCCATATCCGCGCCCTTCCCGGTCTGCAAGAGGACCGTGAGGATGAGCAGCACACAGACGAGGATGTGTAGAATTGCTAAAAAGGTGAGCATGAATGCGGTTCTCCTTGGGAAAATTCAGCGTCGAGGGGTCATGCCTCCTCGAATTTGATGATCCGGGCGAATGCCATGGAATCGAGACTCGCCCCGCCGACGAGGGCGCCGTCGATATCCGCCTCGGCCATGAGCGCATCGATATTCTCCGGTTTCACGCTCCCGCCGTAGAGGATGGGAATCTCGTTGGCCTTCGAGTTGCCGAAGAGACGAGCGAGGATTTTGCGGATGTGCTGATGCACCTCCTGGGCCTGCTCGGGGGTGGCGTTCCTGCCGGTGCCGATCGCCCAGACCGGTTCGTAAGCGATGACGAGGTTGACGGGTTGATTGATCGGAAAATCCCGAAGCGCCCACTTGACCTGGCTCTCCACGATCGAGAGGGTCCGGTTCTGATCGCGCTCTTCGAGGGTCTCCCCCACGCAGATGATCGGGATCAAGCCTGCATCGAGGGCGGCGAGTACCTTCCGATTGACGTCGTCGTCCGTCTCGTGGAAGAGGCGGCGGCGTTCGGAATGGCCGAGGATGACATATTCACAGCCTGCATCGGCGATCATGGTGGGGGAGATCTCGCCGGTATAGGCGCCATTCTCTTCCCAGAAGCAGTTCTGTGCGCAGAGTTTGATGGTCGTGTCCTCGAGCGCCATCGATACGGAGTAGAGGGCGACGAAGGAGGGTGCGACGACGACATCGACGTCATCGACATCGGCGATCAACTCGTTCAATTCGGTGACGAGCCGGATCGATTCGTTGATCGAGTTGTTCATCTTCCAGTTACCGACGATCATGGGCGTGCGCGACATCGTTCTTTTCCTACCGGTTGGTTACGATTCGAGAGCCTGCAGGCCGGGGAGTTCCTTTCCTTCGAGGAATTCGAGGGAAGCGCCCCCCCCGGTGGAGATATGGGAGATCTGGTCGGCAAGACCGCATCGTTGGATCGCTGCGACCGAATCTCCGCCGCCGACGATCGTGACCGCCTCCCGCTCCCGGGTGGCGGCGGCCAGTGCCCGGGCAATCTCGAAGGTTCCCTGAGCAAAGGCTTCCTTCTCGAACATTCCCATCGGACCGTTCCAAAAGATGGTTCGTGCGGTTGCGATCCGCTTCTCGAAGGAGGCCACGGTCCCGGGACCGATATCGAGGGCCATCTTCGCGTCGGGGATCTCCACGCTCGGAAGGGGAGAAGGGGGAGCATCGAGATCGTCCGCGACGACGTGATCGTGGGGAAGGAGGAGTTCCACCCCTCGATCCCGGGCCTTCTGGAGGAGGCGGGTGGCAAGGTAGCGATGTTTCTCCTCCACGAGCGATCTCCCCACGGGGATCCCCTGGGCGAGGAGGAAGGTGTAGGCCATGGCGCCCCCGATCAGGAGGGCATCGACCCGTTCGAGGAGACGGTCGATCACCTTGAACTTGTCGGAGACCTTGGCCCCCCCGAGGATCGCAACGAAGGGACGCTCCGGGTCGGCGAGGGCGTCCCGCAGGTAGCGCAACTCCCTCTGGACGAGGAACCCCGCCCCCTTCTCCTCGAAGAAGGAGACCATGCCAGCGGTGGAGGCATGCGCCCGATGAAGGGTTCCGAATGCGTCGGAGACGTATACCTCCGCGAGTCTTGCGAGCTTCTCCGCGAAATCGAGGTCGTTGGCCTCCTCCTCCGGATGGAAGCGGAGATTCTCGAGCATCAGGATCTGCCCGGGCGTCAGTTCGGAAACGACCTTCCTCACCCCATCCGAGATGCAATCGGGCGCCATGATCACCTCCCGATCGAGGAGTTCGCTCAAGCGATCCGCCACGGGGAGGAGACTCAGTTCGGGGCGAACCTTCCCCTTGGGGCGGCCGAGATGGGAGGCAAGGATGAGCACCGCATTCTGCTCCAAGGCATACCGGAGCGTGGGGAGAGAAGCCCGCAAACGGGTATCATCCGTAATCTGCCGCTGCGCATCGAGGGGAACATTGTAATCGACACGCAGGAAGACCCGCTTCTCCGCGATTTCGAGTTCATCGATGTAACGAATCGGCACGACGTTCCTCCCTCTCCGCTTCGGCGCAAAGCCTCAGAGCGATCGGGCGATGTATTCCGTGAGATCGACGAGACGGTTGGAATAGCCCCACTCGTTGTCGTACCAGGAGAGCACCTTGACGAGATTCCCCCCGATCACGTTCGTGGAGAGCGCATCGATGATCGAGGAGCGGGGGTCGTGAACGTAATCGACCGATACGAGCGGTTCCTCACAGTAGCCGAGAATGCCCGAGAGGGCTCCTTCGGCAGCCCGGCGGAAGGCATCGTTGACCGCCTCCTTCGTCGTCTCCTTCCCCACGGTACAGACGAGATCGACGACCGAGACGTTCGGGGTCGGCACCCGGATCGCCATTCCGTCGAGTTTCCCCTGCAACTCGGGCAGCACGAGGCCCACGGCACGCGCCGCACCGGTGGTCGTCGGAATCATCGAGAGCGCAGCGGCACGAGCCCGGCGCAGATCCTTGTGCGGCAGGTCGAGAATCCGCTGATCGTTCGTGTAGGAATGGATCGTCGTGATCAGACCCTTCTCGATCCCCCCGAAATTCTCCATGAGGACCTTCGCCGCCGGGGCCAGACAGTTCGTCGTGCAGGAGGCGTTGCTGACGATGTGATGCGCAGCGGGATCGTAAGCTTCGTGGTTCACGCCGAGCACCACGGTGATGTCGGGATTCTTGGCCGGCGCGGAGATCACGACCTTGCGCGCTCCGGCGGAGAGGTGCTTCGCCGCATCCTCCCGGGCCGTGAAACGACCCGTGCATTCGAGCACGATATCGACGCCATAGGCCCTCCATTCGAGCTGGGCCGGATCGGTGACCGCGCTGACGGGGATCCGCCGGCCGTTTACCGTGAGCGATTCGTCATCCCAGGAGACCTCCCCGGAAAATCTGCCCAGAATCGAATCGTAGCGCAGGAGGTGGCCCAGCGTCGCGGGACTCGTGATATCGTTGATCAGGACGAACTCCAGCGCCGCGTTTCGCTGGATCGCGGCCCGAAAGAGGTTGCGTCCGATTCTGCCAAAACCGTTGATGCCGACTTTTACGCCCATGAGCTTCTCCAAACCCGTTGCCCGGTCCTCATCTCCACCGCTCACCGCAGGAGGAACGCGGCATCCCGGACAACCGAATGAATGAATGTCTGAAAAAAATCCTCCCCGCACGATCAACCTGGAAAACGATGGATGAGATATCTCGAAATGGTGCGGAGATACCACACCGAAGGGGGATTGTCAATCTTCCTGCTTCCCGGCCGAGCGTACGGACGATAGGACACTCACCGCAAAATTGCAAGTCTTTTTTTCCCCATTCCGGGGTGGGGTATGGGGATCGAGGGAAGGCGGATGCGAGGCCCCCCCCCTTCTTGCCCCCAGCAGAGCGGGCATCAGGCACCGCTGCGTTTCCGTCATCCTCCCGGAGGCGTGTGCTGCGTGCAGAAGGAGGAACCGGGACGGGCCCGGTTGCGGCAGGGTCTCCCCGCTTTCGTGCGCGCCTGGCACCCCCCCCGACCGGACGGCTTCGTGGCGCCGGAGAGCGCCCGGTGGGTGAAGCAGAAGGGGGAACCGGGACGGGGAGGATTCTTGCAGCGGGTTCCGCGACGGGTACGGGCCGCACAGCGGTTCTCCCGCTCTCCCCCCTCCCCCGTTGGGGGCGGGAGGGGCGTCGTCTCTTCCCCAGGGAAGTCGTCCTTCCCAGAAACGGTGTCGGTCGGAACCTCACGCTCCTGGGCCTCCGCACGAGGAGGAGAAAGGAGCGCCTTCCGCATTTCGTCGAAGACGTCGTGGAACGCCTCGACGATCGTCCGAGGCTCTGGAACGATCCCGGCATCGGTGGAGAGGGAGAGGCGGATCTTCCCCGCATAGGTGAAGAGATCGATCCCGAGGGCGACCCGGCCGATGTGGGGAACCCAGAAGACGATCCCCTTGACCTCCTTGCCGGCGAAGACGACCGGAAACCTCGGACCGGGCACGTTCGTCAACACGAGTGTCGTCTTCGCACCGATGTTCTGGAGAAGCATCTCCCGGATCTCGGCAGGGGAAGTCCCGATCGTCTGGAAGAGCCGGAAGGAGACGATCGCCTCGGGGGAAGCCCGAAGGGCTGCCATCCGCCGGCCGATCTCTTCGAAACGCTCCCGGGGATCCGAGATCCCGATCGGAAGCGAGAGGAAGACGATCCCCAGCCGGTTGCCCAAGGCCGGCATCCGTTCCCAGGAGCGGAGGTTGACCGGAAGAGCCGCCCGAAATTCGAGATCCTCCACGACCTCCTCCTGGCGGAGCAGATCGTTGCGCAGCGCACCGCAGACCGCACTCAGGAGGAGCGCATCGACGCTGCCCCCCCAGGTCTCTGCGATCGCCTCGGCCTGATCGAGTTCGATCGGATCCGACCAGGCGGCCAGCTTGCGCGGTCCCAAGGGGCCCTTGAAGATCGTCTGGGGATCGGGCCAGCGCAGTACCATTCGGCTGAGCGTCGTGAGGCTGGCCCCTCCCCCTCGCTCGGAGGCGAGTGCCCGCTCCTGCGTGATCACCCCTTCGATTTCTCGATGGAGCGTATCCTCCACGAGGCGGCCCGCCGCTTCCGCGGAGAGGTTGCCCTCCTCGAAGAGGCGGGTGAGAGGATTCTCCTCGGGGTCGGCATTCTTTTCTGCCTCCGAAGCGACGTCCGCCATCGCCAGAAGGAGGAACATGAGGGCGATACCGTCTGCGATCGCATGGTGGATCCGGAAGAGGATCGCACTCCCCCCCTCGAAGTTCTCGATGAGGTGGACCTTCCAGAGGGGGCGGCTGCGGTCGAGCGGCCTGCTCATCCGCTCCCCCACGAAACGTTCCAGCGCTCTCCGGTCCCCCGGCGCCGGAAGGGAGACCCGCTCGAGATGGTTGTGAAGGTCGAAGGCCGGATCCTCGCTCCATTTCGGCTTCCCGAGGATCGGAATCCAGGAGGAGACGACCCGTTGCCGCATCCGGGGAATCGAAAGGAGACGCCTCGTGAGCGTCTCCTTGAGCCGCGTGAAGGGAACCGGTTCGTCGAAGAGGAGGAGAACCGAGATCATCATCGGATTCGTCGATTCCTCCATCCGCAGCCAGGTGAGATCGACGTTGGACAACACGTTCTGCATGATACCTTCCCTTCCGCCTGTTACCTCAATTCCCCCTACCTTACCGTGAAGCGCCGCGAAAGACAAGGGAAAATTTCTCCAGAGTCTCTCCATGAACGGACACGACCAGGAGATTTGTCTTCCAAGGACGATCGGGCTGTCCCCCATCGGGTAGAGCGGGTGGCTCATGGATGAAATCCAGGGAAAAACGACCGGCCCGGCTCTCTAACGTCCCCGAGCACGGAAGAGGGTGAAGGTGTTCGTGTAGCGGTGGAGGTGGGTACGGCCTCGACGCGTCGCGATCACTCCGTCGCAGACAAAGCCAAAGAGGGGGAAGGGAGAAGCGGATCTCGGGAGGGAAGCGAGATCACGAAGCCTGCCCCCCTCGGAGGGGCGGGGGCTGCCACGGCTGGCGAAGAGGAGCGCTCCAGCGGCAGGAAGGGGTGCGGAGAGACGACGCGCGAACTCCCGGATCGCGTACCCCGAATCGCGCAGATGGAACTGGACGACCTGGTTCTGCTCGATCGGATGAGCGACCTCGATGCCTCCATCCGCCTCTGTTGCGACGGTCACCGCCCCCAGAAGGAAGTCCCCCCCCCGATAGATCTCCTGGCGGGCCATGGCCACGCCAAGGAGGAGCGCCTCGGGGAAGGACGCCTGTTCCGCAACGGAAAGCGTCTCGTAGAGTGCCTCGAGCACCCGGCCCACAGGTTTGCGGTCGAGTTCGATCAGGGTGTTCCCCCGACAGGCGGAGACGAACATCGGCTCACCGATCGGTCGCGCCTCCTGGACCACCAGGGTCTCCATCTCGATGTCGCCGCTCAGCGCCACACCGGTCAGTCCCGAGGGGTAGACCTCCTCACCGAGGAAGAGGACCGTCGGATCGATGCGCTCTCCCGTGCCGGCGAGCGCGCCGCTCTTGGGGGTTCCAGGAAAGACGGCATCGATGCGGGGCAGGAGGGATTCGATCCGGCTCGAAGCGGGATCGGCCAGGAGGAGGAAGGCGGGATGGTCCTCCGGGGCCACATCGGTCCGGCGACGCCATCGCCCGGCCGTTTCGGGAAAGTCCTCCGCCTCGAGATGAAAGGGCGTCACCTGGACACCCGGAAGGATCGCAGCGCCAAGCGCGATCCCCCCGGCCTCTGTCCCATCGGCACCCGGCCCGATCACCCCGCTCACCGAACAGCCCAGCAGGACGCTGTAGGGAAACGCCTGCCGAAGCCGCTGCGGAACCTCTTCATAGTGAGGCGCATAGGCCGCGGAGAGGAAGGCGAGGACGAGGTCGGGGGCAACCCCGCCCAGGGCCGTGGAGAGGGTGCTTGCCCCTTGCTGGATCACCCCCTCGAACGCCTCCCCCGTCGTGACGGAGCAGGCCCATCTCATTGCGTGGGCGTTGGAACCTTTTGCAGCAGCACCGAGGCTTCTCCCTCATTCGTCTCCCCCACCTGGGTCGAGGCGGCACTCAGGGTGAGCGTCCCCCCCGCACCCTGGAAGTAGGAGATGTTCTCCGGATTCGTGGAGGAACCGAGCTGGAAGACGTTGGCCGTCACCAGCGTGGTCCCCGGAACGAACTGTTCCGGATCCCCCACGACATCGAGGCTCGCTGCCGTCCCCACGTCCTCCGGAGCGATCTGCATTCCGATCGAGAAGAGACGATCCGTCCGGTTGCCGAAGGAGAGGCAGACGATGATGAACGACTCCTCCCCCGTCCGTTCATCCAGGAAGGTGCCCGAGTATCCCACGGTATTCTCCTCGGTCATCTCGAGACTCCACTCGTCGAGTTCGACGAGGCCGGTACAGAGACCGTAACCGGGGATCAAGAGATACTCGGTGGGATTGTCCTCGTCCGGATTGTAGACCAGGCGCTCCTGAACGGGCGCGGAGAAGACATAGTCCGCACTCCCGTCGTTGGGTTGAGGCAGGCAGGCCGGCGCCATGGAGATCAGGATCGAAAGGAGCAAGATCGAAAGACGGATCGCCGATGCTTTCATCACAGGTCCTCCGGAAACTCCCCGGGCATGCGCCGGGGAAATGGGAAAGAACACCTGCCGTCTGCGGGCGGCCGTAAGTGACCCCGAAGGGGGGAGGGACAAAACGCCCCTCCCCTCCTCGCGCAGACGGGAACAGGAGCAGTATGCCATATCGATCCCCGGAGTGCAATGTCGCGCTCCGGCGCGCACGTGCCCCCGAGTGTCGGTGGGAAGGAGGGCACCTTACCCGCCACCCCTCCCTTACGAGGAGGGTGGCTTCCCGGTCAGGCTGCGAGAGAGTCTCGGCTCTGGGAATCCGGTGATCGTCACCGAACCGTCCGGTGCGATCTGGAACTCGATCGTTCGCTCCACCCGCTCGATCCGGGGAAGCCAGTCGAGATGGCGCGGCGTGAGAAAATGGATCCGCTGATTGCTCGATCCCCGCCACAAGCGGGGCGTCGCACGTTTCGGATCGTAGCGCCCATCGACGAGAACGTCACAGGCCTCGAGGAGGGCTTTCTGGGCCACACTCCCCGAACGGATCTCCTCGATCGTAAAGCCCGAAAAGGCAAGGATCGAAAGGCCGGCAGGGCGCAGCAGACGGGCCAACGCATGGAGGGGAGCGGCCTGCTCGAAGGGCTCCCCCCCGCTGAAGGTCACCCCCTCGATGTCGGAGCGCGCAAGGATTCGTTGCGCGAGCACCTCGATTGCAATGGTGCGCCCTCCCCCCTTCGAATGCGTGTGGGGGTTGAAACAGCCGGGGCAGCCGAGCGAACACCCCTGGACCCATACCACAGCACGCCTCCCCGGTCCGTTCACCTCGGAGCAGGGGAGGAAATCCGCGATTCGAAGTTCGTGATCGTTTCGTGGCGCCATCTTCCATGCCCCTTTCCCTGCCGGTAAAGGAGACCCCATCAAGAGGATCGCACAAATCCCCCCGAAGTTCAAGAGGATTCCCAAGACGATCGTTCGGCCATGGAGCTGGCTTTGGCGATCCAGCCCACAAGGGGCACGTTGCCTTGCCTCCCACCCTTCTTCATGGTAACCTTGCGCCCGAATCGGATCGAGTCCCTCGAGTCGAGGGGACACAGCGGGAACCGATCCCGATTCCTCTGGGGGATCGGGGGCGTTCACTGCCGGAGGATCACTCGAGAGATCCGGCGGTCAGAGAGGAGCAGACGATGGATATCGAAGCGAGCGGCGGTGCGCCGGTAACCCTTTTGTCGGAAGAAGAGAAGCTCTTCCAGGAGATGGCCCGTTCCTTCGCCGAGGAGAAGGTCCGCCCCTTCGTCCAGGAGATGGACCGCGAAGGAAAGATGCGCCCCGAGTTGATCGAAGCGCTCTTCCCCCTGGGGATGATGGGCATCGAGATCCCTGAGGCATATGGGGGCGCAGGGGGGAGTTTCTTCATGGCGATCCTGGCCGTAGAAGAACTCTCCCGCGTCGATGCCTCGGCAGGCGTGATCGTCGATGTCCAGAATACGCTCGTCAACAACGCGATCCTTCGCTACGGCAACGACGACATCAAATCACGCTACCTCCCCCGCCTGGCGAGCGACACGGTAGGGGCCTACGCCCTCTCCGAGGCGGGGAGCGGCTCCGACGCCTTCGCGCTCGCCACCCGCGCCGAGGACTGCGGGGACCATTGGCGCCTCAACGGCCGGAAACTCTGGATCACGAACGCGGCCGAGGCAGGAATCTTCCTCCTCTTCGCCAACGTGGACCCCGCCAAGGGGTACAAGGGGATCACCTGCTTCGTGATCGAACGGGACTTCCCCGGCTTCAGCGTCGGGAAGAAGGAGGACAAACTCGGCATCCGCGCAAGCTCCACCTGCGAACTGATCCTGGAGGATTGCCGGGTTCCCAAGGAGAACGTCCTCGGAGAAGTCGGAAAGGGGTACAAGGTCTCGATCGAAACGCTCAACGAAGGACGCATCGGCATCGGCGCCCAGATGGTCGGCGTGGCCCGTGGCGCCTTCGAACACGCCCTGGCCTACGCCAAGGAACGACGCCAGTTCGGCAAACCGATCGCCGAGTTCCAGGGGATTCAGTTCCAACTCGCCGAGATGGCCACCCAGATCGAAGCGGCCCGCCTCCTCGTCTACAACGCCGCACGCCTCAAGGAGGCCGGCCGCACCTTCATCCAGGAAGCCGCGATGGCCAAACTCTTCAGTTCCCAGGTCGCCGGCTTCGTCACCTCCCTCTGCATCGAGATCTTCGGTGGATACGGCTACACGAAGGAATACCCCGTGGAGAAGTACTACCGGGATGCCAAGATCGGAACGATCTACGAGGGAACCTCCAACATGCAGCGCCAGACGATCGCAAAGATGCTCCTCAAGGCATGAGCGCAGCGAAACCGGGTGGGGGGGATTGACTTTTCGGGTCGATCCGTCGTAGGCTCGAAAGGTCCATCGGAGGCGTCCACCCCAAGGGGGCATCTCTGCCCCACGACTGGGAGGGAGGGAAAGATGTATCGAACGATGTATCGAAGGCCACCCGCGTGCCGATCCGGCACGAAGCCCATTTCCCGCCTCCTGCCCGCCATGATCCTGGGTCTGGCCCTCTTCGGGCCGATCGCCGCACGCGCTCCCACCTCACCCGTCGAGGGGGGAGAAGGAGGAGGAAGCATGGGACTCCAACTGACCTCACCCGCCTTTTCGCATCTCGGAGAGATCCCGAAGAGATATACCTGTGACGGGGCAGACATCTCTCCGCCCCTCTCCTGGTCCGGCCTGCCGGAGGGGACGAAGAGCCTCGTGCTGATCGTGGACGACCCCGACGCGCCCGATCCCAAGGCGCCGAAGACGACCTGGGTCCACTGGGTCCTCTACAACATCCCCCCGACGACGACGGCCCTCCCCGAGGGGGTCTCCGAACTCCCCCCCGGCACGAAGGAGGGACTCAACGACTGGAAACGAACGGGCTACGGCGGCCCCTGCCCCCCGATCGGCCGGCACCGCTACTTCCACAAACTCTACGCCCTCTCAGAACCCCTCCCCGACCTCGGCAAGGCCACGAAGAAGGACGTGGAAGCCGCGATGAAAGGGAAAATCGTGGCCCAAGCGACCCTCGTGGGGACTTACCAGCGCCACCGCTGACCCCAGGCCCCTCGTCCATGACCTCGAAGCGGAACGAAAACGCCGTCCCCCCCAACCCCATCGAGAAAGGAAGACGAGATGAAACACGCATGGCTCGCAGCCCTGATCCCCACCCTCTGCCTCCTCCTTGCCACCCCCCTCTCCGCGCAGGAGGCATCCACCGATCCCCAGGCCCAGAAACTCACGCAGGCCTGGCAGAAGATGCTCCTCAAGGTCGATACCGACAAGGATGGCACGATCTCCAAGGCGGAGGTCGAACAGAGCGGCAGCGGATTCGCAAGGATGGATCACAACGGCGATGGCGTCATCACGAACGACGATGTGCCGCAATGGGCCAAGGCCGCTCACGGCCCCCGGGCGATGCGCGCCAAGAAAGCCCTTCGCCAACGTCTCAAGACGATGGATA
>CAZTSL010000146.1:0-10779 GCA_964616915.1 uncultured bacterium
CCTCCCTCGCCCCGAGCATCCGGCTCACCCCCCTCCCCCGCCTCACCCCCCTGCATCGCCGCATCTTCCCCCTCCCCGCCGGCGGAAGACCCCTAACATTATATATGGGCAATATATAGGCATATATAGGCCATCCACGTGCTTGAAAAGGGATTCCGAATCGTGACTCGTGAACCGCCCCTACAAAATGCGCCATGCGTTCTCCGCTTTGGGTCGCGTGGCTACCGAATCTTCGCGGTCGAAGGCCCATCGTGCCGGGTTGTCGAGGATCTGTTCTCGGATGCGGTTCAACGATTCCTCATTCGGGAGACCAGCGAAATTCCTGGGATCGTCCGTGGAAACGAGCGGCAGGGAGCGGCAGGAAAAGGATCGAAGAATGCGGGCGGAAAAGATGTAGGCAGAAAAGATGGCAGGGCGTCGAAGCGTCCAGAGGAGCCTAATTACAGAAACCACCCTGATCCGTCACGAACCAGACGGTGAAGCGATCGTCCCGATAGGTCGTGGCGAGATCGAGGTCGTCGTCCCCGTCGTAGTCCCCCAGGGTGACGCCGAAGACGGGGGAGAGGAGGATGATGTTGCGGAAGATCGTTCCAAAGGTGCCGTCTCCCGCGAGGTTGTAGAAGGTGAAGAAGGCGTTTTCCTCGGGGAAGGAGACGACGATGTCGGGATTCGTGTCCCCATCGCGGTCCCCCACGACGACGTTGTGCGGTTCGTTGCCACCCGCGGGAACATCGAAGACCGTCCCGAAGGTGCCGTCCCCCGAACCAAGAAGGATCGTGAGGGAGTCGTCCTGGCGGGAGGTCCCCTCGTTGGCGACGACCGCGTCGAGGTTGCCGTCCTTGTTGAAGTCGGCGAGGGCCACGCCGTTGGGGAAATCTCCCACGCTCACCGTTCCCCCGCTCCGGAAGGTACCGTCCCCATTGCCGAGCCCGATGGCCAGGGCGTCCGATCCCCCAAGGGTGACGAGGAGATCGATCGTTCCATTCCCATCGAGATCCCCGGCCGCGATCCGGCGGGGGACGGAACCGCGGGAGAGCGGCAATTGGGGAATCTCCTCGAAGGTACCGGTGCCGTCGTTGAGGAGGATCGAGACCGTCTCGCTCGCGCTGTTGACGACCGCAAGGTCGATGCTCCCATTGCCGTCGAGATCGGCGGCGGCCAGATCGACGGGATCGTCGTTTCCCGTTCCTCCTACGGAGAGCGTCTCGAACGGATCGAAGCGTCCATCCCCCCGCCCAAAGAGGAGGGAGACGGCGTCATCGAGCGGGCGGGCCACCGCGACATCGGGGAAGAGATCCCCGTCGAAGTCGGCGATCGCCATATGAAGCGGCGTTTCACTTCCGTTCGTCGTGACCGCGACGGAGACCGGTGCCGTGAATCCCCCATCCCCACGATTCACGACCGACCAGAGGAGGCGCTTCGCCTGATCGGAGACCACGAGGTCGGGATCGCCATTGCCGTCGAGATCGGCGCTCTCCACGATCGCGGCCTCACTCCCCGAATCGATCGAGATGCTCTGCCCCGATATCTCGATGTCGCACCATTCGTAGAAGTAGCGAAAACCCTCCTCGAGGACCGCGCCCGTGCCGTCGGAGTAACGGACCCCGACATCGAAGAGGCCGATCTTCCCGAAGTGGGGGGGGGTGGTCGCGCGGATCTCCGTGTCGCTCACGAAAGTGACGTCGCTCGCCTCGATGTTGTCGATCGTCACCGAAAGACCGGGACCGGCCTTGAAATTCCGGCCGGAAAGCACGATCGGAAGCCCGCCGGAGGTCAGGCCCATCGATGGGGAGACGCTCGTGATCCGGATCTCGTTGCCGATCGGCTGGACGGTGACGGTAAAGGCCTGCTCGTCCGTTCCACAGGCGTTCTCGACGCGCAGCACGAAGTCGAAGGTTCCCGCGTCGTCGGCCGTGGTCTGCCAGGTGACGAGGCCCGTGGAGGGGTTGACCACGGCCCCGGAAGGGCCTTCCACGAGGGACCAGGTGAGGGGGGGGCTCCCATCCGCCACCCCCTGGTAGGTGAAACGGTCCTCCGCGACGATCGGCTCTGCCGGGGGGGTCGAGGTGATCGTGGGGGCAAGGCGCACGGCCAGGGAAAATTCCTGCGTATCCGTTCCGAACTCGTTGGCCGCCTCGATCGCCACCGGATGGCTTCCCACGTCCTCGACGACGGGTTGCCAGGTGACCGTTCCCTGCTCCGCGGAGATCGTCATCCCCGGGGGACCGGTGCGCAGCGACCAGGTGATCGGGGGGCTTCCCTCCGCCTCCGCCGGGTAGGAATAGGGCTGCTCCGCGCATGCCCCGGTGACGGGGGCGCTCGTGATCCGCGGCGGCGATGCCACGGTCAGCGTGAAACGAAGCTCCGCGCTCCCGAAGTCGTTCGTCGCCTTCACCGTCACGGGGTGCTCCCGGCCGAGGTCCTCCTCCCCCGGCGTCCAGACGATCGTGCAGGTGGAGGGCTCGATCGTCATGGCAGGGGGCGCCTCCTCCAGGGAACAGAGGATCGGTGGACAGCCGGTCACGGGAACGGTGTAACGGAACTCCTCTCCCACTGCGGGATGCGTGTCGGGTCCAGGCGCCGTGAAGCGGGGAACGTTCTCCCCGTTGACTTCGATGAGGAGGGAGAGGTCGTCCCGTCCCACGCGGTTTACAGCCACCACGGTAACGGTGAAGTTCCCCGCCGCGCTCGGGGTCCAGTCGAGTCGTCCCGTCGTCTCATCGATCGTCATCGTCTCGTCGGGCGGATCCTCCAGGCTCCAGCGGATCGGAGTACTCCCCGTGGCCGTGGCCTGGTAGGAGAAGGGCGCCAGACAGGCGGGAACGCGATCGGCCGAGGTGATCCGGGGGGGGATCGCGACATCGATCGTGAACGTCTGACGATCGCTGCCGAACGCGTTCTCCACGACGAGGTCGGTCTCGACGAGTTGCTCGACCCCTTCGACGCTCTTCCAGGAGAGCGTCGTCGTTGCTCCCGTCTCGGGGGAGAGCGTCATCCCCTCCGGGGCGCGCTCGAGCCGCCAGGTCAGTTCCGGGTCACCCGTGGCGGTGGCCACGTAGAGGAAGAGCGCGCCGGCAGGGATCGCATCCTCCGGCGGGGTGGAGGTGATCGCAGGCCCCTCTCCCACCCGAACATCGAGATCCACCCGGGTACTTCCGAAGAGGTTGCTTGCGCGCAACGAGACGGCGTTCGTGCCGACCTGGGGCGGTGTCCATTCGACCCGGGCACAGCGCCCCTCGTCCCCCGTCACGGTCATCCCCTCCGGCGCAACGATCGTCTCCCAGGTGATCGGTGGGGTTCCTTGCGAGAGGCAGAGCTGGAACGATCCGGGCCGGCCGACCGAAAGCGCCACGTCCTCGGGTTCCGTGTCGAATGCCGGCGGTTTCCCGACCTGGATCGCCATCGTCTGGGAATCGCTTCCCACGTCGTTCTCCGCGATCAGCACCGGATGGACCGTCTCCCCCTCGAAGACGTCGTCGGGCAGCCAGGTCACCCGGCCACTCGTGCTCCCCACCGACATCCCGGGGGGGGCCTCCTCGAGGCGCCAGACGATCGGTTCCGTCCCGTTCGCCTCCGCCTCGTAGACGAAGGTCTCCCCGATGATCGCCACGTCCGGGGGCGTGGAGAGGATCTGGGGCGCCTGTGGGGCACTCCCCGTCGAGGTCTCTCCCCCGGAGGGACTCCTCCCCGACAGGGCGGAAAGGGCCTCACTCCCCCCGCTCTCCTCCCCCCCCCCCGTGATCGCACTGAGATCCCGCGTCAGATCGGGTTTACACCCCACAGCCGGGAGGAGGAGGAAGAGGAGCAACGCCCCATGAACGCCACCCTTCCGAAAGATCGTCGTCTCACGTGGTTCCATCGTCTTTCCTGCGCGCAAAGGGATTCCGTCTCATCGCCCCATCGCGTGCTAAGGATACCCAAGCCCTCCGACGGTGTCAACCCATATCCCAGGCCATCAGAGCCATCGCATCCAGGCCCCGCCCCCCTCCCTCGCCCTTGCGGTCCTCTCACGTGCGGATGTAGAAGAGACCCGGCAGTTGGGTGGCCACCCCCTTGAGTTCGAGCGCGAGGAGGATCTCGTTCACCCGGCCGATCGGCAGGCCGCTTCGTTCGCTCAAGGTATCGATGTGGATCGGGGTCGTCCCGAGGAGGGGATAGAGGAGGGCCTCATCCTCGGAGAGTTCAGGCTTCCCGGCATCCTTTCGAGGGGAGGCCGAGAGGGTGGGCAACGCGGCCACGATGTCCGCCACGTCCTCGACGAGTCGTGCCCCCTCCTTGAGGAGGCGGTGTCCCCCCCGACTCTTCGGATCGTCGATCGGCCCGGGGACCGCGAAGCGTTGCCGCCCCTGAGCGAGCGCATAGTCCGCCGTGATGAGCGCGCCGCTCTGAAGCCCAGCGGCGACCACGACCACGCCATGGGAGACGCCGCTGATCAAACGGTTGCGCAGGGGGAAGTGGTGTGGAAGCGGTGCGGCGTGCAGGGGGAATTCGGAGAGGAGGGCGCCCTGCGCCACGATTCCGGCCGAAAGGCGGTGGTTCGAACGGGGGTAGGGGGTGAGGACGCCACATCCGAGGAACGCCAGGGTCTTCCCCCCCCCCGCCAGCGCACCCCGATGCGCCGCCGTATCGATGCCAAGCGCAAGACCGCTGACGACGGTGATTCCCCGCTGCGCCAGGGAACGCGCCAGTTCGAAGGCCACCCGCCGTCCATACGCTCCCCCCTGGCGGGATCCCACGATCGCCACGCTCGGCGCGGCCGCACATGTTGGATCTCCCCGAACATAGAGGAGGGCCGGCGGCGTGTCGATCTCGCGCAACAGCGGCGGATAGCGAGAATCGGAAAAGGGCAGAAGCGTGACACCCGCATCCCGCGCCGCCTCGATCTCCGCGTCGATTTCCCCCCAGCGCGGACGGTGCCGGAAGGCATCGAGCCGACGGCGAAGCACGGCAGGCAGGGTGGAGAGGGACGCCGGATCCTCCTCGAAGAGCGCACCAGGGTCGGGGAAACGGGCCAGGATGCTACGCAGCGCCCCTTCATGCCCACGGATGACACGATGGAGGGCGAGCCAACTCCGTAGGTGACCGGCCGCTTTCACCATTCTAGAGGTCGGCCCGGATCCAGTCCCCCACGAGGACCGGCTCGGTGCTCGTGGTGATCAATGCGGTCGCAGTGCTCTCCTCCGTGGCGATCACGATGAGATGACCGATCAGACGTGGGGGGAGTTTCTTCCCGTTGCGGCGATCCTTCGGAGCGAGTCGATAGATCGAGAAACTGTTGCCCACCTCCACCCCGTCGTTGAGCCCACGGTCGATGTGGCAGAAGAGATCCTGCCCCATCGACAACTGCCAGTCGCCGGAGGAGGCGATCACATACCCGTCGATATCGATCTTGGCCTTCTTGAGCGTGACTTTTCGAAGGGAGGTATCGGAGATCTTGAGCCTGTCGCCGATCTGGATCGGTGCCACCGCGGAGAGGACTCGCCCCACGAAGAGATCCTCGTAGATTTCGGTCACCTCGATCTCTCCGGCCGAGGTGACGCGATAGCCGACGAACCGACCGGTCACGGGGTGTTCGACCTGATCTTCCACCCGGAAGATCGCGAAACGGTCGCCGATCTGGATCCGTTCGGGGAGTTCGAAACGGAGGAAGAGTTCGTCCCCCTCCCCGAACATGAGCATCCACTCGCTCTTGGCGCCTACGATCTCGCCGGCGCTGTCGAGGGCTTCGCGGGAGACGAAGTTGATGTTCGAGGCCTTGATCGTGTAGGAGAAGGAGGTCTGGAAGGTAGGAACGACGTCCTGGGGCAGAAAGAGATCCTTCTGTTCGCCGAAGATGAACTCCTCCTCGAATTTTTCGAAATCCTGGAGAGCCTCCTCCTCGACGCCCTCATCGAAGCCCTCCTCGACAACGGGGAGGCCGGGCTGCGGTCCGCTCCCGGCCACGACGGGGCGGCCTCCTTCCGGCGCCGGGATCCCCCCTGCCGGCGTCCCCTCGGTCAGCACGGGCGTGCCTCCTTCCTCCCGGCCGGGCAACTGCAAGGGGTCGTCCGGATAGATCCAATGGGGATCCTCGATGTAAGGGTTGAGTTCCCAGATCTTCGGCCAGAGCCAGGGATCGCCGAGGAAGCGCGCTGCGATGTCCCAGAGCGTATCCCCCTCGACGATGATGTAATCGGGGCGGATATTCGCCTTGGCCTCCGCCGGATAGGGGGGGTGGACCTCCGCCATGGCCGCAGCAGCGGGGAGAAAGAGGAAGAGGAACGTGAAGAGGAGCATTTGCCGGAGTCCGTCAGCCTGCATCGAAAACCTCACTGTTCGTCTCGATCGGATTTACAATTCTCCATGGGGGTCCGGGCCCTCCGGGATCCCGGAATGCCCGCCGATCCGCTCCCGGGCCAGTTGCGCGGCCTGTGCACCAGGGAACTCCCGGATCAGACGGTCGAAGGCCTCGGCCGCCTTCACCGCGTCCCCCAGTTCGAGATGACAGAGCGCCTCCTTGTAGAGCGCGTCGGCCACATGGGCGTGATCGGGGAAGGCGCGGGTGAGATGATCGTATTCGACGATCGCCTGGGGGTATTCCTGCAACGCGAAGTAGCTCTCCGCCAGGTAGAAGTGGGCATCCCCCTGCCGGGGATGCTGGGGACACTTCTGAAGGAAATCGAGGAACTTGAAGACCGCGAGCCCGAAGTCCCCTCCCCGAAACGCCGCGAGGGCCGTATCGTAGAGGCGATCCGCCGCATCTCCGGTAAGGGGCGTGGAGGCGCCTCGCCCCGCTGCTCCCTCCCCCGTCCCCCCGGCGGGAGCCTCCTCTTTCGGCGTGTAGGCGACGTAGATCCCCGGCATCTCCAGGACCGAGGCATTCCCCCTCCGCTCGACCGGCGGGAGCGGTTGCGCGCCCGCCGGGGGAACGCGGTCCTTCAATCTCTCCGCTCTCCTCCCCGCCCCCGCTGGAGCCCCTTCGCGCTCTTGCGCCGTGGCCGGCGGCGTGGCCTCGGTGGGGGTGAGCGATGGCGGGGACTCGATCGCGCCGGCGAGGAGTTGCGTCTGGAGCTTGCGGAGACGTTCCTTCTCCGCGGCCAGATCCTTTTCGAGCACGAGGAGCGCATCGGAAAGCGCATCGATCCGTTCGATCTGATCCGTCTGCATCTTCTGGAGGTCGATCAACTGGGCTTCCATCTCCTCGATCCGCGCCGAACTCCCTCGATCGAGCGCACAGGCCGGGCTCAGGAGGGCCAACCCTACGACGGTGATCACACAGAATCTACGCATCGTTCGTCCCCTCACCCAGAATGCTACACCTTACTGCGGATCGTAACGTAACGGTACCGGAGTTGTCAAGGAGAAATCGAGCCGCTTCCTTCTCCGATCCCCTGGGGACGATCCGGGTCGAGGGGGCAAGAGATGCGCAGAGACGTGAGGAAAGGGTGGAATGACGCGATGCGCAACATCGCGCCGAAAATCTTGACAATACCGGGAAATCGGGCTATATTCCCCCCCCAGTATCGTGCGACTCGATCTCTCCTGACCTCAGAGCGGAACGACGGAAACGACGGCGAGAGACATGATGGGGTGAGGAAGGCACCCTTCGGGATCGGCGAGCGATCCCGTAAACGAGGCTGAAACATGCACGCTGCGACGTTCATGACCCTTCTTCTTGCGGTGTCGTTGGGCATCTTCGCCCGTACGATGGACAAACGGCTGCGGATCCTCTTTCACCTGCGGCATGAGCCGGAACGCTTCCACAAGCTTGGCAGACGCCTTCGGGTGCTCCTTCGCTTCGGATTCGGGCAGAAACGTCTCCTCGATCCGGAAGAGTTTCGGCCCGGTCTGGCGCACGCCACGATCTTCGCCGCCTTCGTCATCCTGGCCCTCCGGTCGATCACCCTCTTCGGGATGGCCTATGGGGGCTACGATTTCCATCTTCCCCTCCTGAGCCCTTACGGATTCGTGGGGAAGGTCTATCTCTTTCTCAAGGACGTCGTGGTACTCCTGGCGCTCCTGGCCACGACCTACTTCCTCTATCTCCGTCTCGTCAAGAAGCCGAAGCGGATGACCTTTTCCGGGGAGGGGTTGTTGATCCTCTTCCTGATTCAGGGGCTCATGGTGACCGAGATCCTCTTCGAGGCGGCCCTTTTCCTCCATCCGAACCATCTTGCCGGGCTCCAGGCGGGGATCCTCCATCCCGCCGCCTGGCTCGGGATCGCTTTCTACCGGTTGATCGGCGTTTCCGATCCTATGGCCTTCACGGTGGGGCAGGTGGGGTACTGGCTCCACTGTATCATCATCCTCTTCTTCCTCAACCTCCTTCCCATCGGGAAGCACTTCCACGTCATCATGGGGCTTCCCGACGTCTTCTTCTCGCGGCTTCGACCCATGGGGGAACTCACCAAGCTCGACATCGACCTCGAAGACGAAAGTGTCGAGGAGCCGTCCTTCGGGATTCAGAAGGCCTCCGATCTTTCCTGGAAGATGGCGCTCGACACCTACGCATGCACGGAATGCGGCCGCTGTGTCACGCACTGCCCCACATTCCTCACGGACAAGCCCCTCACCCACCGGGGGCTCAACCTGACGATCAAGGCGCACCTCCTCGAAAGCGCGGATCGGATCATCGCAGAAAAGAAGGAAGAACTCCCCGATCTCGTCCCCGACGTCGTATCGGCCGAGACCGTTTGGGCCTGCACGACGTGCGGATGGTGCGAGACCGCCTGCCCCCTCTTCATCGAGAACGTGCCCCGATTGATCGATATGCGCCGAAGCGAGGTCCTCATGAAAGGGGTCTTCCCCGAGGAGGCGACGAACGTCTTCAAGGGGATGGAGACGCAGGGCAACCCCTGGGGGATGAGCGCCGCGAAACGAATGGCGTGGGCCGAGGGTCTCGAGATTCCCACCGTCCACGACAACCCCGACTTCGAATACCTCTGGTTCGTCGGATGCGCCGCGGCCTACGACGACCGGCAACGCAAGGTCGCCCGGGCATTCCACGAGGTGCTCACCGCCGCCAAGGTCAACTACGCGATCCTCGGCGAGGAGGAGACCTGTAACGGCGACAGCGCCCGCCGCCTCGGCAATGAATACCTCTTCCAGATGATGGCCCAGCAGAACGTCGAGACCTTCGGCCACTACAAGGTCAAGAAGATCCTCACCACCTGCCCCCACTGCTTCAATACCTTCAAGAACGAATATCCCCAGTTCGACGGCCACTACGACGTCGTCCACCACACCCAGTTGATCGCCGGCCTCCTGGCCGAGGGCCGGATCCAGCCCCAAAAGGCGATCGATGAACGCGTCACCTACCACGATTCCTGCTACATGGGACGCCACAACGAAGAGTACGAGGCCCCCCGCCAGGTACTCCATCGCCTGCCGGCCCTGAAACTTCAGGAAATGCCGCAAAATCGTCGTGAGAGCTTCTGCTGCGGCGCCGGAGGCGGGCGAATGTGGCTCGAGGAGAAGATCGGAACCCGGATCAACCAGACCCGCGTCCGCGAGGCCGTGGCCACCGGCGCCCGGACGATCGCCACGAACTGCCCCTTCTGCCTCACGATGTTGCGCGACGGTCTCAACGAACTCGAAATCGAAAACGTCACCACCAAGGATATCGCAGAACTCGTGGCGGAAAGCATGGCGCACGAGGAGGAGAAGCCCGCCGTGGTGGAGGCCGCCGTCACCAAGGAGACGACCGAGCCCACGACGTGACCTCCGGATTTCCCGCGGGGGGATGCCCCTTGGGAGGAGACTCCGCCTCGCAGGCGGTGCGACGCCGAAGGAGAAACCGATGAAGTCCCCAGTCCGTGCGAGAAACGCACTTCCCTTCCTCCTTCTCCTCCTCTCTCCCCTTCCCGCCCCGGCCGAGACGACGCCCCCCCTCGCGCTCTGGAGCGAGTTCCTGAGTGACGCGGAGGTCACCGCGGCCCTCCCGATGCTCGCCCGCGATGGAGTGGCGCTCTACCTCGATATCCCCTCGACCCGGATCGGGGATCCGGGCATCGCGAATCTGATCGAAAGCGCCGCGGCGCACGGTGTCCCCTGCAAGGCCTGGATCACGCTCCCCTACGATCAGGGATACTGGCCCGGAGAGACGAACCGGACGCTCTTCCGGAGTGCGGTCGAGGCGTTCGTCGCCTGGGCGCACGCGGAAGCGCTCCCCGTCTCATGGATCGTCTTCGACATGGAGATCGATTTCGCGACGGCCCAGCAGATCGGAGCCCTGGGGCAGGCGATCGCCGAGGGGGATCTGCGGGCGATCCGCGACCTCTATCGGGTCTTTGCGGAGACCTACGACCGGGAGGCCTTCCTCGCCGCGGCCGCCGACTACGCCGCCCTCGTCGATGCCCTCCATGAAGCGGGCTTTCTGGCCCAGGTGACGACCTACCCCACCGTCCTCGACGACCTCTACGACGGCGACCCCGACCTCCAGGACATCACGGACACACCGGTGGTCGTCGCGGAGGTTCCGATCGACTGGGACCTCCTCTCCTTCATGGTCTACCGGACGATCTATGGGGAAACCCGCTTCACCGCCGATCTCGTCTATCGATACAGCCGGCAGATCGTCCGCTCCTTCGGAGAGAAGGGGGCCATCGATCTCGGCGTCGTGGGCTACGACGAACTCTCCCAGAGTGGATACCGGGAGGTCTCCGGCCTCCAGGCGGACTACGCGGCCGCCATGGCCGCGGGGATCTCCCGGATCCACGTCTACGCCCTCGACGGTATCCTCGACCTCTCCCCCGAATGCCTCGAGGGCCCCTCCTGCCCCTGGACCGATCTTGCCGCGGT
>CAZTSL010000147.1:0-3078 GCA_964616915.1 uncultured bacterium
TTCCCTCTCTCACCCCCTTGCAACCGATCGAACCTCTTTCATGGATCGATCCTGCATTCCGGCGCCCCTGGACATTCCGGAAGGAGCGCCGGAGCCTCGTCCGATTCTTCACCCGCTGGAGCGCGTTGCGGTTGTACCGGCTGCTCCCCTCTCCTTCGAGGGTTCGCCTCTGAATGTAAAGATCGGTAGATGCCCTCGATCTCTCAAGTCGCAGGCGAAAAACCCTCCCCCTTCCCCCCATCGCAACGTGCCGGGTACCGCTCGAAAGGCTTGCTGAGCAGCGCTTTGGCCCGCCCGTCTACATTGACAACTCCCTCCTCGTGTGGTACCTTCGATCTACCGCCTCGGAAGCGGGCCGGCGTGTAGCGGTTTGGAGGCGGGCCGGCGTGCATCGGTTCCAACCCATGGAAGCCCGACGCTTCGAGCCGTGGGGGAGATCCGCTGCCGATCTGGCAGGGGAAGGGGAGCGCGCCGGGCCTCCCACGTTTCGATCCTTGCACGGACGGGGGGGAGCACCCGAACGAACGGAGGACGCGTGCCATGAGTGGATGGAAACGGTATCTTCTCGTCTTCGTCCTGAGTTGTCTGGGGTCGTTCTTTCTGATGGCGCAGGAGTGCTGTCAGCTCTTCGACACCGACTGCGACGGAATCTTCAATTTCCGGGATCAGTGCCCGAACGATCCCGACAACGACGTCGATGGGGATGGGATCTGCGGCGACGAGGACGCCTGTCCCGAGATCCACAACGACTTCGACGGCGACGGCGTCTCCTGCCCGGACGACAATTGTCCGGCGGATTTCAATCCCGATCAGGCCGACGGCGACGACGACGCCGTGGGGGACGCCTGCGACAACTGTCCCAACGATCCCAACGGTCCCAACGAGGATTGCGATGGAGATCCCGCAACCCCCGACGAGCAGTGCGACGATGGGGACAACGACGGGTTCGGCGACGTCTGTGACCCCTGTCCCGATGATCCCGACAACGCCTGCCAGGAGGAGGGACGGGTCCTCATCAACGAGATCATGTACGATCCCTCTGCGGTCTCCGACAGCGTCGGGGAGTGGATCGAACTCGTGAATCTCGGTCCCGGCGTCGTCGATATCGTGGGGTGGACGATCCTCGACGCGAGCAATGCCTTTGCGATCATCGGCGAAGGGCAGAGCAGCGTGCAGCTCCTCCCCGGCCAGTTCTATCTCCTGGGCAAGTCGGATCAACCCTCGATCAACGGCGGGGTTCCCAACGTCCGAACGATCTTCTCCTTCGGCCTCTCCAACGCCTCCGACGAGGTGATCCTCCAGGATGCCAACGGTCTCGACGTCGATCGCGTCCTCTACAACGAGGGGGGGGGGTGGCCCGCCTGTGTGGGTGCTTCTCTCGCCCGGATCGGTACCGATCTCACCGACGCCGATGGGGACGGCATCCCCGACGGGAGCAACGATCCCGCCAACTGGGCGTGCGCCACGGCCACTTACGGCGATGGGGACAAGGGGACACCCGGCGCGGCGAATTGACACGCTTCCGGTATTTGTTCGACGACCGATCGCGGCCCGATTCACCCCCTTGACCCCCTTTCGGACGATCCGCGCAACGTCCGGGGAGGAAGAGATGCGAATCCGCGATGTCAAGTGTCTTCTCCTCGCCTTCGCCGTCGGGCTGGCGGCGGGGATCCCTCTCTCCGCCGGTGAAGCGGACCCCTGGGGGCAGCTTCGGGGACTGATCGGAAACTGGGAGGCCGTGGCAACGAAGGAGGGCGTCGCCGGACACACGACGTTCTCCTTCGATCTCGGAGAAAGGGTGATCCTCCGGCGCAACCGCGCCGAGTACCCCCCGAAACCGGGGGAGAAGGCGGGAAGCGTCCACGAGGATCTCATGGTGATCTACCGGCAAGGGGCATCCGCGCCTCTGCGGGCGATCTACTTCGATACCGAGGGACACACGATCCACTATACCCTCTCCTTCCCCGAGGACCGGATCGTTTTCGACAGCGAAGCCGCTCCCGGCGCTCCCCGCTTCCGCCTCGTCTACGAAAAGCGAGAGAAGGGGAAAATGCACGTCACTTTCCTCGTCGCTCCTCCCGGAGGCCGACTCTCCCCCTACGCCGAAGGCGATCTGGAACGGCGGCCCTGATGAGGGACATCCCCCTCTCTTGCCCTTCTGACCCTTTTTCGATACAACGCAGTCGGGGGGGCGCAACGGAGCAGGGTTCCCCCTCGACCCCATGGAAGACCCCGCGTCCGCAGGGGAAACGCCTGGAGGACTCTGGCGGCTCCTGTGGCAACGCCCGAAAGACCGGAAGAAAGGAAAACGATGAGACGCCAACGCAAAACCCGATTCCTCTCGATCCTTCTCCCCTTGGCAGCCCTCCTCTTCCTCGGACAGGGACAATGCACGCCCTGTACCGACACCGATGGTGATGGACTCTGTGACGAGGAAGACAACTGTCCCGGGATCGCAAACCCCGAACAGGAGGATTGTGACATGGACGGCACCGGAGATGCCTGCGAGGATCCCGGCACCGTCGTCATCAACGAAATCATGTACAACCCCTTCAACTCCCAGGACGGCACCGGAGAGTATATCGAACTCCACAACACTGGCGGAATCCCCGTGAACATCAGCGGATGGTTCATTCAGGACGTCCTCGACCAGAACCAGACCCTGATCGGCGGCCCCGATCAGGAGGTGCCGATCGACTGCCGTGGGTACTTCGTGCTGGCGCAAAACGGCAATCCTGAAACGAACGGCGGAATCGAGAACGTCGGCGCGATCTTCTCCTTCGCCCTCAACAACAACATCGGCGACTCCGTCATCCTGCGCGATCCCAACCTGAACATCATCGACCGGGTCGATTATCGGGTGGGGCAGGCGCCCTGGCCACTCTGTGCCCATCCCGATGGTTCCTCGGAGGGGATCGCGATCGAACTCTCCGATCCGGCGCTCGACAACAGCAACGGGATCAACTGGCACTGCGCCTCTACCCCTTACGGCGACGGTGACCTCGGAACTCCCGGTGAAGAGAACTCCTCGCCGGAGAGCTGATCCTTCCCCTCTGCCCTTCTCCCTTCTCCCTCCCT
>CAZTSL010000147.1:3178-5877 GCA_964616915.1 uncultured bacterium
AAGAACGCACAACCGGGTTGGCGTGGCGTATCGCCATTCGAAAATCCGATCGTGGCGGGGCCGTGGGTGAAATCTTCCGCAGTGTCGTCGGTATCGATGCCATCGGGGAGACGGTGCAGCGATTCATCCTCGGCATCCTCGGCGTTGCCGGAGAGCGCGCCCCCGATCGCAACGACATCGACGATCCTGCCGGAGGGATCGCTCAGGATCAGCGTCAGATCGTCGTTGTTGAGTTGCCCCGGGGGATTGCCGATCACGAGGTGGCGACCCGGCGGCCAGGCCGATAGGGAAGCGTCCCCTTCGATGCGAAGGAGCGTCTCCGGCGGGGAATGCGCGAAGTCGAGGCGTTCGGGTGTCGTATCGTTCATCTCCAGCCGCCATCCTTCCTCGAGATCGATCGTCGCCTCCCCGGTGTTGAGGAGTTCGATCCATTCGTCCTTCTCGCTGATCTGCCCCTCCCCGGCCGTTCGATCGAAGGGGACGCCGTTGCCCCCTGTGGTGTCGTTCCAGTCCCGTTGGGGATCGGTGACGACCTCGTTGATCACGACGCCGCTCTCCGGCGACGCCAGGGTCTCGAAGGGGATCGAGCCGGTCGTTTCCGCTTCGTTTCCCGCGAAATCGGCAAGCGAGATCGCGGCCCGGTAAGTCGTCTCCGGTGTCAACCCCGAACAGCGGAAGCGATGGTCCCGCGTCAAGTGGGTACTCCGGATATCCGCGACCCGTTCCTCCCCGCCTTCACCTCCAGGGGTGAAGAGTTCGAGCGTGGAGAGTGCCGGTTCCGTCGTGATCCAGGCGATCACACAGCCCCGCGCCCCACGAACGAGGGCCGGTTCGCCGATCAGTGCCGGGGGGGTCGTATCGGAGGGCATCTCGAAGCCCGGCGAACAAGCCGCGAGGGTGAAGAGGCCCCAGAGGAGAGGCATACCGGGGAAAATCGAACGGTTCATTCCACACATTCCGGGATCTCCCGACACGCATCCCACAGCCCGATTCCTTCCTGGCGCGCCTCTCCTTCGAGTGTCTCGAAGTAACCGGCGAATTCCGTGTTCGGATCGATCGCGAGCGCTCGGGCATATCCCTCGGCCAGGAGGAGGGCGTTGATGAGTCGCCCCTCCACGAAGACGTAGGCGAGGGTCCGTCGCCAGCGGTCCCATCGCTCTTCCCCCTCGAGGATCTGAACCCGTCTTCCCTCGAGGAGGGCACGGTTGCGTTCCAGCGCCTCCGGGCCGTAGCAACCGCACTGCCCCGCCGAGGGCGTGAGTTCCGGGGCATCGATGCCGATGTAGCGGACGACCTCCGATTCCGGTGTATCCAGCACGATCGTATCGCCATCGATCACCTTGGCGACGGTGGCTTCGCGTTCCCCCTGCCGGGGCGCCGAAGAGTGGGACGCCGTGGCCACCTCATCGAAGGGGGGAGGCGCACACCCATACGCGAGCAGGAGCAGGAGCACGTATCCCTTCTTCATCCTCCACCTCCACCGCCTGGGGCGCACCGGAGGAGACGCTTCCGATCCTTCGACGCCCGGGTGAAGCGTCCGCCGGTCAGCGCGTCGAGTCGGGCCGTGAGTTCCTCGATCTCCACTTCGAGTCGGGCGCGTTTCACCCCTTCCTCGGGAGGATCGAGGAAACAGGTGACGAGCATCCGTTTGCGCTCGTAGTAGAGCTTCGTCGCCAGAAGGAGCGCCTCGGTCGTGTGGCGCTGCGCCGCATCCGCCAGCCGGGGAAGCTTCAGTTCCTCCGAATCGAGGTAGATCCCCGCCAGATCCCACGAGACTCGAAACTGGAGGGAGAGATCCTGCTGGTTGGCCAACACGAACGACTCCGTATCGGGACCGACGAAGACCTCGCCGTCGGCGGTGATCTCCGTGTCCGAGGCGACCTTGAACGTTGCGTCCGCTCCGAAGTTCCGGCGGACCCATACGGTGAGTTCGGGGAGGAGGTTTCGCCGCCGCAGCCGCCTGGCCATCCGTTCGAAGCGTTGGGGGTCGCTCTGGAGCTTCTGGCGGACGGCTTCCTGGACCTCGCCGATCGAAGGATCCGCGTCCCACCATTCGGTCATGGCCCGTTCCGCGTCCTCCAGTCGTGTCGAAGGGGGGTGGGGCGGAGAGAAATTCCTCCCCCCCCAAGCGTTGGACGCCGAAAGGCATCCGAAGAGGAGGCAGCAGCACGAAACCGATCGGAACCTCTTTCGCCTCCTCGTTGTCCTCGGCGCCTCTCTCCTCATTCCTCATCTCCCATCCTTCAAGGCCGTTCGTTGGAACGCTTCGGAGCCGTTCCCTCTGCTGTTCCCTCTGTCGTGTCACCGTATGGTGGCGTTGCGGCGGGTGGGAACCGGGCGATCCGTTCGAGGAGTTCGATCCGTGCGGCGCGCGATTCCGCCGCGATGATCCTTTCCCACGCCTGGTGGCGGGAGGCCTTTTCCCCCTTTTCAGGTGCATGCGCCAGCGTCCCTTCCGCGCGGAGTTCCGCGATCCGTTCGAGCGCAGCGATCCGAAGATCGGACCATGCCCGCTCCTTCTCGGTATTCACCATCCGGTAGTTCTCCGCGAGTCGTTCGGGAAATGGCCACCGGAAGCGGAGAAAGATCGCAAAGCGTTTCTTCCCCCCTTCCCATCCCTTCGGAAGGGGCAGGGAGAAGGCCCCTTCCTCGATGGGGAGGCGTGTCGTCCTTTCCCGGCGGCTCGTAACAAAGGTGAT
>CAZTSL010000147.1:5977-10629 GCA_964616915.1 uncultured bacterium
CTTCCTCGATGGGGAGGCGTGTCGTCCTTTCCCGGCGGCTCGTAACAAAGGTGATTCCCCCGGCGAGAGAGAGTTCGGGGAGCCACGATCCCTCGCGAGGGATCGCCTGAAAGGCGTAGGAGATCCCTGCGAGTCCCTTCCCTTCCTGGAGCCCTTCCTGGAGGCTTTCTTGGGAGGGGTAGCGGATCTCTGGACTTTCCAGGGCCTCCAGCTCTTCCCACATGGCCGTCAGGTTTTCCGAGTCGGATTCGGGGTCTTCCCGGTCGGGTGTCGTCGGGCCTTCCGCGACTGTCGGGTCTCCCTGGAGGGGTTCGAGATCTTCGTCCTCCGCGTCTCCCCAGTCGAGTTCCTCTGGTCTTTCCGATTTTGTCGTGTCTTCCGTCTCCGCAAGGGCCGCATCGGCAAGGAAGGGATCCCGCCCCCTGGTCTTCCTCTGGGCGTACGCTTCCCCCCTCCCACCTCCGAGCAGGGGGGGAAGGAGGACGAGGAGGAGCCACCGCTCTTTCGAGCGATCGAAGGCGCACCTCCGGGGTTCCTCTCCTGGGAAGCGCCTCGTTTCGACCTTCTCGCTACACATCGCGACTCCCTCCGCCGCGGCCCGGTCTCGCGGGAACCTCTACCCGATCTCCGGCCCGATCTCTGGATCGCTCTCCGGATCGTTTCCTGGAGAGCGCCGGAGGGGAACGATCGGGGGCGCACGGGTTCGGTGGCGCGCAAGGCTCCCCGGCGTCCCCCCTCTCTCTCTTTCACGGGCATTTCCCTTTGCCAATCCCGTGCCGAGCCTCGAAGCCGATGGAAAGTTGCGGACGTATCGGTATCGATCGTCCGGGCGACAGGGATTTCCCCCCTCCCTTCAGCCGGAATCGAGACGGAAGCATCCGGAATCCGGTCGGGGGTTTGGGATGGAGCAAGGCTACGGGGAGGGCAGGTTGGAGAGGGCCTGGCGCAGATCGAGCCGTCTCCCCCCACCGGGAAGGGGGGCCGCGCTTTCGACGAGGAGACGCCTGAGCGCCGCGGCGGAGAGGTCGGGAGCAAGAGAGGCGAGGAGAACGGCCGCACGCGCCACGTGCAGGGCGGCGACCCCATTGCCGGAGCAGGGGGCATAACCGCCACCAGCGACCGGGGCGACGACCCCATCACCAGGGGCGGCGAGGTCGAAGGCGTTCGTGCGGACGTATCGCGCCCGCTCCCCTGAAGCGTCGAGGGCGGCGACGAGGAGGAGGTTTTCGCTCCCCTCCAGACGGGCGATGCCGTCGGTCACCGCCGGAAGGACGAAGAGGAGATCGGGCGCGGCGCGAAAGACGGCCTGGAGCGCCGGCGACATCCTTCCTTGCGGAGTCCACCCCCCCACCACGATGCGGGCCCCCCGTTCCACGGCATAGAGGATCGCGGGAACCACTGTAGAATCGGAACACTCGACGTGCCGGCTGTCGGGATCGTAGGCGAAGACGGTCAGCGGCATCCAGCGGAGCCGCTCTCCGACGTCATGGGCGAAACCCGCCGAAAGGAGCCCCCCCATGACGGTTCCGGCAAGGAGGCCGCTTGGCTCCGTAAAGGTCCACCCTTCGAGAGCGGGCGCTCGGGTCACGAAGTTCCAGCCGAACAGGTCGTCGATGAATCCGTTCCCGTCGTCGTCCAGACCGTTGAGATCGCGAAGGGTCGCGTAACCGTCATGATCGGGATCCTCCCCGGCGTTGAGCCAACGCAGCCCCTGCAAGGCAGGATGCTCGAGATCGATGGGAGAGGAGAGGAGCGCCACGGGAATCGTGCTGCGCAGGGGGAGGGTGACCACAGGGAAGGGATCCTCCGGCGTTGCCCCCCCCGCCCATTCCCTGCGGGGCGGGCCTACGAGGAGGAAGGCCGGTTTGCACAGATGGTCGGGTGAAACGAATCGGACATGCGGAATCTGCCTCAGCTCGGCGAGCAAGCGGTCGAATGGGGTGTCCCCCCGATGACGCAAGAGGAAGGCCCCGATGGGAGGATAAGACGCCACCCGGGAAAGACGCCACCGATCGAGCACCTCCTGGAACGCTCGCTGCGACATCTCCCCATCGACCGCCAAGAGCAACATCCCCGGTCGGTGGGGGGGCAAACGGCGTCCGCGGATGGGGGTGAGCACCTGCTGGCGGGAACGCAGGAACGGATACGCGATGAAGAGAAGTAGCCCCAAAGCGACGATGATTCCGGAATTCCGGCGCATCGAGCCTCCAGCCCGGCTCAACCGTTACGGGATTCCTGTCGCTTCTGTGTCGTTTCCTCGGAACGCTCCCTCCGCGGGGTGGGGAGTTCCCAGCAGGAGATCCCGGTGCCGTGGAGAATGAGGAACCTTCGTCCCTGGCGGGGAAGGAAGAGCCGTTTGCCCCCCTCGATCTCCATCGAGAAGCGATGGCTCCCATCGGCGAGGGAAAAGGCGTGAAGACCCCCCTCGGAGAGGACGAGGATCCTTTCTGCGTAGAGCCCGGCATCCCGAATCTTCTCGGGGAGGAGCACCTCCCAGAGGAACCCATCCCGGAAGTGATAGAGGCAAAGGAAACGGCCCCGGCGCGAAAAGAGCATCTCCTCCTCCGACACGCTCAGAATCCGCAGATCCACGGCATGGAGTTCCCGCCACCCGTCGAGGAAGAAGTGGATCTTGTCCTCCCCCTCGAAGACGAGGGGCTTGGCGGAGGGGAAAGCGCTCAGTTTCGACTTGAGATCGATACGGTTGCGCAGTTCTCCCTTCTGCGTGAAATGATGGACCACCCCACTGGCATAGGCCGTCACGATCGTATCGTCCACGATATGGAGGCCGAGAGGGGGATGCTTGAGATCCCGCGTGAATTCGACCACACCGGACGACGCACAGGAACAGAGGCGGTAGAGGGGACGGTTCGCGGCCGTGATCGCGGCGAGCACGACGATCTCCGATCGCTTCGGAGAGAGGAGGAGATGAGAGATTCTGCCCGGAAAGGTGAATTTCCCATCGATGTTCCCCTCGTGGGAGAGGACCATCAATCGCTGGCCGGCGGCGATCGCCAGGAAACGTTCGTTCCCCGCCAGGATGGGAGCAGTGGCCTTCAGTTCACGCTTCCACTGATTCCCCCCCTTCTCGTCGAAACTGGCGAGCGTGTGATCCGCCAGTACGACGCAACGCGCACCATCGAAATAGATGCCTACGGACGTATCCTCCGATCCGAGCTTCTCTTTCCATTGCAAGTGGACTTTTTCGGATTCGACAGGAAAGTTCTCTTCCCTTCGTCGGGTGTGTGCGTTGAGAGCCATCCTCGGACCCCCCTCCCATCTCTTGCCTCGATGCCGATATCTCGATGCATGGCGTACCGGCTGAGAGAACCCGGATTCCTCGATCCCATCGAAACGATCATTACATGAATCTGTCCTGAAAGTCTCATGGAGTCGTCCGGGGTCCTTCGCTCCCCTTCCGACCTTCGGAGGGGCGCTCCGACCGTAGCTTCGGGTAGGGACGGAATCCCCCTCGGCACCTCGTCGAAGTATATCACACAATCCGCGCAGGCGCAAAGCGTTCGTCGGGAAGACCCAGGATCGATCCATGAAACTCACCCGGAACTTTTTCGCACTTCACCGGATTGCGCCGGCACTGGTTTTCAAGTAAGTGATTCAAATGACGTGCTACGACATTCGTGCGAAATGTCTGAGGGAATCAGGTGCCCGTTTCTCGGTCTATGACAGCAACCTCAGGCTCCGCGCCCGGTTGATCGCGCCTGCGAATTCCAAGCGACGGGGACGAGCGAGATAAAGATGTTGTTCTCCCTGCCAGACTTGCAGGCCTTGTGCTGCCGTGTCGTCGAACCACTCTGCCAGGGAACTGGGCGAGAAAGCATCTCTTGGGGGAAGATGACCGTGCGCGTGGTAGAGGGCCTGGCCGATACATTGTACCTGATCCGCGTCCACCAGGGCTTCGAGTGCTTGCAGATCGAGGCGGTCGTCTCCATACTCGAGGATTCGGGGAACTCCCCGTAGCGGCTTGATCCGGACTGGGATCGTCTTGTTGCGCTTCCGGTCGGTATAGCTGGGATCGAAATTCCCGGCTCCGAGCCGGCGGGGGTCGGATGGGGGAAAACGCCACCGAGATGCCTGGGGAAGGGTGACCGGAAGGGAGGCCGCATCGGCCGTGCGATCGTGAGGCAGCCATCGGCGCATCTCGATCACACAGTCGGCAATCCCCAGAAATTGGGAACTGGAACCACTGACAACCACCGAACTCACGGCCAACTCTTCGTAAAGGTGGCGGAGATGGAATACCAGCGGCGTGATGGGATCCCCCCGTACGAAGTCGTGCATGATGGGATCGCGCACGAGAAAGTTGGTGGCAGAACTGTCTTCATCGAAGAAGAGGACGCGGGCACCGGCCCAAATGGCTTCGACCACGGAAGCCGCTTGCGAGCTGCTGCCGCTGGCATTGTCGGTGTGAAACGAAGTCGTTGCGCGCCCATCGGGCAGACGTGCAATGAAGGGCTCGATATCGACGCCCCGCACCGATCTGCCCTCCTCCGATCGAGAGAAGACTGCGTTTCTGTTCGTGACGACCCTTTCCCGTCCATCCCCGGGAATATGGGGATAGACCGAACGGGCCAAAGCAGCCAGCAGGGTCGATTTGCCATGAAAACCTCCCCCGACGATGACGGTGACGCCTC
>CAZTSL010000148.1:0-10482 GCA_964616915.1 uncultured bacterium
CCCTTTGTCAAGATTCTTCGGGGCCATTTTCAGGGCAATCGCATCGAAATCGACGATCCCCGGGTGACAAGGGGAAGCGGGGATCACGATCGGTGCGTGAGGGCCGCGATCGTAGAGACGAGGGGTTCCACGAGCCGCTGGCGGGTGTGGTGTTCGAAGACGTAGGCTTCCCCCTTTCTTCCCATCTCTTCGGCCTTTTCCGGGTGTTCGAGGAGTTGCTCGATCGCCGCGATGAAGGGGCTCGGATCCCCGGGAGGGACGGCGATCCCGCCTCCGCTCTCCTCGATCAGGAGACTCAGCTCTCCAGCAGGGACGCTGGCCACGATCGGTTTTGCCGCGGCCATCAGTTCGAAGACCTTGAGGGGGAGGGTTCCCTGGAAGAGGGGGTTGTCCCGGAGGGGAACGAGGCCCATATCGACGCCGGCAAGGAGCTGAGGGAGCCGCTCATGGGGGATGGGGGGGAGGAAGGTCACGTTTCCGAGGCCCTGCGCCTTGCGTTCGACCGCCTCCCGCCGGTCCCCACCGCCGACGAACCGGAAGGAGACTCGTGGCAACGCCCGCGCTGCGGCCAGAATCAGATCGAAGTCGTAGGAAGCGTTGATCGTGCCGAGATAGAGCGCGACCGTCCCTTGTCCCCCCGCCCCCTCTCGTGCGTATCCCCTCGCTTGCCGCAGCTTCTCCCGCCAGCGACGATCCACGCCGTTGGGGACGAAACGGATCTGCTCCGGCGTTCCCCCTCCGGCCAGAACGCCCCGCTCGATCCCCCGCGTGAGGACGACGATCGCCGCAGCGGATCGGTAGAGCGCGCGTTCGAGCCAACGGCTCATCGCGATCGGGACGGGATGCTCGAGGAAGCCGAGCGCCACTGCCGATTCGGGCCAGAGATCCCGAACCTCGAGCACGAAGGGGACCCGCCGCAACGCCGCGATCGCCGCCCCGGCCGCCCCGGCGAAGAGGGAGGGGGAGGATGCGAAGACGGCATCCACCCTGCCGGCCCGAAAGAGCCCGTAGAGAAAGGCCAGGGCCGCAAACGAGAGGTAGTTGCGCAACCGGGAGCCAAAGGTTCCATACCCCGGCGTGGCATACGTTCGCACGATCCGCAGCGCCCCCTGCTTCGTGGTCCGGAAGAGGCGTTTCTTCCCGAAAAGCCGCCGGTCGAGGTGACGCACCTGGGCCGTGAGGACCGTCACCCGGAAGCCGGCTTCGAGCATCGCTTCCACATGGATCCGCTGCCGGTCGTCCCCCGGTTCGTCGGCGTCCGTGTAGTACTGCGTGATCCAGAGCAGATGCTTCCCGAGTCTCATCGTACCCCTTTTCGGCTCGTGCCCTGTGGATCGAACACGATTCCAGCGGTGACCTCGAGGCGATCTTCGCGGATCGGCGCGGTGAGGAGATCCTTCAGGGCGCGGCGGAGGCCTCCATATAGAGCGCTTCGTAGGATGCAACCATCCGTTCGAGGCTGAAGCGGGTCTCTGCGCTTCTCCGGGCGGCCTTGCCCAGGGCCTGGAAGACTTCCGGTTCCTTCCGGGCCCTATGGACGATCTCGACGATCTTCTCCGGGGCCCGGGGGGGGATGAGGAGCCCGTCGGTCCCGTCCGTGATGAGCTCCGGGGTTCCCCCCACCGCGGTGGCCACGATCGGCAGCCCCGTGGCCATCGCTTCGAGAAGCGTATTCGAGGTCCCCTCCTTGAGGGAGGGGAGGAGGAAGAGATCGAACGCCCGCAAGATCTCGGGGATGTCGGAACGGGTGCCAAGGAAGGAGACCCGCTCCCCCACGCCAAGTTCGTCGGCCAGCGCCCGCAGTTCCCCTTCCTGCGGCCCCTCTCCCACGATGAGATAGCGCGTGCCGGGGAGGTGGGGCAGCGCCCGGATCACGCTCCCGAGATCCTTGATCGGATCGAGGCGCGCCACGCTGCCGAGGACGAAGGCGCCGGGAGGAATCCCGAGCGCTTCCCGGATTCCGCAGGGATCGCCGGGGCGAAATCGCTCCGTATCGACGCCATTTACGATCGTCGTCACCTTCCCCGCCGGGATCCCGCGGGCCAGGAGCGCCGCTTCGATCGCCGTCGAGACCGCCACGATCCGGGTCGTCATCGCGGCCGCGAAGCGTTGCGCCAGCCGCCGCCGCCAGGGGACCGCGGCGAGTTCCTCCACGATGAAGCCGTGTTCGCTGTGGATCCGGCAGCGAACCCCGGCGATCCGGGCCGCGATGACCCCTTCGAGCCAGGCCCCCCACCCGTAGGTCCGCACGATATCCGCCTTCGTCTCCCGGAGCACCCGGGCGATCCGGAAGGGGAGGCGGGGATCGTTGCCCGCCCGTTTCCCGAGGAGATGGACCGGCACCTCCCGAAGGAGACGCTCCCGCGCTCCGGCCGTGCCGGAGAAGACGCAGAGGGTATGACGGAATCGGCGTCCATCCATCCGGTTGATCAGATTGACGACGCCATTTTCGAGTCCTCCGACCTCGAAGGTGGGAAGGACGTGTACGACGCTCTTCTGCCCAAATCCCCCGCTCATGACGAGGTCGCTCCTCCAGGGCCGCTACCCTGATCGTAGGGGAAGACGTACGGGGGGGATCATCTCGCCGACCGCTCGTCCAGGGGGATCCAGCGACGGTCGTGATCGCCGATATAGCGGGCCTTGGGACGAATCAGCCGACCCCTTTCCCGCTGTTCGAGCGCATGGGCGATCCATCCGGCCGCACGACTGAGCGCAAAGGTGGGGGTGAAGAGTTCGACCTCGAGTTCAAGGCCATGGAGGAGGAGCGCCGTGTAGAATTCGACGTTCGTCTGGAGGTTTCGCCCCGGTTTGTACTCGGCGAGGAGGTCGAGCGCCACCCGTTCGACGTGGCGGGCGAGTTCGTAGAGGGAGAGATCCTCCTCGCGTGCGAACATCCGTTCCGCCGCCGCGGAGAGGACGCGGGCCCGCGGGTCGTAGACCTTGTAGACCCGGTGGCCGAAGCCCATGAGCCGTTCTCCCTGCTCGAGTTTCTTCCGGATGTAGCGCTCCGCGTTCTCCTTCTTTCCGATCTCGAAGACCATCTCGAGCGCCGGGCCCGGTGCCCCCCCGTGCAGGGGACCCTTCAATGCGCCGATCGCCCCCGTGACCGCGGAGACGAGGTCGGAACCCGTCGAAACGATGACACGGGCGGTGAAGGTCGAGGCATTGAGACCATGGTCGATCACCGTGTTGAGATAGGTTTCGAGACCCCGCACCCGCGCCGGGCTCGGCCGCCGTCCCGTCAGCATGTAGAGGTAGTTGGCCGCCTGGTCGAGGGTGTCGTCCGGCTCGACCGGCGTCTGCTGCTGGCGAAGCCGCCAGAAGGTGGCGGTGATGACGGGGAGCTTCGCCACGATCGAGAGGGCCATCGGATCTATGTCGATTCCTTGACACTCAACGGCCGGCGGCGTGATCGTGGCGGTGCCCATCCGCAACGCGTCCATCACGCTCACGCCCTCCCGGGCGGCGGCTTCGAGCACCGCTCGGGTTGCCTCGGAGAGGCGGCGGTTCTTTCGAAGGGCGTCCCGCAGGGCATCGAGCCTCCCCCGATCGGGGAGCCGGTCGAACCAGAGGAGAGCGATCGCCTCCTCATGGGTGGCGTTGGCGGCCAGTTCCTCCACGGGAAATCCTGCGATCGTCAATTTCCCCTCGAGGCCCTTCACCTCACTGAGCCGCGTCTCCGCGGCAACGATCCCTTCGAGTCCTGGAACATATTCGTTTTCGTTGCCCATCCCAATCTCCCTTCTCGATCTCTCTCTTCCCTCCCTTGCCGATGACCTCCACGGGAGAGAGAGGGGGGGGGTGTCATATGATTGACAATTCCCGTTTTGCCCATTGCTCCAGGGTTTTCTCCTCATTTCGATGAAGCGGCAGGGGGTGGAAAGACGCTTTTCCTTCCTGCTGAGAGAGGAAAATGACATTTTTTTGTCAATTTGATGCGTCCTCTCCCCCCTCTTCCGGAGGGATATGGCGTCTTATCCTTTCAAATCAATAAGTTACATTGATTTTTTCCTGGCTTGGCATACTCCCTGCATTTTCAGAAAAGCGTCAAGGATGACACAGGGAGGCTGGAAGACCCAGGTCGAACGGTCCCCAAAAAGAAAAGCACCGTTGCCGCGGTGCTCTTCGATCCGAGTTTTCTTTTCTGGTTGGAAAAGAGGTCTGGAGAAATTATATCCGGAAGGTGGGTCGTTGTCAACACCGGAACTCCAGGCCTTCATTGTGCGCGGAAACGCTCGATTTGCCGATCCTGTTCGTTTCCTGACGCCTGGAGATGGAAAATGAGTGGTAAGACCTTCCTCTCGTTCTGCCTCTTGATCCTGAGCATGATCTTCTTCGTCGGCAACGGTGCCGGGAGCTGTGACTCGGCTCAGATGGCCTTCTCGGGCGACTATTCCGGAGCGGGCGTGACGTACGAGGAGGAGGGGGTCGATCCGCAGGCGATGCCCAGCCTCACGATCACCGAGGATGGTGAGGGCGTCGGCGGGGTCATCGCGGGGTTCACCTTCCCCTACGAGGAACACCTTCCTCCGCTGCGGGGTACGATCGACGGTGCCGAGGTCGTTCTCGAAGGGACGGAAGCCTCCTCCGAGGACGTCCAGACGACCTATCGTCTCTCGCTTCAGGGATATGGCAGCGACGACGACGGTGATCTGGTGGTCGATCACATCGACTTCGACGGCACCCTCACCACCTATGTGAACGGCACTTCGATCGACGAGATCCGCTTCCACTTCTCCGTCGACCGTCAGTAATTCGACGATCCCCGATCCTGCCCCCCCATCCCGATTCCCCCTCTCCCGATGCCCCCGATCCGCAAGATTCCTCCTCCATGATCGGCCGGATCCCTGGACGCTGTTGCCGATGCGCAGGTCCGCCGTAACGATTCGTGTCCCTTCGGTGGCCTCGCCCCCCCTCCGCCATAATCGTGACGATGCGGGATGCACCTGGCGCCCAAGGGGACGGCCATCGAGGAAAGGAGTTCCTCAGGGCTCGGGAAGCAGGAGGAAACGGGTTTCCTCATGTTCGAGGATGTCGGTCAGGTAGAAGTGGAGGGGGTGGGCTTCGTTCTCCACCCAGAGGTGGGCCTGGTCGGCGTAGTGGGGGGAGGCGCGGTGCCCGCTCTGCCCGCCGGGGATGACGTTCACCGCACGAATTGCCCCCGGAATCATCTCGACGACGAAGCGGATCGAGGGACCGCCGCCGTACGTGAAATCGTTGCGGCTCTCCGGAGCGCTCCCCATGCCGGCGCGGAAGCTGAAATCACAGGCATCGATGCTGTAGCGGTCCCCCTTGCGGGGAAAACCGGTGGGGAAGCCCGCCTCGTCCTCGAGATCGCCGGGGGGGATGTTGTTCGCCGGAATCCCGGTGAGATCCTGGAAGGTGATCGTGTGGAGTCTGCCCCAGAGCCACTCGTCCATCTCCGGGGTACCGAAGATCTCCTCCCCCTTCTCCACGGCCCTGGCGAGGCTCTCGAGCATGATCTGCGCTGGCGTCTCGATCTGCGGCGTGTCGAGGCGGTCGAAGAGCGCCCACCCCGTAAAGGTCTCCTCCGGCGCCTCGAGGTTCTTGAGGATGGCGTTGAACCCCACGTGCAGGTCGGGGAGGAAGCGAACCTCACCTGCGGTCGCCCGAATCGCCGCGTCCTCGTCGTCGAGGCTCTCCGTGAGGAAGGCGTTCTGCCAGAGGTTGTAGATCGTGGTGGCCACGCTGGAAGCCCGAACCGCCGGATCCCGGCTCTCGATCTGCGGCTCGTTCGGGGAGATCGCCGCCGGGGTCTGAAGGTCCCAGGCGGCAAGCCGGGAAAGGGCCTCTTCGACCCCTGTTCCCTCGGGGATCGACTCGGGGTGCTCCGCCGCGGCCTCGAGGAGATGAGGCAGGAGCCGTTCGGCCGTGTTCGAGTGCATGTCCGCCTGGATCGCCACCATCGCCTCGATCGTGAGCGGCTCTCCGGCCGAGATCTTCTCCTCGAGAAGGTGACGGATCCGGGCGGCCCGGAAGCCCGGCGCGAAGAAGGCACCGAAGTAGTGGCCGTCGTTGAGCGGATCGTTGTCGAAGACGTGCCCGGCGATCGCGTTGTTCGCCGTGACGATGAACCCCTCCTCCGGGTCGAGGAGGAAGGGGGCATCGTCGGGATCGAGGCGACCGATCCATTCGTGGTCCCCACCCCCGGGGAGGGGGAAGAAGGGGGGCGTCTCCGGGGAACGAGCGGCCTCCGAACGGATGGGGAGATACGCCTGCCCGCTGTAGGCGATCCTCCCCTCGATGTCGGCAAAGACGAAGGAGAAGGGGGGGACGTCGTAGGGACGCATCGCCTCCCGCGCCTCCTCGACCGTCCGGGCCCGGTGGAGACGGGGGAAGGTGAACGACTCCCCCGTGGCGCCAAGGCCACTCCAGCGGAATGAGATCGCCTCCCCCCCTCCTTCCGAGAGGATCGGCCCGTGATGGGGCACCTCCTTCACGGTGAAGGGAACCTCGAAGAGTTCCTTCGTCTCCGGATCCCGCACCCGGATCGGCCGGTCGATCACCCGCACGGGAACTTCCTTCGTTCCCTCGTCGGGATCGTCGAAGGGATCGTCGAAGAGGACCGCCATCTCCCCATCCCGCTCGACGACCCGCTCCCGGTACACGTCCGTCACATCGACGAGGGCATTCGTGATCCCCCACGCGAGATACGCCGTGTGGCCGATCAGGATCCCCGGCACCCCCGGGATCGTGACCCCGGCCATGTCGAGTTCTCCCCCCTGCGCGGCCGTGTTGAGGTGGATCTGATAGAAGATCGTGGGAACGGGTAGCCCCATGTGGGTATCGTTGGCCAGGATCGGAAACCCGCTGGCCGTATGCCGCCCCGACACGACCCAGTTGTTGCTCCCCGAACCGAGCGGAGTCCGGTCGAGGAGGGGAAGGGGACGAAAGGCCTGCTCGATCCGTTCGATCGCCGCTTCGATCAAGGGGTCGGGCGTAGGAGAGCGCTTTCCCCCCAGGGCGGACGACTTCCGCAAGGGATGGCGCCGTCCCCCCCCGGCAGGCGGAAGGATCGAGACCTCGACCGCCGGTTCGAGGCGGAACATGTCCCAGAAGAATCCCTCCCGCCCCGGCACGACCCCCGGTGCGCCCGGTTCCCCGAAGGTCGCAAGCATCTTCTCCCGGTGATCCTCCCCGATCAGGTCATAGTAGGCGCTGAAGGACTGATCGAACGATTCGAGCTTGCCGATCGCGAAGGAATCGACCGGTTCCCACGAAGGGATCTCCTCCGACGTGGGGTTGCGGCCAAGGAGCGCCGTGTAGAGCGCTGGAGGGGGCACCCGGCCCGTCGTGATCTCCGCGATGTAGGCGTTGACCCCCGCGGCGAAGGCTTCCATCGACGCCAGCAGGTCCGCGGCTTCCCCGTCCCCCCCCGCGGCTCGGGACGCGATCTCCGCCACCGTGGCCTCCGCGGCCCGTCCCAGCCCGAAGGTCCGCATCGCCGCGTCGGAATCGATCCCGTCGGGACCGACGAGTTCCGCAAGCCGACCCCGGGCCGTGCGGCGGTAGAGATCCATCTGCACGAAACGGTCCCGCGCGTGGAAGTACCCCTCCGCCACCCGCAGATCCCATTCGTTGCGCGCAAAGACGTGCGCAATCCCCAACTCGTCGAGGATCACCTCGACCGGCTCGCGCAACGCCGACAACCCGACTCGTACCTCCGAGGGTTTCGGAGAAGGACAACGCACGAAACCGATCCCCCCCACCAAGAGGAGGAGGAAGAGCGACAGACGCCAAAAGAACTTCCAGGGGGAAGAAACGATCCGGAAAACGAACGAGCCTACCATGGTCCACGGCCTCCCGACAGGGGGGATGGAGAATTCCCGGAACTTCGACGATACGCTTCCGAGTGGCACGCACGCGCCGATCCGCTCCGGTTCATCCGGGTGAGAGATTGGAAATCCAAGAAATCGGGCGGAAGATCGGGAGGAAATCGACCGCCATCCATTGCTGCAGGATCTGCCCACGCTACCATACGCATCCCCGCAGGTCAACCACATCTTGAATCCCCATGATTCGCGGAATCCACATGGCATCCTCACCGGATGCCTGGAGGATTCACGACTTTGCCGGGGCTCTGCGCCCCCCGCTCCATCCACGGATGGAGGCACACACCAGCCATTCCCTACGGAAAACGATATGAAATCCCATTCGGGACTTCCCACGGGGAGACGAAGACGAGCGACGCATCGTCTCCCTTGCCTGACCCTGCGGCCGATGGATCGCAAGGAGAAACCGGAAAAAATCTCCAATCCCGAAAAAATTTCAGAGAGATGCCCCCTCCTGCCCCTCACCGCGGCAGAGAGGATCTCCTCTCCGAAACACTCCGATTCCCGGAAGCGTTCCTCCGCCTCCCCCCCCCCCAAACAGCGGATGGCATGGAGATCGTGAGATCGTCCGGCACTCCGGAAGGGGAAGGGATGGAAATTCCGGCATGAAACATGCATCTCTTCCCCGCCAGATCTACCCCGCATGATCGGGGAAATTTCCATCTGGAACTGGAGCGGTCGGGGCGTCCCTGCTGCCATCTGCAAGGATGGAGCAAGGATGAAGCCGCGGCGCTCCCTTGAAACTTCAACGACGAAAAAGGAGGTTCGAAATGCTGAGATGCTCGAAAAGGAGCAGAATCGGTGCCCTCGCGCTGCTCGCCTTCATGGTGTCCGCGCTCGCTCTGCTGGTGGGACCCGCCTGTCCCATCGACAACTCTCCGGTCACCCTGGTTCAGGGGACCATCTCCCTGCAAGCCCTCAAGGGGCTCTGCGGAGGACGGGACTGCACGTACGAGGATCTGGAGGTGATCGTCAGCGGCATGGACGGCTCGATGTATACAGCTTCCGTCGATCCCTCCGACGGATCGTTCAAGATCGAGATCCGGATCGTCGATCAATTCGAGTTCTCGCTGATCATCGTCAATGCCAACACCGGCGCCACGATCGCGGTCCTCGTCTTCGAGGTCGATCTCTCCGGGATGCAGGAGTTGCTCATCCCCGCAACGACGCCCAATGGCCAGGAATTGATGATCACGCTCGGAACCCTCGATTCGCAGACCACGGCCAAATCGCAGGCCCAGGATTTCGTCCAGCTCTCCGCCAGCGAGAATCCCTACGACGAACTCGATACGGATGGCGACGGCCAGAGCGACTACGTCGATACGGACGATGACGGCGACGGCATCCCCGATGTCGATGACGACGACCGCGACGGCAACGGCATCCCCGACGACCTGGAAGCCCAGGACATCGATCCCGACGGCGACTTCGTCCCCAACGACGTCGATGACGACGACGACAACGATGGGATCCCCGACGACATCGATACGGACGACGACGGCGACGGCATCCCCGACGTCGATGAACGGGATCTCGACGGCGACGGCATCCCCGACGAAGTGGATGTCGATATGGACAACGACGGCGACCGCAATGACGAGGATATGGATGACGACAACGACGGCATCCCCGACGACGAAGAACTCGATACCGACGGTGACGGCATCCCCGATGACCAGGACGCCGACATCGACGGTGACGGCCAGGACAATGTCGAAGATGCGGACGATGACGGCGACGGCATCCCCGACGACAGTGACACCGACCACTGCAGCGAGCGCTGCGATGCCTCCGATGACGGCGAACCCGTCGATACCCAAGGGTGTGACTGCAACACCTCCGATGTGGTGGTTCGCGGCGAAATCAGTGCCCTCGATGCCGATGCCGGCACGTTCGTGGTCAACTCGATCACGATCCTGACCGACGACAACACCGAATACAAGGAGGACCTCCACAGCTTCGCCGACCTGGCCGTGGGCGCCTTCGTCGAAGTCCGGACCACCGAACTCGACACCGGAGAGATCCTTGCGATCTCCGTGGAATCGAAGAATCCCGACGAGGAGGAGACCACCTTCGAGGCATCCGGCCTCGTGACGAGCCTCGACAGCAATACCGGAACCCTCACGCTCGATACGCTCAGCAACGACCAGGGTCCCATCCCGATCCAGACGGATGGAAACACGGAGTACCGCGGTTCCCTCACCGATTTCTCCTCCCTGGCACTCGATATGGCCGTGGAGGTCAAAGGTGACGTCCTCCCCGACGGCTCCTATCTGGCCACCTCGATCAAGGATCGCGACGGAGAGGAAAACTGATCCGGGAAGAACGCCCGAGGCTTCTCGCCTTGGGCCCTTCACGAAGATCCACGTCTCCCTGAATTCTCAGGAGATGCAAGAGCCAGATTCGCTCTGATTCCAATGAACCCGTCCCCAAGGACGGGTTTCTTTTTGAGGAGGAGCGCAGCGAACCCGAAAGGGAAAAAAATCACCGGTGAAAAATCATCACCGGTGAAAAATCATCACCCTCCAGGGTCGCTCCAAGGCGATCTCATCTTGCCCTGCCCTCTCCCGAATCAACCGCCCAAAAAAGTGATAGACCCCGTTGCGGTGGATCTCGCAAGAGATCATGA